>SFEJ01000053.1 GCA_004558035.1 Opitutia bacterium
AAGAATTTCGTCCAAGCGAAGAAGAAAAATGATAATTTCCGACTCATTGATTTTCTTTTTCAATTTATCTTTGTATTCGGTTCGCTTCTTAGAATCTTCCTCCTGCTTCTTTGAATCTCCCTCCTCTGGGCTCTTCTTCGATTTATCGCGTTCTATATATATTTCGCCGATCATTTGTCCAGATGAATCGCAGATGCTTATCTGGTGCTTTCCATTTGGAGTCACAAGCGTCCAACTCAGTTCGTCAAGCTTGCTTGCATCTGTGGTTCCTGGCCATTTCTGATTTCGCAGAGCGTTGTATTTCTCAAGAATGTAATCCGCCGTTTCTTGATTTGCCGGGCGCAGGTATGCCGATTTTGAATCTCGTACGTAGGGGAAAGATTTCGAAAAAACCGTCATAAACGTCGTTTTTCCGGATCCGGTATCGCCGATGAGTATGATTTTCTTTGAGTTATTTTCCATTTTCAAAGTTTAGATCATGTTTTTCCGTAGAATCGTATTTCAGGGTTTCCGGCAGTTCTTCAAATTTGAATTCTTTGTGCTTCAAATCAGCTTTTCTGAAATAATGATGTATGCCATTACAAAGCGGACAACCATAAGAAACGGGCAGATCCGATCCTGATTCCTTTTGGAAATCGGGAATAATTACGATGCTATTTTCCTTGTCGCAAATCGTCATATAGGGCTCGCCGGACTTGAATATAGGGGCAAGGAAAACGAAGAAAAAGGTGATAACGTCGACCACCAAAAGAGCGATGATAATTACTCCGATTATTTTCCCTTTCTTCGAAGCCTTGTGTGATGCCTGCTTTTGGGAGGAATCCGGCTTACTTATTACATCTTTCGATGCATTTTCTGATTCCAATTTTTTCGTCTCGAAAGACTTCTCCTTTCGTGAAGTCTTCGCTTCAGCCCGGACATCTTCTCCGAATTTTTCGATTAAGACAGAGCCGTTGAAATCGTCAGAACTCGTCAGTCCCAACGAATACTTTTCAGCGATGCGAGTTCCTTCGGCACCCTCGCCCGATTCTTTTTCAAGAAGCACGTCGATGCCCGCCGCGCTCCGCCGCTTCCACTGCGGCTCGACATCGGGAACTGTTTTTCCGTTCGCGGCGCTTTTCTCCTTTGCATAGTCGCGAAAAACGTCGCATTCCAAAACATCCTTGAGAGAACTCGCTTTTGCGTGCGAACATGGTAATACCATCACGAGCAACACCCAGCGCGAGCGATTGTCGCGATCGTGTCCGCCGTTGAAGACGCGGAAGAAAGAGACATTTCCATCGTGTGTCTCCATACCGCCGATATAGTCATCAGGCGTCCACGCGGCGCTTCGACTAGCGAGATCTGCGAATTTCTCCTGTAGCGTAAACGGGATGTCCTGCACCCAGCCCGGCGGAGTTTTCGGACGCCATCGATCTGCGTCCGAGACCCATTTCTCGCTGTAATCGTAAAAATAAATCGGCGTTTTCATTTTGGATACCTCTGTTTTGTCGTTTTATGAAAATCATCAGGCGGAGTCTTGAAGGCGAGGCCGTTGGCATAGCGCTCGTCTTCGAAGCTCTTGGCGAGGAGCCGGCCGTGCTCTACGACACGAGAAAAGCCTTGCAAAGAACCCTTCTTTCCGTGATGAGAGAACATTCGCAGTCGTTCAGAAATTCACGTCGAGCAATTTTGCGTACGTTTTTCACATGTTCGTTTTTTAGCGCCACGAGTTTCGATAACGCTCGAAATCTTCTTTCAGCAAGATTTCCCAAGGCTGCAGCTCGGGCAACTTCGGGTCCATGCAGAATTTCTTGATGAAGGCGCCACAACGCGTCGGCAGAAAATACGCTTCCTGCGGATGCATCTCGCGCATGCGCTCGCCGCACCATTCGCCGAGCTGGTTCAGGCAGTCCAAGACATCTTTGAAGCGCCCATCCTCTTCTTTCAGCGCGAGCACGCGAGAGACAATGTCTTCAATGCCCGATTTTTCCGAATCGTTTTTTTCGGAGTTTTCTACAAAATGAACCCGAAACGTTTTTCGGAAACGAGGATCTTTGTAGATGTAGCGTCTCAGAAATTTTTTCTTAGTCTCTTCGTTCCATTTTCCTCCGGAGTTCATGATTAAGTCGTCACAGCGTAATTTTAGAAAACGGTCGTAAAATTCGAGTGCGTTTTCCTCGAAGACTCCACCGCCTCTCGTGCTGGCTACCCAAAAAATCTGTGTAACTTCATCGCGCAGGAATTTTTTGACCAGCTTTTCATCTGCGCTTCCTTCTGTCCCTGCCGCTCCGAAGCCGGGCGTATCGACGAGAACGAGCCCGCTTTTTAAGACTGACGACGGAAGCGAAACACGGATTTTGGTGCTCGCGGTTTTGTTTCCTGCGTGCGCGCAAAGTTCATTGAGTTTCTTAGATGTTTCTTCTGCGCAAGTGCAGGGAAACATGTCTTTCAAATTACTCGCCGGGCGGTTGGCACGGACAAGATAATTTTCTCCATAGCGGAATTCGACGATGCTCGCCGTGCACTGCCCGTTGCTCTCGGGCGCAACTTTCTCCCCAAGAAGGCTGTTCAGCAAGGTGGATTTTCCAGTGTTGGTAAGACCGACGAACGCGATTTTGTACTCCGAGCTCGAGCGCGTGCAACGGTCAATCAGTGGGCGCAAATCGTTCTGAAGCTCTTGGAAAAACGTCTTCGCTTCTTCGGGAATCCCTTTACGCTCCTCGGAAGCTTTCGCAAGCGCGAAAAGCCCTTGGAGAATGCGCAGTGTATCAGAGTTTTCAAGCATGCGCGATTTTCCCGGATTCGTCTCCAAGCAACTGGTCGAAACGCGCGCGGCATGCGTCCGCACGACGCTTAAACTCGCTGTTTTTTTTCGCGGTGGTATTCTGCTTCATAGCCGATTCCAACGAATCGATCTGTTGTTTCCAGTCGATTTCGAATTCTTTCAGAACATTCTCGCCCATGTTCTTGAGTTCGGGAATTTTTTCTTCACGAATCGATTTGAAAACTTTACTGAAGCGCTCAAGAACCTCACCTTTGAGCCCCTTCAAATCCTTGTGGCGTTTGAATCCCCATGCCGTGGCGACGGCGACCACCCCGACGCCGGCGATTGTCCAACCGATGGGATTCGCGACCGTCGCGAGAGTCGTTGCGACGGTGTAGGTACCATTAATGCATAAAGCATTGCCGATGGCGCCGAGCAACCCATCTATCGCTCCAGTCGTAATTTCAAACCCCGACCAAGCTAAAGTCGTCGAGGCACCGGAAAGATTACTGGCAAGATAGGCGCCAAAGGCGCCAAGAGGCGTCAGTGCAGTCGTAGTCAGACCGCTCGCGACGGTCGCGAAAAGCCCGCCGCCGACGGCAAGCGTCGCGCCCGTTCCCGCGAGCACGCCTTCCGCCGTGTGCGAAACGTTTTGGCCGGTGGAGACGGTGCCGTCGGCCGCAATGCAGACGGCGGGACTTTCCTTGTCGTATTCTTCCGTAAGTGCACGAAACTTTTCCTCCATTTTCTGCGCGACGGGAGCGAGAGCGTTTTCGAGCGTGTCCGCGAAGAATCCGGGCATTTCCTTTTTGAAGGTGCCGACGTTCAAAACACCGGCAGATTCCATTTTTTTGTTCAAGGCAATCTCAACGCCGTTTTTGACGCTCGGGAGGCGTTGCTCGAATTCATCGACGATGCGATTCCAGTGTGAGCGGAATTTCTCGGCACGGAGCTTGTTCGCCTGCTCAAGTTCTTCGCGGCAACGGGTAACGTCGCCGCGAAGTTTTTCGAGTTCGTCGGGAGAAAGTTCGGAAAACCTCGCGCGTAGATCCGCTGCGCGCAAGGTCTGGACGGCGGCGGCTTTGATTTCAGCGACGAAGCGCTTTTTGATGATTTCGCCGCGGCGCTTATCTACGAACGCCGAGACGGCTTCCATCAGCGCGGGAACGCCGCTTTTTCCCCAATCGCCTTCGAAGGCGCGCTTTGCGGAGATTTCGTATATGACGTCGGCGGGGACTTTCGCCTCGGCGAGCTTGCTACGGTTCATGTTTTCGCCGGAGGCGAGTTCCTCCGGGCTGACTTCGTCTGTCATATTCGTCACGACGAAGATTTTTTCGATGTCATTTTCGCGGACTTTTTTGAGTAACTCGATTTCATCGGCCGCGATCGGCATAGAGGCGGTCGTCATCAGCAGCACAGCGTCGCTCTGCGGGAGGAATTGTCGGACGACCTGATCGTGATGCTCGTGAATGGAGCCGCTTCCGGGCAGATCGACGAAAACCACGCCCGAGAATTTTTCGGCGGACGGCGTTTCGATTCGAATGATTTGGACGTCCTTGCAGTTTTCCGGATTGAGATCTTCCGTCGCGTAGGAACGGATTTCATCCGCATTGATTTCCTTGGTCTTGCCGTCACGGAAAATCACTTGGATTTTTTCCTTTTGTGAATGGCTGAACGTCGTGCAGACGCTCGTCGCGGGAAGCTCGTCGATGGGCGCGAGCATGTCGTCGCTGCGTCCGAGAAGGGCGTTGATCAGCGTGGACTTGCCGCGTTTCGCCAGCCCCATGACGGAGATGACGAAGCGGTCGGCTCGGAAACGTTCGACGGCTTCGTCGATTGTCCGCAACGCGGCGGAATCGTTTTCCTGCTCGCAGACGGCGCGGATTTCCTGCGCCCAGTCGAGGAGCTGCTGTTTGGAAGATTCTTCGGGTTTCATGGTTTGTTTTCTTCTGTTCGTGGTTTGAAAGGGTTTTCGCGCGGGAGCGTCAGTTCGCGGGGACGTGTTTTTTGCCGCGCGGGTTGGCGTTGCAGTGACCCGCGGTGAGCAGAGCCACGGTCTGGGCGCGCGCGCCGCAGTAGCGGCAGACGGCGTACCGGCGCGGGAGCGTCTTCGGCTGGCGCAGCACGACGTGCTTGCCCGAAGGCGAGTTCGCGCACGCGCCCATCGCCGTGAGCAGCTTCGCGTTCGGCGCGGTGCGCCCGCAGTATTTGCACGTCACGCTTTCGGCGCGGATCCGTTCGAGCGTCTCCAAGGAATACACGCCGAGCCCGCGCGCGGGAACGTAAAAAGACGAAAATCGGAATCAGGTATTTCATTGCTTTTCGGAATCGGATTTTTCGAGGTCGGCGAGGAGGCGGGCGGCTTCGGCGGAGCCCTGCGCGGCGGCGAGGCGCAGGTATTTCGCGGCGAGAGGCGGATTCGCCTCGCGGCGCGGGAACGCGTTCATGTCGCCGAGGTGGAGCCTCCCGAGTTCGAGCTGCGCGGCGGCGTCGCCCGCGTCCGCCTTTTCGCGCAGACGCGCCTCGCGGGCGCGTTCCCGCACGTAGAGCGGGCGCCAGAAAACGTCGCGCGCGTCCGCGCGTCCGTGGGCGTGCGCGCGGACCATCCACTTGAACGCCTCCTCGCGGCGGGCTTCGGGCGTGAGATCGCCGTCGGCGAGTCCGTCGCGCAGCCGCGCGGCGAGCGCGTCGGACGGGAGCGCGGAAGCGCTTTCGGCGTCCGGTTCGGAGGCGGAGGGCGCGTCGTTTCCGGCGAACGCGGGAACGGCGGCGGCGAGCAGGAGGAAAAAGGGAAGCGGCGTTTTCATGATCGAAAGGGGCGGAGGTTCAAAAAGACAAGGCGCAGGTTTCGGAATGAATCTGTAAGGTGGTGAATGAGGAAATTTAAGCGTCCCGCCTTTAATTTTGCAACTGCTGTTTCAGTTGGATTCTATCTTTTGAGTGGAGCGTTTCCGCAAGGCGAAATTTGGAGGCATGTCAAAGTCGTCGAAACTCGTAACCGTCAGCATCCCGCTTCGCCTCATGGAGATTTTTTCCGAGCACCTGCAGCCGAAACATCTGCGGGATTATCTGCGGGAAGCGTTCGCGGAGAAGCTGACGCGGGATTTCGGAGTGGAGATCGACAAAAGGGACGTGAACCGCAAATTCGGCGAGCGCGTGGATCTGCGCGGCAAATCTCCGGAAGAGCTCAAATCGCTCGCCGAGCGCTTTCGCGCGAAGAAGCCGGGAGCTCCCGCCCGCCGCCGCAGGAAGACGCAGGGCTGAGAGCCCGGAGAAGAATCCGAGGGAGGGATTTCGAGGGCAAGCGGGGACGCCTACCCTCCGTTGCGTTCCCGCGGGGCGGTTGCGCTTTTCAGGCGCGTGTTCTTTTGCGGGCGAGTCCCCAAGCGGCGCCGCCGCATGGGGTTATGTTTGTTCCGCATTTCATGCGGGAACATGGGGGCGAAGGCATTCCTGCCTTCGGTCGTAAGGCGCGCATATTTTTTCGCTCCGGCGGAGCGCGGCGCGGGAGTGAATCCAATCCCTCAAAATCCCCGAAATCTCTGTTCGTTTTTGCGTTCCCGCAATCGCGCACTTACAGCGCGCTTTGTTTTTGTCCGTTCACGTAGGGTTAAAACCCTACGCTGGACAATTCCGCCCCGACGGGGCGAAACAAACGTAACCCCATGCGCGACGCGACGCGCGCGCTTGGGGCAAAAACCGCACATGTGCCGCGCCTGAAAGGCGCAACCGCCCGACGCGTCCGACGTTTTCGCGGCGCGTCGTTCCCGCGGGGCGGTTGCGCCTTTCAGGCGCGTGTTCTTTTGCGGGCGTGTTCCCAAGCGGCGTCGCCGCATGGGGTTATTTTTGTTCCGCATTTCATGCGAAGAGAAAAGAAGCGGAGACCGGAAGGCCGCTCCGGAACGCTCACACGGTCTTGGAGTGGCGGTTTGGCGCGCCGGCGCGGAAATAGGCGTCGAAGGGCAGGGCGATGTTGCGGACGAACATGCGCCCGACGCGCGTCACGTCGAGCCCGCTCTCGTCCGCGCGGAAGGCGACGAGCCCGTCCGCGGCGAGCGGCGCGAGCGCGGCGAGCTCCGCGGCGTAGGTCTTTTCGAAATCGAGGCCGAGGCGCCGCGAAAGCTTCGCGTAGTCGAGCTCCAGATCGCACATGACGCTCGTGATGATCGCGCGGCGGCGCAGATCCTCTTCGGAGACGAGCAGCCCCTTGACGTGCGCGGACGTTCCCGCGGCGATGCGCGCCTCGTAGCCGTCGAGCGTCTTGTCGTTCTGCAGGAACGTGCGCGCGGACTGCGAGATCGCCGACATGCCGAGCGCGACGATCGGCAGCCCGGCGTGCGTCGAATAGCCCTGAAAGTTGCGCTGCAGGCGGCGTTCCCGCAGGGCGCGGACGAGCTCGTCGTCCTCGCGTGCGAAATGGTCGAGCCCGATGTACACGAAGCCCTCGCGCGTGAGGCGTTCGGCGACGGTCTTGAAGAGCGCGAGCTTTTCGTTCGGCGAGGGCAGCCCGCCTTCGGCTTCGAGGAGCTTCTGCTGCGGCTTCAGCCACGGCACGTGCGCGTAGCTGAACACGGCGAAGCGGTCGGGCGCGAGCGCGAGCAGGGCGTCCAGCGTCTTTTCGCAGCTTTCCGGCGTCTGAAACGGGAGCCCGTAGATCAGGTCGCAGTTCACCGAGGTGAAGCCTTCGGCGCGGAGCGTCTCCATCGCGGCGCGCACGACGGGCTCGGGCTGGACGCGGCGGATCGCCACCTGGACGCGCGGGTCGAGATCCTGCACGCCGAGCGAGGCGCGCGTGCAGCCGAGGCGGCGGAACGCGGCGACGATTTCCGGCGTCGCCGTCCGCGGGTCGAGCTCGACGGAGATTTCCGCGTCGGGCGCGAACGCGAACGCCGCGCGCAGCATGGCGGAAAGGCGGTCGATCTGCGCGGGCGTGAGGGCGCTCGGCGTGCCGCCGCCGAAGTGGAGCTGTTCGACGCGGAGCGGCGTTCCCGCCGGCGCGAGCGCGCGCGCGCGGAAGGCGATTTCCTTTTCGAGCGCGTCGAGATAGCGGTCGGCGTCGGCGGCGTTCGTGGCGGGAACGTTCGTGCAGCCGCAGTAGCGGCACAGCGTTCTGCAGAACGGAATGTGGACGTAGAGCGAAACCGCGTTCCCGCCGGCGGCGACGTCCTCGCGCATCGTCCGCGTGATTTCCTCTTCCGAAAAATCTTCGCGGAACTGCAGCGCGGTCGGGTACGAAGTGTAGCGCGGCGCGGGAACGTTGTATTTTTTCACGAGTTCGAGATCGACGTCCAAGGCGTGTTTCATGTGCGCGATTATCCGCCGAAAAAGGGAAAACGGAAAGAGCAAAAGAGGGCGGGGGGAGGGGAGGTTATGAGGTGATGAGGTTATGAGGTTATGGAAGTTCTTTGCGTTTCGCTCCGCGAAGAAAAGTTTTCCGAAGCCTTTTCGGCGCAGCCGAACTCAATGAACCTTCATAACTTCATAACTCCGTCACCTCATCACTTTTCTAAGGTTATGGAAGTTGATTGCGTTTCGCTCCGCGAAGAAAAGT
>SFEJ01000011.1 GCA_004558035.1 Opitutia bacterium
GATATCCCCGCAAGATCGTCAACGGAATGCTGGGGGAGGTTATCATCAATACCTCCTACCGCGCTCCGGCGTCTTATGTAATTCCCGCCCTCCGGGAGCTCATGAACCGGAAACAAGTCAAAAAGAAACCGTCTGACGAATGAATTTATCCCGAATGATTCCCTCTTTTCTGCGTCCGGCAAGAAAGAAAACTCCGACCATGCTTCAAATGGAGGCGACGGAGTGCGGCGCCGCGTCGCTGGGGATGATTCTTGCCTATTACGGACGGTATGAGCCTCTTGAAAAACTCCGTGCGGAATGCGGCGTCTCGCGGAACGGAAGCAAAGCGTCCCTGATTCTGAAAGCCGCCCGCGGGTATCACCTTGACGCTAAAGGCTACCGCGTTCTGACGGAACATCTGGACGAGCTGGAAGGACCGTTGATTCTGTTCTGGAACTTCGAGCACTTTCTCGTCTATGAAGGGCGTTCCCGCGACGGAAAATATTTTTACCTGAACGATCCCGGCGTCGGCCCGCGCACGGTCGAGCGCGAGCTTTTCGAAAAATCCTACACGGGCGTGGCGCTCGAGTTCAAAAAGACGCCGGCGTTCCGCAAGGGCGGGAAGCCGATGAGCGTCCTGCGCTCGCTGCTGCCGATGCTCTCGGGAACGAAGAGCGTGATGGCCGCCGTCGTCTGGGGCGGGCTGCTGCTCGTGGTTCCGGGCGTGACCGCTCCCGCGCTGCTGCAGATCTTCGTGGACAAGGTGCTGCCCGAGCGCGGCGAATGGCTCGTGCCGCTGCTGCTGTTCTTCCTGCTCACGGCGGCGCTCCAGGCGCTGCTGACGGGGCTGACCGACCTCGCGCTGCGCCGCGGCGAACTCCAGCTCGCCGTGAACAAGACGATGCGGATGATGAACTGGCTCTTCCGCCTGCCGACGGGATTCTTCCTGCAGCGCTCCGCGGGCGACCTGCAGACGCGCGTCGGGCTGAACTCGACCGTCGCGAACACGGCGTTCGGCACCGTCGCCGACAACGTCGTGAAGTTCTTCACGGCGCTGTTCTTCCTCGCGCTGATGTTCCGCTTCAGCCCCCTGCTCTCCTGCGTCTCCGTCGGGTTCATTCTCACGGACCTGCTCTTCCTGCGCGTCGTGAACCAAAAGCGCCAGGTGCTGAACCAGAGCCTGCTGATGCTGCGCACGAAGATGCTCTCTTCCGTGATGGGCGGCGTGGCGAACATCGAGAACATGCGCGCCGCCGGCCGCGAAAACACGATGTTCGCCCAATGGACGGACCAGCTCGCCGAGCTCAACCGCAAGCAGCTCCAGTTCCAGACGACCGTCACCTGCTTCAACCTGCTGCCGACGTTCCTCGACGCGCTCGGGAACGTCCTCGTGCTCTGCGTCGGCGCCTGGCTCGTGATGAACGGCGAGCTCTCGCTCGGCGCCCTCTTCGCGTTTCAGACGCTGACGACGAGCTTCACCACGCCGTTCACCGCCCTGCTCATGTCCGGCGCGGAGCTGCAGACGCTCAAGGCGGACATCGAGCGCCTCGACGACGTGTACAAATACGAGCCCGAGAGCGTCTTCCGCGCCGAGAGCGACGGCGAGCCGAAAATCCTCGACCGCGCGTTCTTCGAGATGCGCGACGTGACGTTCGGCTACAGCCGCATGGACCCGCCGCTGCTGGAGCATTTTTCGATGAAGGTCTCGCCCGGGCGGCGCGTCGCGCTCGTCGGCGCCTCGGGCTCGGGCAAGTCCACGCTCGCGAAGCTCGCCAACGGCACGCTCGTCCCGTGGAGCGGCGAAATCCTGCTCAACGGCAGAAAAATGGGCGAATACACGCGGGAGGAATACTACGCGATGGTCGGCACCGTGGACCAGAGCATCATGCTCTTCTCGGGAACGGTCGGCGAAAACCTCACGCTCTTCGCGCCGACCTGCGACGCCGAGGCGCTGCAGCAGGCCGTGCGCGACGCCGCGATCGAGCGCGAGCTCACCGCGCGCGGCGACATGCTCGAACAGCGCGTCGCCGAAAACGGCAAGAACTTCTCCGGCGGTCAGCGCCAGCGGCTCGAAATCGCGCGCACGCTCACGCACCGCACGCCGCTGCTGATTCTGGACGAGGCGACGAGCGCGCTCGATCCCGTGACCGAGGTCGAGATCGACCGCGCGATCCGCCGCAGCGGCTGCGCGTGCATCGTCGTCGCGCACCGCCTGAGCACGATCCGCGACTGCGACGAGATCATCATGCTCGACCGCGGGAAAGTCGCCGAGCGCGGCACGCACGAGGAGCTGATGCGGCTCGGCGGCGCCTACGCGAAGCTGATGAAGACGGAAGGAGGCGAGTGAAAATGGAAACCGAAAAAGACCTTTCGGGGAAGCGACTTTCCGGTCGCTTGTCGGAAACCTCTTCCGAAGAAATTTCCCCTTCGGCGGATTCGCGAAGCGACAAGAATATCGTTCCCGCGGGAACGCCGGTCCGCGTCGTTTCCGGCGAGGCGAATCTTTTCCTGATACGCCGCGAGACGGACGGCGTCGAGGGCGAACGCGCCTTCGTCGCGACGCTCGCGCCGGGCGACGCCTTCTTCCCCGAAACCCCGCTGAATTTCGCGCCCGAAAACGCGCCCGCGGAAACATGGGCGCTCGGTCTCGTTCCCGCCGCCGCGGACGCGCTCGCGACCGAGCCGCTCGGCGCCGAATCTCCCGAAGAACTCGCCGCCGCCCGCGACGCCTGGCGCGAACGCGTGCGCGCCGGATGCGGGCTCGCCGCGCGCGGGCAGCCCGCCGACGCGGACGTTCCCGCCCTGCTCGCCGCGCTGCTGCGTTTCCGCGGGAACGCGCGCGAGGCGCGGCGCCTCCGCGACGCGCAGAACCGCGGTCTGACCGAGCTCGCGCTCGAACGCAAGCTCGAGGCGCTCGGCGCGACCGCCGGAATTTCCCTGCAGGAAGACGCCGCGCGGGAACGCCCGTCCGACGCGGTCGATCCGCTCCTGCCCGCCCTGCGCGAAATCGCCGAGCGCTACAATCTCGACGCCTCGCACGCCGAGGCGATTCTCGAGGAAAGTGCGGGAAAGCCGATCCGCCGCCGCCTCGCCGAGTTCGCCGATTCCGCCGGCTGGCGCATGCGCGAAATCGCGCTCGCGGAGGATTTCCGCGACGTCTCCGCGCTCCCGCTGCTCGCGTTCCGCAAGGACGGCGCGCCGCTCGTGCTCTTTCTCGACGCCGAGGCGAGCGCCTACAAGGATCCCGCGAAGGGCGGGAAGAAACGCCCGCTCACGCGCGCGGTCGCCGAATCGCTCGACGGGAGCGCGTTCTGCTTCTACGAACCGTTCCCGCGCGACGGGCGCACGCGCGCCGGGCTGCTGCGCTTCCTGCTGCGGCGTTCCCGCCCCGTGGTCGCGACGATCGTCGCCGCCGGGCTCTTTTCCGGGCTGATCGGGCTCGTCGTGCCGATCGCGACGCAGTACGTGACGGCGGAGATCATTCCCGCGGGCGACCTGCCGGAGCTCGCGCAGCTGACGGCGCTGCTCGTCGTGCTCACGGCGTGCCGCGTCGGCGTCGGCGTCGTGCCCTCGCTCGTCACAATGCTCTTCAGCGCGCAGCAGTTCGAGCGCTTCCAGGCGGCGACCTACGACCACATTCTGCGCATTCCCGTGAACGCGTTCCGCCGCGCCGATTCCGGCGACATGACGCAGCGCGTGCTCGGCGCGACGCAGGTGCTGAACGCCGTGTTCGGCGTGATCTCGCAGCAGTTCGTCAGCTCGCTTTTCTCGATCGTGAGCCTCGCGATGATGTGCTGGTACAGCTGGAAGCTCGCGCTCGCGGGCGCGGCGATGGCGCTGCTCTACGCGTTCGTGTTCTTCCGGCTCTCGCGGCGCAATCTCGTGCCGCTCGCCGAACACGCCGCCGCCGCGGGAAGAATGAACGGCCTGCTCAAGCAGTTCTTCGACGGCATCGGAAAAATCCGCTCCGCGGGCGCCGAGCGCCGCGTGCTCTCGCGCTTCACGGACGATTTCGGCGAAATGACGCGCCGCCAGTACGCGATCTCGCGCAACGGCTCCTGGCAGAAGCTCGCCGCCGCGACGTTCCCGATGCTCGTCTCCGTCGCGTTCTACGCGCTCGCGGGCGGCTTCCTCGACGAGACGCTTTCCCTGCCCGTGTTCCTCGCCTTCATGGCGGCGTTTCAGACGTTTCAGACCGGGCTCATGGGATTTTCCACGGGCTTCTGGACGCTGCTCGCCGTCAAGCCCGAGATCGACCGCATCATGCCCATTCTCGAAACCGATCCCGAAGACGACGCTAAGCGGCAGAAGCCGGGAACGCTCACGGGCAAGGTCGAAGTCTCGCACGTGAATTTCCGCTATTCGCCGGAATCCGCGCTCGTGCTGCGCGACGTGTCGTTCCGCGCGGAGCCGGGCGAGTTCGTCGCGATCGTCGGCCCCTCCGGCGCGGGAAAAAGCTCGCTCGTGCGCCTGCTGCTCGGCTTCGAGACGCCCGAGACCGGCGCCGTCTATTATTCCGACAAAGACCTCGCGCGGCTCGACCTCGGCGCCGTGCGGCGGCAGATGGGCGTCATTCTGCAGAACAACCGCATCCTGCCCGCGTCGATTCTCGAAAACGTCGTCACGGGAACGGACTGCTCGACCGCGGACGCGTGGCGCGCGCTCGAGCTCGCCGCCTTCCGCCGCGAAGTCGAGGAAATGCCGATGGGCATTCACACGATGGTGACGCCCGAGACGATTTCCGGCGGGCAGCAGCAGCGCATTCTCATCGCGCGCGCGCTCGTCGGCGCCCCGCCCGTCGTCGTCATGGACGAATCGACGAGCGCGCTCGACAACGTCTCGCAGGAAATCGTGAAGTCGAACATGGAAAAGCTGCGCATGACGCGCATCGTCATCGCGCACCGGCTTTCCACCATCGTCAACGCCGACCGCATCTACGTGCTCGACAAGGGGCGCGTCGTGCAGGTCGGCGCCTACCGCGAACTCGCAGCCCAAGAAGGCGTCTTCCGCCGCCTCGTCGAGCGCCAGATAGCTTGAGAAGAAAGCGGCAGGTTTCCGGCGACAAGCGACAAGAGCAATGAATAAGGAATAATCAGCAATGAACGACGCGGCGACGAAGACTGTTTCAAAATCCTTTCGGCGAAGCCGAGCGCAAGGCGTTGTTCATTATTCGCCGTTCGCAGTTCACCGCCTTTGTCGCTTGTCCGACTCCCTTTCCGCCTTCCCTCCTTCACCTTACGCCTTTTTATGAAAAATTCTTTCATCGCGCTTTTCGCCTGCACCACGTTGTTCTTCCTGCTCAACGCGCTCGGGCTCTTCGAATTCCGCTCGTTCATCGACCGCAACCACCGCGCGCGCTTCGTGCGGGAACGCGTCGAGGGCGTCCGCGCCGCGCCCGACGTCGTCCGCATCGCGTTCGCCTACGACGCCTCCGACATTCCCACGCGCGAGGCCGCCGAGGGCGTCATGCTCGCCGCCGAGCTCCGCAACGCCGAGCGCGGGAACGGCGCGCCGCGCATCGAGCTCATCGTCCGGGACGACGCCTCGACGCTCCCGAAATTCGCCTCCGCGATCCAGGATTTCTGCGACGACGCGTCCGTCGCCGCCGTCATCGGGCCCTTCGTCTCGGGGCAGATTCCCGCGGCGCGCGCGCTCACGCAGTTTCACGGCATGCCGCTCGTCTCGCCGATCACCGTCCGCTCGGAAAAACTCCCGCCGCTCGACGCGGACAACTTCGTCACCTTCTTCCCGCGGCTCGAACAGTGGACCGCCGCGATGCTCGACCGCATGGAGGCGACCGGCCACAAGAACGTCGTCCTCATCAGCCCCGAGCCCGGCACGTACGGCGACATCTTCAGCACGGCGCTCGAGCGCGAAATCCGCCTGCGCGGCGGCCAGCTCTTCCGCCTGAACTACCAGGTGCCCTTCCGCCGCAAAAAAATCTCGCAGACCATCGGCAACTACATCGGCGGAAAATTCGCCGACACGGTCTTCTTCGGCGGCACCTACAACGATTTTCCCGAGCTCGAAGCGCTCCTCGAAGAGCGCGGGATCGACCTGCCGATCTACGGCTCCGACGCGCTTTTCGTGCCGCAGATCTTCGCCGCGAAAAAACGCAATCCGCTCTTCCTGCCCGAAGCCGAAATCACCCCCAGCCGCGAGGATTTCCGCGAACTCTTCGAAAAACGCTACGGGAACGCGCCGAGCTACCAGGCCGTGCTCGGCGCGGAAACGCTCTTCGCGCTCGCCGACGCGCTCGCCGTTCCCGCCGACTACGAGCCCGACGCGCTCGTCGAAACGCTCAAGACCGCCTCGGACGAGCTCCAGAAGCGCGTCCGCATCCGCATCGTGGAGCTCCACGGGAGCAGCGAACAACTGGTAGTGAATAACGAATAACGCCTTGCGCTCGGCTGCGCCGAAAGGATTTTAAGACTGCCTTCCTCACCGCGTCATTCATTGTTCATCATTAATTATTCATTATTAACGATCAGTTCTTCCAGAACGTTCCTCCGCAAAAAAAATTTTAAGATTTTCCCCGCTCATCCGTTATCATAGACAGAAAAGCCCGACGCATTTATGAAAGACGAAGAAAATTATGACGAAGAAGCCGAACTCGCGAGCATCGACCCGCGCGAGCTCGAGGCGCTCAAGTCCGGTGAATACAATTTCGTGGACAAGCTGATGAAGGCCGCGTTCTCGGAAACGGGCCGAATCCCGTCGCTCGACGAAATCATCGCGCGCGCGAGACGGCGCGAAGAGGCGCGGAAACGCGGCGAGCCCTGCGACTGCGAAAACCTTTTCGAGTTCGACTTCGAGGAGCTGACCGAGGACTCCCTCGACGCCCTTTCCGCCGCCGGCGAAAAATCCCCCGACGACCTCCCGCCCTCGTCCCTCGACGACGACGCCCGCCGCCCCCGCAAAAAATGACCTCCCCGCGGGAACGCGGGCGGCGGGAACGCGCGGATTTTCTCGCCCTCCCCGCGTCCCGTTTTCCGCCGGGCGTCTTGCTTTAAGCTTTCCAAGGCGGCGCGAAGGGGTTCAGAATGCAGGCATGAAAATGAACATCGTCGACGTCGTCAAAGACTACATACGTTTTCCCGGCATCTCCGCCGACCCGAACGCGCGGCAGGGCATCGCCGACACCTGCGGCTTTCTCGCCGCGCTGCTCGAAAAGGCGGGCGCGCGCGCGGAGATCGTCCCCACGGCGGGCAATCCCGTCGTCGTCGGCCGCGTGAACGCCGGGCGCGCGGATCTGCCGCACGTCGTCGTTTACGGTCATTACGACGTGCAGCCCGTCGATCCGCTCGAACTCTGGGAAACGCCTCCGTTCGAGCCGCGGGTGCGCGACGGAAAAATATTCGGCAGAGGCGCCGCCGACAACCGCGGGCCGCACGCCGTCTCCGTCGTCGCGATCGCGAACCTGCTCGCGCGCAGGCCGGATCTGCCGCTGCGCGTCACCTTCGTCTTCGAGGGCGAAGAGGAAATCGGCAGCGGCTCGTTCCCGCAGTTTCTCCGCGAGCACGCGGCGGAGCTCTCGGAGGCGGATTTCGTGCTGCTTTCGGACACGGAAAGCCCCGCCGCGGACAAGATCGCGATCACCATCGGGCTGCGCGGCGTCGTCGGGCTCGAACTGCGTCTCGAAGGGCCGAACGCCGACCTGCATTCCGGCATTTACGGCGGCGCGGTGTACAACCCGCTGCAGGCGCTCGCGGAAATCTGCGCCTCGCTGCACAATCCCGACGGTTCGGTGAACGTTCCCGGATTCTACGACGGCATGCGCCCGCCCGCGGACTGGGAACGCGAGGAGCTCAAACGCCTGCCGCAGACGGACGAGACGCTCAAGGCGTTTCTCGGCGTGGACGCGCTGCACTGCCTGCCCGGCTACGACGGCGCCGAAGCGGTCCGTTTCGCGCCGACGCTCGAGTTCAACGGCATGGGCGGCGGTTATCTCGGCGAAGGCTCCAAGACCATCGTTCCCGCGGGCGCGTTCGCGAAGATCACCTGCCGGCTCGTTCCCGGCATGGATCCCGCGGACGTCTTCGAAAAAGTCGCCGCCGCGATCCGCGCGCGCGTTCCCGCGGGCGTCCGCGCGAGCATCGAGCGCATGCAGTCCTGCCCGCCCTACTACGTCTGCCCGCCGAACCGCCCGAACTCCGACCCGGAGATGAATCCCGCGCTCGCGCGCGCCTTCGAGGCCGCGCACGCCGTCGTCACGGAGCTTTTCGGCAACCCGCCGATCTACACGCGCGACGGCGGCTCGATCGGCATCATCGAAGCCTTCCGCAAGATCTGCGGGCTGAACGCGCTGATGATCGGGCTTTTCCTGCCGGATTCGCGCATCCACTCGCCGAACGAGAACGCGGACGTCGCCCTGCTCGAAAAGGGCGTGAAGACCTACGAGGCAATCTACGAAAAAATCGCCGCGCGCTGAACCCGGAACCCGCGGAAGCGCGTTCCCGCGTCACTTCTTCCTGAGACCGCGGGCGATTTCGAGCGCGATCCTGCGGTGCGCGGGGCTCGCGCGCAGGCGCGCCGAGGATTCGTAGGCGGATTTCAGCTCGGAAATCATACGCTCCGCCGCGGCGCGTTCCCGCGCCGTTTCCGGTGCCGCGTTTCCTTCCGGCTTCGTTTCGGGCGTTTTTTCCGTTTCGTCGTTCATGCCGTCAGCTCCTTGAAGTTTTCGTCGCGGGAAAGCGTTTCCCGCAGGCGTTTCGTGATGCGGTGCACCGCGTTGTTGACGACGTTCGGCGACACGCCGAGCTCGCTCACGACGCGTTCGACCGGCAGCCCTTCGAGCTTCACCATCTCGAAGGCGACGCAGGTGTTCGGCGCGAACTCGCCGCGGATGCACGTGTAGGCGTCGAGCAGAATCGCGCGGCGGAACGCACGCAGCTCCTCGGCTTCGAGCTGCTCGGTCTCGCTCGTCCCGCTTTCCGCCGCCGCGCTTTCCGCGCGGGAGCGGGCGTCGCCCTCGTCGTCGTCGAGCGATTCCGCGGGCGCGCCGCCGTTTTTGCGCAGGAAATCGACGACGCGGCGATCGCACACCGTCTTCAGAAAAAAGCGGAAGCGGGATTTCTCCGCGTCGTAGCGGCGCGCGGCGAAGATTTCGTTGAGCGAGATCACGACGTCGGCGATCACGTCGTCCGTCACGCTCGCGGGAACGCCGTAGAGGCCGCGCCGGTAAAAGGAGTTGCACACCATCACCTTGATCGTCGCGTGATAGATGTCGAAAAAATCCCGCCACGCGCCGTTCCACGCCGCGTTCTGCTCGGGCGCGATCAGCTTTTCGAGGACGGTCTTCGGTGTCTGCGGAAATTCCATCTGAAAGATACATTCGCGGGAACGCGGGAAAAATCACGGCTCGGCGGCGAGTTTTTTCGCCTGCGCGAGCCTTTCCTCGACGTAGGCGCGATAGGCGGAATCGTCGGCGAGCTCGCGTTCCATGCGCGCGACGGTTTCGCTCAGGTTCGCGAGGCGTTCCCGCGCGATCTTCACGTGATGAGGCAGATTCCGGTCGCCCGAGGCTCGGGCGCGGATTTCGTCTTCGGAGAGGCGCGCGAGCGCGAGGTCCTCCGCGAAGTCCTTCTTCAGGTCTTCGAGAATCTCCCGGCGGCGTTCCCGCCAGGTCGCGCGGCTGTCCACATAGATTCCGCGCGCCTCGTCGCGCAGCCCCTCGGCGGAAACCTTCGCGAAAACCGCGTCCGCGACCGCGGGCGGCTCGGCGGAGGGATACGCGAGCGCGTAGTAAATCCGCGTTCCCGCGAGAACGGCTCCCGCGCCGAGCGCGGCGGCGACGGCGCTCGCGAGCGCTCCCGCGTGGAAGAATTTCCGGCGCGCGGTCTTTTCCGCGGTCGTTCTGAACGCGCGGGAACTCTCGAAATCGTCCGAGAGCACGGCGGCCTTGAAGTCCGCGAGCGTGACGAAGCGGTCCGCCGGATTTTCCGCAATCGCGCGCAGAACGCAGCGGTGCAGGTGCAGGCGGTGTTCCCGCTCCGCGTCCGAAAATTTTTCCTCCGCGCCTTCGGGAAAAAGGAACGCGGCGCGGCCGATCGCGTCGGGCAGATTGCCGGTCGCGAGCGTGTAGAGCGTCGTCGCGAGCCCGTAGGCGTCGGGATTGCCGCCGCTGTTGAGGAACCACGACGGCGCGGCGAAGAGCGGCGTGCCGAGGCGGCTCAGCGAACGGCGGTCGCGCTCGAGCAGACTGAAGTCGGCGAGCTTCGCCCTGCCGCCGAAAAAGAGCACGTTCGCCGGCTTGATGTCGCGGTGCAGCAGCCCGTGCCCGCCGAGCGCGATCGCGGCGTCGAACACCGGCGCGATGATTTCCGTGATTTCCTTGCGGGAAAACCACGGCGCGACCGGGCGTTCCCGCCGCCGCTCGATCAGATTCCAGAGCGATTTTTCCTGCCAGCGAAAATCCGTCGGCGGGAACGCGGACGGCGTTTCGAGCGCGTCCGCCAGCGGCATCGCGAAATACGCCGTGTCGCCTTCGACGCCGTAGTCGAGGATTTCGACGAGATTCTCGCGGTCGGGCAGCGCCGCGTATTTTTCGACGGCACGGCGTTCCCGCTCGGCGTCTTCGCTGTGGATGAGCTTGAGCGCGACGAAGCCCTCCGCGCCGTCGCGCCGCGCGAGATGCACGCTGCCGAACCCGCCTTCGCCGATTTTCCGCAAAAGCGTGTAGCCGCCCGTCCGCCTCCGTGCGCCGTGTTCGTCCATGGTTCGAAACTATACCACATCCGCCCCGGACGAAGAAGTTTTTTGGGGACTCGTCCGCGCCCGCCCGTCCGCGACGAAAATCATCTGCGCGCGCGGGAACACCACGCGCCGAGGAGGAAGAAGAGCGCGGCGACGGCGGCGTAGTCCGCGAAGAAGCGCGGGAGCGCGTCGCCGAACGCGAAGGCGTCGAAGGTTTCCCGCGCGAAAAGTTTTTCCGGGAACGCGCGGCGGAAGAACGCGAGCGCGCCGAAGACCGCGACCGTTCCCGCGAGCGCGAAAAGGCACGCGCGCGGGAACGCCGTTTTCAGAAAACCGCCGGCGGGAACGTCGCCGGAGACGCGCCGCGGCCGAAGCCCCGGGATTTTTCTCGCCGCGCCCGAGAAAAACGCCGCGTGCAGGCCGGCGTGAAACGCGCCGAGCACGAACAGCCACGCCGCGGACGCCGTGTGCAGCTTCCGCGCGAAAAGCCCTTCGTCCGACGGCACGAACGGGAAAAGCTCGCCCGAAAGCATCGCCCCGCTCGCGGCGACGGCGACGAGGCTCGCCGCGAGCGCGACGTTCAGCGCGAACGTTCCCGCCGCGCGCGCCTTCCGCGTTCCCGCGAACGGATGCGCCCAGCGGCGCAGGTTCAGCGCGTTGTGCGCGAACAGCGCCGCGCACGCGCCGAGCCCCAGCCACTCGTGCGCCGTCGCGCCCGTGAAGCCGTACGCGAACGACGCCGCGATCAGCGCGGCGGCAAGCAGATCGATGAGAATGCGGGAAAACACTTCGGAAAAGTTTATGGTCGAAAGTCGAATCGGCGTCTCCGCCGCCTGTTGATTCGGCTTCGCCGAGAAGACTTCGCCTTTCGTTTTTACCGACGCGGAAAGCTTCCCCGAGCGGAGCGAGAATCAACAGCGAGCGGAGCGAGCGAATAAACGCTCAACCCTCAACTTTCAGCGCCTTCAGCCATTCCGCGACGGCGCGGTCCGCGCGGGAACCGTCCGCGGAGCTTCCGCTCAGCGTCAGCGCCTTGAGCACGCGCGCCCGCCCTTCGAGCCGCGCGCGCACGTCGCTTTCGCAGCGCTGCATCCCGCCGCCGCCGTGCGTGAAGAACGGCAAGACCGTCTTGCCCGCGAGCTCGGGCGCGTCCAAAAACGTCGAGACCGGCGGCGCGAACGTCCCCCACCAGTTCGGCGAGCCGATGAACACGACGTCGAACTCCGCGAGATTCGCCGGCGTCGCCTTGAGCGCGGGCCGGAAATTCTCGGCGATTTCCTTCTTCGCCTGCTCCGTGCACTTGCGGTATTCCTTCGGGTAGGGCTTTTCGGGCACGAGCTCGAAGATCTCCGCGCCCGTCGCCGCGCGGATCTTCCCCGCGAGCGCCTTCGTGTTCCCGCTCCACGAGTAAAACACGACGAGCGCGCGTTTCGGCGCGCCCGCGTCCTCGCCCGCGGGAACGAGCTTTTCCGCCGCCGAGAGCGCCGCGCTCCCGCCGACCAGGCACGCGAGCGTTCCCGCCGCAGCCCTGATGATGAATTCCTTGCGTTTCATTTTTCGTTTTTCATTTTTCGGTTTCGTGAAAATTTTCCGAAAGCCTACGACTTCGAGTTTACTCTAAGTCAAGAGAGTTTTTGAAAAGGCGGAATGCGCATCATCCCGAGGGACGCGCAGGTTCCGACGAAACGGTTTTCCGCAGACGTCGCGGACGAGCGCGGGAAAGCCCCGACGGGGCGGCGATTGCTCAGCGTAGGGCAAGCGGACTTGTTCGCGCCGCCCTACGAAAACCGTCCGGGGAAATGCGCTCTGAAGGAGCGCGATTGTGAATACGCCGCACGACCGCGAGAGCGTTCCCGCAATCGCGTCCTTACAGGACGCGCTCGTCTTTTCCCGTTTACGTAGGGTTGAAACCCTACGCTGGACAATTTCGCCCCTTCGGGGCTTCGCGCTCCCGCACGACGAAAAGAAAACCGCGAAGTCAAACACCTCTTTAAGCTTTAAGCCCTGGCCTTTAAGCTTTCTTCCCCGCTTCGTAGGCGGCGCGGAGCGCGTCCGGGCGCGCCTCGATGTCTCCGGGCTTCCACGCGCCCGTGCCGCGGATCACGCCGCGTTCCCGCGCGCCGTCGAGGCAGTCGAGAAAGCCGCGGAAACACGCGAGCGTCTTGTCGAGCGTGTGCTCCTCGTCTTCCGCCGCCGCCATGATGAAGTAAAAATCCTTGTCGCGGATTTCCGTGTAGCGCGGCACGGTGCGGTCGATGAACGTCTTCATCTGTCCGTTGAGCGTGTAGAAATACACGGGTGTGGCGAGCGCGACGACGTCCGCGGCGACGAGTTTGTCGAGCAGCTCCGCCATGTCGTCCTTCTGCACGCAGCGATGCGTCGCGCTGCAGGCGCCGCAGCCGCGGCAGTAATTGATTTTGCGGTCGCGCAGCGCGATTTTTTCGACGTCGTGTCCGGCGTCGCGCGCGCCCTGCGCGAAACGTTCCGCGAGCGTGTCCGAGTTGCCCCGACGCGCGCGCTCGACGAAATCACGAGCACTTTTTTTCTGACGTTTTTCATGGCGGATTTCATTTCAGATTTTCGCGGAAGAATTTTTCGATTTCGTCGTAGGGAATCACGCCCGCGCGGTCATCGTAAAGGTCCGTGTGCACGGCGCCGGGAACGATGAGGAGGCGCTTGTTTTCTCCGCGCAGTTTTTTGAAGGCGTCCTCGCTGAAATAACGCGAATGCGCCTTTTCGCCGTGCACGAGCAGCACGGCGCTCCGAATTTCGCCCGCGTAGGCGAGAAGCGGCATGTTCATGAACGAGAGCGCCGACGTCGCGTTCCAGCCGCCTTCGGAATTGAGCGAACGCGCGTGGTACCCGCGCGGCGTCTTGTAGTAGTCGTAGTAATCCTTCATGAACTGCGGCGCGTCGGCGGCGGGCTTTTCGTTGAGCGGCACGCGCGCGAACGTTCCCGCCTTCGCGTCGGCGGTGCGCTGCGCGTTGAGGCGTTCCCGCGCGGCGAAGCGTTCGTCGGCGCCCATCGCGTCGTTGTAGCCGTTGGCGAGCACGCGACTCATGTCGTACATCGTCACGGCGACGGTCGCGCGGACGCGCGTGTCGATCGCGGCGGCGTTGAGCGCCATGCCGCCCCAGCCGCAGACGCCGAGAATGCCGACGCGCGCGGGATCGACGTCCGGCCGCGTCGAAAGATAATCGACGGCGGCGCAGAAATCCTCCGTGTTGATGTCGGGCGAAGCGACGTTGCGCGGCGCGCCGCCGCTCTCGCCGGTAAAGGACGGATCGAACGCGAGCGCGAGAAATCCGCGTTCGGCGAGCGTCTGCGCGTAAAGCCCGGAGCACTGCTCCTTCACGGCGCCGAACGGTCCGCTCACGGCGACCGCCGCCAGACGCGTTCCCGCGGGAACGCCTTTCGGACGATAAACGTCCGCCGCGAGCGTGACGCCGTAGCGGTTGACGAAGGTCGCCTTGGCGTGCTCGACCTTTTCGCTGCGCGGGAAAACCTTGTCCCACGCGGTCGTGAGCGCGAGCGCCTGAGGCGCGGGCGCGGGAGTGAATTTTTGTGTATTCATGATTTCATCGTTCCTTTGAGCGGCGCCGGCGGCGAGCGCGAAAAGCGTTCCCGCGAGCGCGGCGAAGAGTTTCTGTGCGATCGGTTTCTTCATCGTGCGGAAAATGCTACGACTTCGAGTTTACTCTAAGTCAAGGGATTTTTTGAAAAAAACCGCAGGGGAAGCGACATTCCTGTCGCTTGCTGAAATCCTTTTTAAGGAAATTTCTTTTAAGGGATTCCGCCAAGCGACTGGAAAGTCGCTTCCCCGAAAAGCGTACGATTCTCCAAAGAAAAAATTTCGCCGCTGACTCTTGGAACCGCGAATGAACGCGAATGAACGCGAATTTTTTGGAGGGTAAGCGTCTCGCTTGCCCGCGAAAACCGAAAACGGAAATTTCAAGTCCGCCCCGACGGGCTTGCACTATCCATCATCCGTTATCCATTATCCGTTTTCCGTTCCCGCGGGGCAGTTGCGCTTTTCAAGCGCGTTTTTTTGCGGACGCTGCCCCAAGCGGCGTCGCCGCATGGGGTTATTTTTGTTCCGCATTTCATGCGGGAACGCGTTGGGGTGCGAAGGCATTCCTGCCTTCGTTCCCGCGACGGAGACGTGGACGTCTCCGCTCCCAGATGCGTTCCCGCACGCTTCAGCTCACGCCCCGTAGGGCCTTTGCGCTATCCACTATCAATTATCCGTTTTTCGTTCCCGCGGACGCCAACGCCCAGAGGGCTTTTTCCGCGGAAATCCGCGGGAGATTTTTCCCTCCCGCACGCTCAGAGCTCCGCCGCACCGGGGACGACGAAAAGCTCCTTCGGCGCTCCCCTTTTTCGTCCGCCTCTCGCCCCCTCCCGGATGCGCTTACGGTCTGCGGCGGCGGCTTTCTCGTCTCTTGTGAAAGCTCGTTTCCCGAGGCTTCAGCTCCGTTTGAAGATAAAACTCCTTCAAAGGAGCGTACCCCTTTTTCTCCATAAGCGCGTCCCATCGTTCGGGAAGCTCAATTCTCTCCGTCGCGAAACCTCCGCCGGGAATGCACATCGTTTTGTTGCGGTTCTCGTCTCCCGTGACGAGCATCGCCGTCTTGCCGGATTCCATCACCGGAACGGTCTTCACGCGCGTTTTGCCGCACCATTCCAGCCATACAGGCGTGGGAGTTTCGGCCGCGCCCTCGGCGGCGGAGATTTTGTCCACGTGTCTGCTCGGCGGATAGGTCGCGGGGTTGAACGCGCTGCCGGGATTTCCCCAATAATTGGCGAACGCCCGTTGCTCCACAGGCACTCTCGCCGTCTGAATCAGGGCCCGTTCCAGCGCTTCCTTGCTCTCGTATCTGAGCGCCAGATCTTTCGCCACCGGTTCCGTGATGAGAATCGTGCGGTAAACGAAAGGCGTGCCGCTTCCCAACGCGAACTGCTGCTTCTCCGTGGCGTCCCAGGCCATAAGCTCCATGATGCGCCGCGCATCCGACGTGGCCGGCGCCATATTGTTGCCCCAGCTGAGAGCGGATCCCGCCGTCAGCGCATTCTCGTTCACCGGCATGCCCTGCTGCATGTGGTAAGGGCGCCACCCCAATCTCAGAGCGGCCTCTTCATCCTCCGCCAGACACCACGGCATCAGGTATCCGAAGGTTCCCATGCGGTTTCGCCTGATGTAGTAGCCTCCGAAGTTGAGCATCGCCAAGTTCAAAAACCTCCCGACGGCGGCATTGCGTTGCGCGGAGATGGCGCCCTGCGAACAATCCAGCCGCAACTGGCGGGCAACAGGGCCGTTGACCCAACAAAAAGGAGTCCACGCGTGCGTGCTGGACAGAGTGCGGCGAAAATCCCCGTGCGTCATCGCCTTGGTCAGAGCCAACAGAACGGGCATAAACTCCGGCGGGCAGCCCGCCATCACGCCGTTGACCGCCACCAGCTCCACCGTGATTTCGCGTTGCGAAGGCGGCATCGTGGCCACCACCGTGTCCGGTGCGTCGTCGCAGAAAGCCAAAAACTCACGCACTGCGACCTCGGTCGGCGGGAGCACGGGCAGGCCGTCCGTCCACCCCTGCTCCGCGAAGTAGGCGTTGACCTGCGACGCGCTTCCGGTGAACACGATTTCCCGTTTCTTCTTTTTCGTTCCCGCGTGCGGGAACGCTTCGGAAGACAGGGGCGCCGTCAGAGCCGTTTCGATCTGCGGCCAAAGCACCTTGCGAGTGTTCTCGCGCAGCTCCTCCGGAGTATGGGCGGCGAAGGCTCCGGGATATTCCGCCACGCGGGCGTCGACGAGACCTGCCGCCGCCGCCGCGGATTTGGCCTGCTCCGCGAACCCCGGAGCCGCGATCATCACCGCGGGCAATCCGACAGATTCCGCCGCGATGCAGGAGCCCATCTCCTTCGGCGTGCAGAGACCGCAGCCGCCGTTCCCGGAAACGACGGCGTCCACCTTCCGCTCCTTGAGCCTGGTGATGAACTCGTCCTTTTGCACGCGCGTCACTCCCGGTCTCGGCCAAGGTCCGGCGGAACCGATTTCCGAAAGCAGAAGCACCTCGGCTTTCGGGTATTTTTCGAGAATGATCCTTTTGAGTTCCGGATGCGTCACGTAAGCCATGAAGCTGCCGCCCACGAGCGCGATCGTCTTGCCGTCGAGCGTGTCCAGCCTCGCCCCCTGCTTCATTCGAGGCACTTCGCTGTGCCCCACCGGAGACAACACGGCATACCCTCCGCCCGAGTCGTCGGAAAGCCCGCAAGCTTCATCCGCGCAAAAGTCCGCGGCGGCGCATCGTGCCGAAAGCGCGAAGCATAGAAAAAGGAGCGCTCCCGTAAACGACGAGAAGCGACGACAGGACTTTCCGCGCGGGCCGACGAATTTCATACGTGGTGAGCCTAATGCCCTCGAATTTTCGCGGGCAAGCTGAAAATCCGAAAGGACGGACGCGCGCTCAGAGCGCCGCCGAAGGGATGCCCGACGACGACCGCCGCGAAGCGTTCGCCCGCCACGCGGTTTTTCGGCAGATAAAGGTCACCGACCAGCTCGATGCCGAAGCGGTTTTTGAAGACGACCTTCTCGCGCGTCGCGGATTCGCTCGGCGGGAACGTGTAGTGCGGCGTTCCCGCGTCGATGCGCGCCGCCGTCGGCGCGGAGCTTCCGTCCCCCCCAATCGCGCGCTTACAGCGCGCATGGCTTTTCGCATTTTTCGTAGGGTTAAAACCCTACGCTGGACAAGTCCGCCCCGACGGGCTTGCACTATCCATCATCCGTTATCCATTATCCGTTTTCCGTTCCCGCTAAAAAAAGGGCGACCGAGACGGCCGCCCTTCGTCACGCCGAAGCGGGAAGCTTCAGCGGAAGGATTTTTCGTAGATCGCGAGGCAGTCGCCCTCAGAAAGCGGCGCGGGATCGCAGGCGAAGAGCATGCCCATCGCCTCGCGCGCGTTGCGGACCATCGCGGGGAACTCGTCGCGCGAAATGCCCCAGTCGGACATCTTCAGGTCGGCGACGCCGCAGTCGCGCTGCAGCTTCGCGAGCGCGGCGAGGAAGTCCTCCGGCTTGTCGGCGGCGGGCATTCCCATGACCTGCGCCATCTTCACGAAGCGTTCCGGGCTCACGCCGAGCTCGATGAAGCGCGCGTAGTAGGCGAGCGAAATCATGATGAGGCCCGCGCCGTGCGGCAGATCCTGGTGGAACGCGGAAAGCGCGTGCTCGAGCGAGTGCTCGCTCGTGCAGGCGCCGACGCACATGACGGTGCCGGAAAGCGTGTTGCCCCACGAGACGTGCAGGCGCGCCTCGGCGTCGTTCCCGTCGCGGACGGCGCGCGGGAGCCAGCGCGCGACGTGCTCGATCGCCGTGAGCGCGTACATGTCGCTCATCAGATTCGCGTGCGCGGAGATGAACGATTCCGTCGAGTGAAAGAGCGCGTCGAAGCCCTGATACGCGGTGAACTTCGCGGGAACGGTGCGCGTGAGCTCGGGATCGACGACGGCGAGCACGGGGAAGAGCGCGGGATCGAGCAGCGCGGTCTTTTCGCGCGTTTCGGGGTTGGTGATGACGCCGCCGCAGTCCGTCTCCGAGCCCGTGCCGGCGGTCGTCGTCACGGCGACGATCGGGAGCGGGCGCACGGCGATCGGTCTGCCCTTGCCCGTGCCGAACGCGACGTAGTCCCAGAGGTCGCCTTCGTTGGTCGCGACGACGGCGACGCCCTTCGCAGCGTCCATCACGCTGCCGCCGCCGAGCGCGACGATGAAATCGCAGCCGTTTTCGCGCGCGGCCGCGCCGCCCGCCATGACGGCGGACTTGAGCGGATTCGGACCGACCTTGTCGAAGAGCGTCCACTCGACGCCGGCGCGGCGCAGCTGGGCTTCCGTGCGGGCGAGCGTTCCCGTCGTGCGCACGGATTTTCCGTCGGAAATCATCAGCAGCGCCTTTTTTCCGGGCATCGGCTGGTCGCCGAGTTTTTCGAGCGTTCCCGCGCCGAAGAGCGTGCGCGTGGGAACGTACATGTCGTAGCTTGTTTTCGTTTCCATGATCTTCACGATGATGTCCCCCGATGCTACAAGTTAGAGCTTACTCCAAGTCAAGGATTTTTTTGAAAAAAAACAAAAAAAACGTTCGACTCGGAGCGCGCTCGAAGGTGTATTCTCGGAGAATCATGGAATACTCGATCTCGCAGGCGGCTGAAAAATTCGGCATCACCGCGCACACGCTGCGCTTTTACGACAAGGAGGGACTGCTGCCCTTCGTCGACCGCGGCGCGGGCGGGCGGCGCATCTTCAAGGACGGCGACCTGGGCTGGCTCCGCATCATCGGCTGTCTGAAGGAGACGGGAATGCCGATCCGCGAAATCCGCGACTACCTCGACCTGTGCATGAAGGGCGACAAGACGCTGCAGCGGCGTCTCGAAATCATGCGCGAGCACAAGGCGAAGATGCAGGAAAAGCTCGCCGAAATCAAAAAATACATGAAGGTGATCGACTTCAAGCTGGACTACTACGAAAAGGCGATCGCCGCGGGAACGGAGGCGGTCCACCGCGACAAGCCCGAGCCCGAAACCACCGCCGAAGCCGACAAGCGGCGCGTCGCCGCCGCCCGCCGCTCCCGCGCGAAGAAGTGACGCCGCGCGAAGCGGAAATCATTCTTCGGAGATTTCCGGCTCGCCGCGTCCGGGAAGCGGCTCGAAGACGACGAGAACTTTTCCGTCCGCGAAGGCGAAGCGGTAATTCGTTCCCGCGACGACCTGCGTCGAGACCTTCACGGGAACGCGCGCGGCGTATTCCGTTCCCGACGCGGCGCGGGCGAAGACTTTGAGCGCGTCCGCGGGAACGGGCGAAATCCATTCGCCGTAGGCGCCGCAAAGCGCGATTTCCTCCACCTCGTCGGGAACGCTCCCGGCTTCCGCTTCGTCGCCGCGGCAGCCGGAAAAGCCCGCGCACGCGGCGAAGACGAGCGCCGCCGCGAAGAGGTTTCCGGGAGAAATTTTTCGCGTCTTCATGCTGCGAAGCTTCTTTTTCAGACGAGGAAGAATCCCGCCGCGCAGGCGAGCGCGCCGAGCACGAAAGAAACCGCGAGCGAACGGCGGCGCGCCTTGTTCTTCCACGCGAAGACGAGCCCGCTCAGATACGCGATCAGCATCGCCGCGCCCGCGCCTACGGCCAGCACGCGGAAATACGTTCCCGCCTTGCCTTTGTGGACGAGCATCAGCTTGTCGAAGAGACCGGGCGTGACGATTTCCGCGCGCATCACGTTCCCCGCGTCCTCGGCGCGGCGACCGCGGCCGAAACCGCCGCGTTCTTCGGGAAAGCGGACGTGCATTCCG
The DNA here is from genome assembly GCA_004558035.1 of Opitutia bacterium. Classification (GTDB taxonomy): domain Bacteria; phylum Verrucomicrobiota; class Verrucomicrobiia; order Opitutales; family UBA953; genus Spyradosoma. The sequence continues at coordinate 20,011 of SFEJ01000011.1, forward strand.
AACGCCGAGCCGTAGCACGCGACGCCCTTGCGCACGGAAAATTCCGCGGGAACGGCGACGCCCTGCTCCTCCAGCGCCTTTTTCGCCGCCTCGTAATCGCGCGCGGCGACGCCGGGCAGCTCGCGGACTTCGACGGTCTCCGTCGTGCGCACGCCGCACAGATAAAGCGCTCCCGTGAGCGCGAACGCGCACAGCAGCGGCAGGAAAAACAGCGTCGCGTAGAGGTGCGCCGTCAGACAGATTTTTTGCAGATTCATGATGAAGGAAGTGATGAAGGTTATGGAGGTTATAGAGGTTAAGAGGTTATGAGGTTACGAAGTTACGAGGGTTGTGAAAGTGATTTTTTCGTCGGATTTTCCTTCGCGCGCGCGTGGCGGGCGAGCCTGCGCATGAGCGCCGCGCGCAGCGGTTTCGCGACGATGAAGCCGCAACAGTTTTTCGCGCCGCAGCGGCACGGATGCTCGAAGAATCCGGCGAGCCCGAAGCCGTAGTCGAACGAAAGCTCCTCGCCCGCGGCGATCGCGCGCGTCGCGACGATTTCCATGCGGCGTTCCCGCGCGTCCCAGACGGCCTCGCAGTTTTCGTCGCAGGAATGGTTGATGAAGCGCGCGGGATTGTCCGCGACGACGTCCGTCGCGTCGATGAAGCGTCCGTCGCCGATTTCGAAAAAATACACGGGCGCGCCCGCGCCGCCTTCGCGGGAACGCGCTTCGGCGCGGCGTTCCAGCGTTTCCGCGTCGATGAGCTCGCCGCGGTATTCGGCGACGCGCGTTCCCGCCGCGATCGGCTCGACGGCGAAGACGCCGCTGCCGTGAATCGGCGAGGAACGGACTTCGATGCGGGCGGGCGCGTTCACGATCAGGCGATCTGGCGGAAGGAATTGCCGAGGCGCAGCTGCACTTCGGGCGTCACCGCGACGCCGCCGAGCGCGAGCGCCTGAATCGCGGCGCCCACGACGGGCTGCAGCTTCGGGCGCACGATTTCGCAGCGCGGGAAGCGCTTTTCCAGAGCCGTGCGGAAGATCGTCGCGCAGGGTTCGTTGAGAATCACGCCGCCCGTGATGCCCAGGCGCAGCGTCTCCGAAGGCATGTCGAGCCTGCGCGCGACGGTCTCGACCATCGTCGCCAGATCGTCCATCGCGCCTTCGAGAATCTTCTTCGCGACCGCGTCGCCGGCGAGATACGCCTCGTCGAGGAAGACCGCGAGCGCGGCGATTTCGTCTTTGCTCATCGGTTCGCCGGGGTGCTTGAGGCTGTCCTGGTGCAGGCGCTGCGAAATCTGCCCGACTTCGGAAATCTGCAGTTCGCGAAAGAACGTGTCCTTCAGCGAAGTGGGTTCGCCGCGCCCGTCCGCCGCGCGCACGGCGGCGGTCAGCCCGCGCCGCGCGAGGTCGAACGCGCCGCCTTCGTCGGAGACGTGGAAGTCGTAGCCGCCGGTCTCCCACTCGCGCCCGTCGTCGGAACGCCCGTAGCACTTCGAGCCCGTTCCCGCGATGAGCACGATGCCGCCGCGCGTCCCGAAAGTCGCCGCGCAGAGCGAGCGCGTGTCGTTTTCGACGCGGAAATTCGCGATCTTCACGTCGTCGAACGCCGCGATCTTCTCGTGGAGCGCGCGCGCGGAAACGCTGTCGTTCACGCCGGAAATGCCGAAGAAGCCCGTCTCGAAGACGGGGGGCGTTCCCGCGGACTTCGCGGCGTCCACCACCGCGCGGTGCAGGTTTTCGAGCGCCTTTTCCGCGCCGACGCTGTTGGGATTGGAGGCGCCCGCGAGCGCGTAGCCGCGGCAGATGCCGTCTTCAGAAACGGCGAGCGCGCGCGTCTTCGTGCCGCCGCCGTCGATGCCGATGTAGTATTTCATAAACGAGAAGGTTATGGAGGTTATGAAGTGATGAGGTTGTAGAAGTTGATTGTTTTTTCGGCGAAATCGAGCGCGGCGAACTTCATCATGGCTTCGTCCCGCCTCCAAGGACGCCGCGTCAGCGCTTCGTCGTCAGAATCTGTCCTTCGACGACGTTCCCGTCGAGCACGCGCCCGCCGACCGTGCGGCGTTCCGCGGTCTCGACGCGCACGCGCGCCGTCGGCGTCAGGTCGAAGCGGCGCACGGAAAGCTCTTCGCCGACGGCGACGCTTTCGCCCGCGTAAAGTTGCGCGACGAACAGGCGCGCCTCGGGATCGCTCATCACGACGATGCCGATCTCGCGGTTTTCGGGAAGACCGGCGTTCTCGACTTCGGCTTCCGCGGCGGAAGCGAAGGCGGCGACGGACGCGACGGCGCGCGCGGCGTCTTCCGTTCCCGCGTCTTTCGCGGGCGCGGACGTTTCACGGGAAGAGGCGCAGCCCGCGGCAAGCGCGGCGCAGAGCGCGAAGGGGAAAAAACGTAAGGAGGAAATCATGACGAAAAAAGTGACGACGTGATGAGGTTATGGAGTTATGAAGTTATTTGCTTTCCGCGGAACAACGATTTTTTGAAGACTTTTCGGCGAAGCCGAACGCAATGAACTTTCGAAACTTCATAACCGCCATAACTTCATGACTTCGAAGTTCAGAACATCTTTTTGATGCGGACGAGCGCGTCCGCGAACGCGTCGATCTCGGCGAACGTGTTGTAGAACGCGAACGAGGCGCGCACCGTTCCCGCGACGCCCAGCGCCTTCATCAGCGGCATCGCGCAGTGATGGCCGACGCGCACGGCGACGCCGAACGTGTCGAGCAGCGTGCCCAGGTCGCTCGGGTGGACGCCGTCCACGCCGAAGGAGATCACGGAAGCTTTTTCCGGCGCCGTGCCGTAGATCTTCAGCCCGTCGATCGCGCTCAGCTTTTCCGTCGCGTAGGCGAGCAGCGCGGCTTCGTGCGCGGCGGCGGGAACGCGGATCGGCGAAAAATAATCCAGCGCCGCGCCGAGCCCGACGGCGCCGCAGATGTTCGGCGTTCCCGCCTCGAAGCGCTCCGGAATGCCGCGGAAGGTCGTTCCCGCGAAATCGACCTTTTCGATCATGTCGCCGCCGCCCTGATAAGGCGGCATGGCTTCGAGAATTTCCGCGCGCCCGTAAAGCACGCCGATGCCCGTCGGCCCGAAGACCTTGTGCCCGGAAAAAACGAAGAAATCGCAGTCCAGGTCGCGGACGTCAACGACGCCGTGCGCGGCGGACTGCGCGCCGTCCACCAGCGCGAGCGCTCCCGCGGCGTGCGCGGCGGCGACGAGCTCCTTCACCGGGTTGACGGTGCCGAGCGCGTTGGAGACGTGCGCGACGCCGACGATCTTCGTGCGCGGCGAAAGCAGATTTTTCCACGCCGCGACGTCGAGCGAGCCGTCCGGCAGAATCGGCGCGGCGACGATTTTCGCGCCCGTGCGCTCGGCGATCAGCTGCCACGGCACGATGTCGGCGTGGTGCTCCAGCGTCGTGAGCAGGATTTCGTCGCCCGCGCGCAGATTTTTCGCGCCCCAGCTCGCGGCGACGAGATTGATCGCCTCCGTCGCTCCGCGCGTGAAGACGCATTCCCGCGGTTCGCGCGCGTTGATGAACGCGGCGACGCGTTCCCGCGCCCGCTCAAACGCGAGCGTCGCGGACGCGCTCAGATGATACAGTCCGCGGTGAATGTTCGCGTTGGAGCGCGCGTAAAAATCGGCGACGGCGTCGATGACGCGCCGCGGCTTCTGGGCGGTCGCGGCGTTGTCCAGATACACGAGCGGGCGTTTTCCCATGCGCGTCGCGAGCAACGGGAAATCGGCTCGAATTTTCTCTACGTCAAATGATTCGGACACAGTGCGGGAAAGTCTCTCACCCGCCCGCCCGCTTCGCAACCGATAATTTCGCCCCTCCCGCCGCGAGCGCGCGAAAAAAATCCCCGGCGGGAACGGCCCGTCGGGGATTCTTCGCGAAGGCGCGGGAACGCGCCTCACTGCTTCGCGGCGTCGAGGACGAGCACCTGCAGCGGCTCGAGCTCGACGACGATTTCCTTCGCCGCGGGAACGACGCGGGACTTGAAGAGCTCCGCCTCGTCCGCGTAGGCGGCGGACAGCCTGTATTTCGCGGAGGTTTCGGACTTCGGGAGCTCGAACGCCTCGGCGAGCGAGAATCTGATCTTCTTCTTTTCCGCGGAGGAATTGCGCAGGTAGAGCGTGCCGTCGCCGGCGCGCCACGCCGCGAACAGGTAGGCCTCCTTCGAGGTCGGATTGCCCTTCACCCAGTGCACGTCCACGAGCGTCTTGGCGTGTTTTTTCGCCCACTTCACCGATTCCGCGAGCTGGTCCCAGAACGGCGTTCCCGCGACCATCTTGTAGTCCACGTAGATTTCCTGCAGGTTCGGGCCGAGCGCGAAGTAGGAGCGGATTTCGCGCTTCATGTCCGTTCCCGCCTCGGTGCAGTCCTTGCCCTGGAACTGCGAGCCGAGGACGATCCCGTGGTGCATCGCGGAGTTGAGCGGGTAGAGCTCGCACTTTTTCGAGAAGCAGTTGATCGCCTCCTGGTCGCGGAACGTCATCCACTGGTCGCGCTTGTCGCCCACGTCCTTGCAGTACCAGAAGACGTCGGCGGTGCCGTTGCGCCAGGTGCAGTCGATGTGGTTGAGCCAGAACGGCGACGGCCAGGTGCCGACGGTGACGTTGAGGAAGAGCTTCGGGTTCGCCTTGCGCAGCTCGCCGGCGATTTCGCAGAGGCGCATGAAGTGCATCGACGCGCCCTCGCCCGCCTTGTCCCACTTGAAGTAGTTCACGCCGTCCTTCTTCACGAGGTCGGTGCATTTGCCGAGAAACCACTTGCAGTAAAGCGGGTCGGCGAGGTCGAACGCCTCGGCGTCCGGCGCGAGCCCGCCGATCTTCTTCGCGCTCGCGATGCGCTTGTCCGTGTCGAAATAACCGCCCAGCGGCGAAATCCAGATGCCGAAGTTGGACTTGTATTTCTTCGCCGTCTTCGTGAGGTTTTTGAAGCCGTTGGGGAACTTCGCGGGCGTGGGCGACCAGAGCTCGCCCGTGACCGGGTAGTCCCAGCCGTCGTCGAGCACGACGGAATCGAGCGTCACGCCGCGCGCGCCGAGCTCCTTGCCGTACGCCTCGAAGCTGGCGAGAATCTTTTCCTCGGTCGGGTTCAGCCCGTAGTCGTACCAGCAGTTGTAGTGGAGAAAATGCTGCGAGGGCGCGGCGCGTTCGCGTTCGAGGTAGTAGTTGAACGCGCGGCGGCGCTGATCCTTCGGAAAATACCCGAGCATGGAGGAGAATTTCAGCTCGGACTTCGGCGCGAGCGTCAGATTCACCGGCAGCGCGAGCGCGACCGTCCTGGCGTCGATTTTTTCGAGCTTGAAGTTCGGCGACTCGATGCCGCCGATCACGTCGTCGGCAAACGCGACGGGAGCGCCCGCGACCTTGCCGACGGTCTTCGCCGCCTCCGCGTCGTCGAGCGCGAACGTACCGAAGCGCAGCGACGTGAGCTTCAGCGGCTTCGTTCCCGCGTTCACGAGCTTGAACGTCTGCGAGACGTAGGGCGATTTTTCGCGGAGCGTCGCCGACCATTCGACCTTGAGCCCGCTCGCCTTGTCTTCAAAAAGGCGGGAAAGCACCTTGCCCTGCTCCGCCAGCGCGTCCGCGTGGCGCACGGCTTTTTTCGGCGCCTTGAAGTCCGAGGCGGAAACGGCGCCCGCCGCGAACGTCGCCCACTTTCCGTCGATCTGGACGGAAACGAGCTCCTTCGCCTTCAGCTTCTTCAGCGAAGCCTTCGGAAACGAGAACGTGCCGGAAGAGGCGTTGAAGCCCGCGAGCGCGTTCTTGATTTCGCTCGGCGTTCCCGCGAGCTTGCCGAAGCCATCCGGCGACGTCCAGTCGACGGGAACGTCCCCGAGCTTCGTGATTTCTCCCGCGAACGCCGTCAGCGACGCCAACGCCAGTCCGCCCAATGCAACGAGTATAGGTGCTTTCATCATGACTGCCCATCGTACGCGCTCCCGCCCGTCCCCGCAACCGCAGAAACCGGAAATCGCGGCGGGCTCGCGGCTTGCGTCCGCGGGCGCTTCGCGTTAGGCTTCGCCGTAAATGGCTTCGCGTTCGCTCATCAGATACGACCTCAGACGGCTCGGCGACGCGCCGGGAATCGTCGGCGTGGACGAAGCCGGGCGCGGCTGTCTCGCCGGTCCCGTCGTCGCGGGCGCGGTGTGGGCGCTCCGCGGCTTCTACGAAGTCTCCACGCCCGTCCGCCGCGCGGCGTTCATCAACGACTCCAAAAAACTTTCGCCCGAAACGCGCGAGGAAGTTTTCGCGCTCGTCGAGCACTGGGAAAAGTCCGGCGCACTGATTTTTTCCGCGGGAACGGCGAGCGTGCGCGAAATCGACGAGCACAACATTCTCGGCGCCTCGAAGCTCGCGATGCAGCGCGCCGTCGCCGGCGTGCTCGAAAAATTCTCCGCGCGCGCTCCCGCGGGAACGCCCTGCCCCTTCGCGAGCGCGGGCGCGGACGACGCGCCGCTCTTCTGCAAAGGCACCGCGTTCCCGCTGATGCTCGTGGACGGGCGCCCGCTCACGTCCTTCGCGTGGCGGCACGAAGGGCTCGTCAAGGGCGACGCGACGAGCCTCGCCGTCGCGCTCGGCTCCATCGTCGCCAAGGTCACGCGCGACCGCCTCATGCGGGAACTCGACGCGGAATTTCCCGGCTACGGCTTCGCGACGCACAAAGGCTACGGCACCGACGCGCACGTTGCCGCGATTCTTGAGCGCGGCGTCACGCCGCAGCACCGCACGCTGTTTCTGCGACACCTCGCCGCGACGTCGCCGCACGCGATCGCGGGTCTGGAGCACGTTTTCCGGCAGGAGGATTCCGCGCCGCCGCAGAGCGAATTCAATTTCTGAGGACGAAACTTTTTCGCCCGCGCCGCGTTTTTCGAATACATCCAATCCGCCGCAATCCCGTGCCCGCGTTCGATTACACAGCCCAGACCGCCTCCGGCGAAACCGCGTCGGGAACTCTCGAAGCGCCCGACCGCCGCGCCGCCGCGCAGCGTCTCGCCCGCCGCGGACTCTCGCCGACGCGCCTCGTTCCCGCGGACGCCTCCGGGAACGCCGCCCCGAAAGCCGTTCCCGCGGAGCCGCTTTCCGACGTCGCCGAAGACCATCCCGCCCTGCGCAGAAAACGCCTTTTCGGCGCGCACCCGATCGCGCGCAGCTTCATGGAAAAGCTCCACTCGCTCATGTCGAGCGGGCTTCCCGCGGGCGACGCCGTCAAGCTGCTCGGACAGCGCGTCTCCGATCCGCCGCTGCGCGCCCTGTGCGCGCGCGTCTGGCGCGACCTCTCCGAAGGGCTTTCGCTCGCGGGCGCGATGGCGCGCTTCCCCGCGCTCTTCGAAGCGCCCGACGTGCGTCTCGTCGAGGCGGGCGAAGCCGCGGGAACGCTCGCGCCCGTCGTGAAGCGCCTGCTCGACCACTACGCCGCGCGCGAAGGCCTGCGCGCGAAAATTCTCGCGAGCATGATCTACCCGCTGTGCATCATCGCGCTCGCGTGCGCGGTCATCGCCCTTTTCGTGTTTTTCCTGATGCCGATGCTGCAGGACATGATGACGAAGCTCGGCGGCGAGATGAACGTGTTCACGCGCGTGCTCGTCGGGCTTTCCGAGGCGCTGCTCTACGGCGCGCCGCTCGCCGCGCTCGCGCTCGTCATCGCGTATTTTTCGCTGCGGAGCTGGCGCGAAAGCGAGGAAGGCCGCGCGAAGACCGACGCGTGGATTCTGCGCGCCCCGCTCGTCGGCGGCATCGTCGCCCACGTCGAGGCGGCGCGCCTGTGCTCGCTCGTCTCGACGCTGCTGGAAAACGGGCTGAACACGCCCGACGCGCTGCGCATGGCGGAACGCGCTTCCGCCAACCGCGTCGAAGGCGGCCGCATCGCCGCCGCGCGCCGTCTCATCTCCGACGGCGCGTCCTTCGCGAACGCCTTCCGCCGCCACGACGTGCTGCCGCAGATCGATCTCGACGTCGTCGCCGTCGGCGAATCTTCGGGAACGCTGCCCGCCGCGTTCCGCCAGCTCGCCGAGGAGCACGAGAAATCGCTCGACGCCGCGCTACGCCGCCTCGTCGCGACGCTTTCCGCCGCGCTGCTCGGCTCCGCCGTCGCAATCGTCTTTCTCTGCCTGCTCAGCATCGTGCTCACGATTCTTTCCGTCTCCCAGTCCGCCGCCCGCTGAGCGACGTTCCCGCAGCCCGCGCGCAAAAAAGCGTTCCCGCGAAACGGACGGGAACGCTTTTTTTGACGAACGGGCGGGAACGCTCACTTCGCGCGGAGGGGGTAGATTTCCGCGAGGGTGCCGAAGCCGCCGACGCCGTCGAGGATGACGAGCTTCAGCGCGGTCGCCGTGCGCGGAGACGCGAAGGCGATCTTCTTCAGCGCGCGCGAGGGATTTTCGTCCGCGAATTCGCCGACTTTTTCCCAGGCGCCGTCGCCGTTTTTCGCGAAAAGCTCGGCGCGCTTCACGTTCCCGTTGTCGCCGCTCTGCCGCGGCAGGAAGGCGAAGCCCGAGAGCGCGGTCGGCTTCGCGAGCTCGACGACGATTTCGAACGGCGGAGCGTCGCGGGTCGGCTCGTAGCGGCTGTGCCAATAGGAGTCCGCGTCCCCGTCGACGAGCGCAGAGGCGTCGCCGTCGGCACCTTTGCCGTGTTCGCTGTCGGCGGAGACGCCGCGGATTTCGTCGGCGAGAACGGCGTCTTCCGTGCCCGGCTCGACGAGGCGGGAAATCTTCAGCGAGGAGATTTCGACGTTGCCGCCCGCCGCGCCGACGGTCTCGAGCGGGAACACGAAGGTCGAATACTTATGCGATTCCGGGAACGCGTCGCGCACGGGCGAGCCGATTTCGACGCCGTCGGCGAAGAGCGTCAGCGTGCGGTTTTTCGCGACGAGCCGGAGCGCGACTTCGCGGTCAACGGGCAGCGCGTAGTCGAACGCGTAGCTCCACGTGTCGCGCGTGATGCCGACCTTGCCGTCCTGCGCGCGCACGGCGAGGAACGTTCCCGCCGGGCCGGAGAAGATCGTCTGGGCGCCGACGGATTCGCCGACGCGTTTCACGCGGAATTCCGCGACGTAGTCCGGCGCGAAGCCCGCGAAGCCGGTGGCGACGCTTTCGCCCGCGGGAACGGGCTCGGCGAGCTCGAACGCCGCTTCGCCCGCGGCGTTCTTCACGGAGTATTCCGGATTCGTCAGCGGCGGGAACGCGACGGCCTTGACCAGGCGCATGAAGTCGCGGTAAGACGCGTCTTCGCCGGAGTTCCAGGTCTTTTCGGCGAAGACGGCGCAGCTTTTGCGGATGCGGTCGAAGAGGTCGAAATCCGTCAGCCCCATGTCGCGGCGGAACGAATTGTCGTTCCAGAGCGCCCACTGCGCGCCGAGCATTTTCGGCATGCCGGGAACGACGCCGACGAAGTCGAACGTGTGCGGGTGCCACGTCTGCGAGTAGAGCCGAGGCAGGTTCAGCAGGTCGCCGTAGCCGCCGACGTTGCCGATGCCGTTGGGCACGACGTAGCTCGTCGCGTCCACGATGTTGACGAGGTCGAAGCCGTGCTCCAGCGCGAGATTCGGGTCCTGCCAGCCGAGATTCCACACGTCGATCTGCGCGCCCGAGCCGTCCACGGGCGTCTTGCCCTTCTTCACGGAAAGGCTGCCCCAGAGGCGCGGCGTGCGCCCGCGCGACTTCACGTATTTGAGCATCGCGTCGGCGAACGCGCGGTAGTCCTCGGCGTTCCCGTAATACTCGTCCGTGCCGATGTGCACGACGGCGTCGCGGAACACGGGCGGCTCGCCGTTCTTGCCCGGGAGCAGGTATTCGTCGAAGACGGACTGCACGAACGCGAGCGTCTCCTCGCGGAACGTCCTGCCCGTGGCGGGATCGAAGACGGCGTCGGACGCGTCGAGCATCGCCGTGCGCTCCACGTCGTGCGGCTTGGTGACGGCGCCGCGGTACATCAGCTCGGGGCGGACTCGGACGAAGCTCATCGCGTGCCCGGGAACGTCGAGCTCGGGAACGATGTTCACGCCGTAGAGCTTCGCCTCGTCCATGAGCGCGCCGAATTCCTTTTTCGTGTAAAAATGGTCGGGCGCGGTGAGCGGCGTGCCGTCCTTGCCGACGACGTCGGATTCGAGGCGGAACGCGGTCGGCGCGGCGGCGAGCACTTCGGCGGCCGCGGCGGATTTCTGCTCGGCGGAGGCGTCCTTGCCGTTCGGCGTCGCCGTGTATTCGTGCAGCCAGATGTAATTGTCGTTCAGATGCAGCTGGAAGTCGTTCAGCTTGTAGTAGGACATCGTGCGCATCACGTCGCGCACCGCCTTCAGCGACGCGGGCTTGCGGCCGACGTCGTACATGAAGCCGCGCAGCGGATACTGCGGGTAATCGACCGCGAAGCCGCACGGGAACATGTTTTCATGGCGGCGGAAGACCTGCAGAATCGTGCGCGTGCCCCAGAACGCGCCGAGCGGATCCGAGGCGGCGACGACCAGCGCGTCTTTCACGGAAACGATGCCGTAGCCTTCCTTGCCGAGGAACGCGATTTCGGGATTCTCCGGAGAGACGACGAGAACGATGTCCGCCTTGCCGCCGCGCGCCTTGTCGAGCACCGGCACTTCGCGGCCGAAGATTTCGGAAAGTTCCGCCGCGAAAAGTTCCGCGCGTTCCCGCAGCGCGGGCTCGCCGACGTCCGCGACGGGCGCGGGAACGACGACCGCGAAATCTTCCGCGGGAACGAACGCGCCTTCGCCGCCGAACCATTCCTGCAGCGCGGGAACGACGGCGGGCTTGGCGTTGCGCGCCGCGACGGCGGGCGCCTTCGCGATTTTCGCGTCCACGGGAACGGCGACCTCGAACGTCGCCGTCTGCGCCGTCGCGCCGGAGGCGTCGCTCAGCGCGAACGTGAGCTTCGTCGTCTTGGGCGAAATCGGGCGGCGGATTTTCCCGTCGAACCCGACGAGCTGCTCGTAGGTCGTGCCGACGATCTTCGCGCTCACGCCCGCGGGAAGATTCCAGTAGGCGAGCGTCTCGCCGGAGAGGTCGAGATTGTTTTCCGGCGAAAACGCCTTCGCGAGTTCCGCGACGGAGACCGCGGGCGCGTCGGCGGCGTCCTGCGCGAGCGCGGGAACGGCGCCGAAGGGAAGATTTTCCGCGCCGGCGAATCCGGCGAGAGCGAGCGCCGCGAGCGCGGCGGCAAGGGTCGTGTCTTTCATGCGTTGTTTTTTCTGAGGATTCTGGAGGTATCGAAAGCGCGCATCTTACGCAATCCGCGCCCGCATTTCAAGCGCGCGGCGGGAACGCGTTATAGTGTTGAGTTTCGGCGCGTTTTCTGCTCCAATTAAGACAGTTCGGGAAATTCCCGGATTCTTGCCCCGGAAGACGGGACAAGCTCCTAAACCCCAAACCACAGGAGTAAAACACAATCCCCATGAACGGAAAAATCAACATCAGCGGCATCAACCTCGATCTGACGGACGCGCTCAAGAACTACGTCACCGAAAAAGCTTCGAAGCTCTTCGAGCACAACGACCGCATCATTCGAGCCAATTTTGAACTGGAATTCATCCCGACGAAGGATCCGAAGAACTCTTTCGTCGCCAAGGCCTCCCTCGAAATCCCGGGTCCGAACATCATTCTTTCCATCACCTCCGACGACCTCTACAAGTCGATCGACGAGCTGATGGACAAGCTGATCCGCCAGATCCGCCGGGCGCACCGCCTCGAAAAGGAAAAGCGGAACCACCCGCAGGAAATCGAAATCGGCGACGACATTCCGAAGACGAAATAAGCCTTCGCCGCGAAAAGTCCGTTCCCGCCGCGGGAACGGGCTTTTTTCGTTTGCCAAGTCCCCGAAAAAAAATTCTGATAACGCCAAGTTTTCCAACGCAAAATTCCATGAAAAAATTCCTTACCGTTTCTCTCCTCGCCGCCGTCGCGGCGCTTTCCGGCTGCGTTTCGACCACGGTCGACGTGCCGGAGGAAAAGTTCCGCTCCGAAGCGAAGTGGACCGGGCGCACGCTCGAAAACGTCCGCTACTACGGCGTCTCCGCCGAAGAAATCCGCGAGGCCGCCATCAAGGCGATCCGCAGCCTCGACCTCTATTACGCGGGCGACACGCCGGGCCGTTCCGGCTACGAGCTCTACGCCTGCGGACCGCGCTTCACGAAGATCACGATCGACGTGACGCTGCGCGCGCCGAAGGCCGGCAAGAACGACCTCGAAACGCCGCCGCAGTACGTCGAGGTCGCCGTCGTCTACGGCACCATGGGCGACAAGGAAAAGTCCCGGGAACTCGTTTCCCTCATCACGAAGAATCTCGGCAGATAAGAACCGAGCCTCGTCGGAGAAAAAACTGCGGGAACGCTCCCGCGGTTTTTTAATTTACCGCGCGGCGCTTCGAGCGTATCATCACACTTCTTTCCTTCAAACATGTCCGAATCTCCCATGAAAATATTCACCGGCAATGCCAATCCCGCGCTCGCGCGCGAAATCTGCGAAACCATCGGCGTCCCCCTCGGCGAGGCCGACGTCACGCCGTTCCCGGACGGCGAGACCTTCGTGCAGATCAAGGAAAACATCCGCGGCTGCGACGTCTTCGCGATTCAGCCCACGTGCAATCCCGCCAACGATCACCTGATGGAGCTGCTCATCATGATCGACGCGATGAAGCGCGCCTCCGCGAAACGCATCACCGCAGTCATCCCCTTCTTCGGCTACGCCCGCCAGGACCGCAAGGACCGCCCGCGCGTGCCGATCACGGGCAAGCTCGTCGCCAACCTGCTCACCGCCGCGGGAGCGAACCGCGTCCTCGCGCTCGACCTCCACGCCCAGCAGATCCAGGGCTTCTTCGACATTCCCGTCGATCACCTCTTCGCCTCGCCCGTCTTCTACGACTACATCAAAGACAAGCCCTTCCTGAAGGACGCGACCGTTTTCTCGCCGGACATCGGCGGCATGAAGGCCGCGAGCGCCGTCGCCAACCTGCTCGACCTGCCGATCGGCTTCGTCGCCAAGCGCCGCGTCTCCGCGACGACCGTGCAGTCCACCAACCTCGTCGGCGAAGTCGAAGGCCGCAACATCATTCTCGTGGACGACATGACGGAAACGGCGGGAACGCTCTGCTCCGCCGCGAAGCTGCTCCGCGAAAACGGCGCGAAGTCCGTGCGCGCGCTCGTCAGCCACTGCATGCTCAACGAAATCGCGTATCAGCGCCTCGCCACCGGCGCGCTCGACGAAATCATCACGACGAATTCCGTTCCCGTGGATTCGCGCGGACTGCCGATCACGGTGCTCTCCGTCGCCAAGCTCATCGGCGAAGCGATTCAGCGCATCCACTCGAACAGCTCCGTCACGAGCCTCTTCAAGATCAAGGGCTACTGAGGAGAGAGAGCTTAAAGCTTAAAGATTAAGGAAAGGCGTTCCCGCGGAAAAACTCGCGGGAACGCCTTTTTCGTGCGAAAATGCGGAGCATGAAAAACGCCGCGCAAAAGATTCTCGACGCCCTGAAGGCCGCGGGAACGCCGGAAAAAGCCGCCGTTCTGCAGCGCTTTTTCAAGACCGGTCCCGGTGAATACGGCGAAGGCGACCGCTTTCTCGGCGTGACCGTTCCCGCGACGCGCGCGGTCGCGAAGGCGCACGCGGACGCGCCGTTCGCCGAGCTCGAAAAACTGCTGGAAAATCCTTTTCACGAAGCGCGCCTCTGCGCCCTGCTCGTTCTCGTCGAGCGTTTCCGCGCCGCGAAACGCGACGCGCGGGAACGCCGCCGCGTCTTCGAATTCTACCTGGCGCACACGCGACGCTGCGACAACTGGGATCTCGTCGATCTGACGGCGCCGAAAATCGTCGGAGAATTTCTCGCCGAAAGCCCGGACGCGCACGAAGCGGATCCGCGGGAACGCGAAAAGCTGCTCTTCCGGCTCGCGGAAAGCGACTGTCTCTGGGAACGGCGCATCGCCGTCGTCTCCGCGCTCGCCTTCATCCGCCGCGGTGATTTTTCGATCACGTTTCGGCTCGCGGAAAAGCTCGCGGCGGACGCGCACGACCTGATGCGCAAGGCGAACGGATGGATGCTGCGCGAAGTCGGCAAGCGTTCCCGCGCCGCGCTCACGGCGTTTCTGGAGACGCGAGCGGCGACGCTCCCGCGCACAACGCTGCGCTATGCGATCGAGCATTACGCGCCCGCCGAGCGCGCCCGCTGGCGCTCGCTGTGAACACGCGCGAGCGCAAGAAGAATTTTCGGCGCAAGTCAAGCAAACAATCATTACATTTTTTTAATGTTTGATCGCTTGCTTTTCGACTCGGAAAAGGGTTGCCTGTAAATCGGAAACGCGGCGCGGACGCGACAAGCTTTCGCGCGGCAATCTGACGGACGCCGCGCGTTCTCCGGTCTCTATCAGGCTGGCGCCGTCCGGGCGCGTCTAACGACGCGTCCGGACGGTTTTTCTCTTCCGAAACCGCGCTTCCTCGCCTTCTCCTCCCTTTTCCCCGCAAAAAAAACGCCGCCGGGGACGAACCTCGGCGGCGTTTTCGGAAGCGGGCGGCTTATTTCGCGGCCTTCGCTTCGGCGGCGGGAACGATCTTCACGCTCACCAGCGCCTTGCGCTCGATCGGCGAAGAACGCTCCGGCCCCGTGCACGGCACGGACGCGATTTTTTCGAGCACTTCGTCGCCCGAGACGAGCTCGCCGAACGCCGTGTACTGGCGGTCGAGAAAACGCGCGTCGCCGTGGCAGATGAAGAACTGCGAGCCCGCGCTGTCCGGATGCTGCGAACGCGCCATCGAGATGACGCCGCGCACGTGCGGCTTCGTGTTGAACTCGGCGCGGATGCAGTAGCCCGGTCCGCCCGTGCCCCAAAGCGCGCGCTTGGACGCGTCCTTCGTGAGCGGATCGCCGCCCTGGATCATGAATCCCTTGATGACGCGGTGGAACGCCGTGCCGTCGTAAAAGCCTTCGCGGGCGAGCTTTTTGAAATTTTCGACGGTTTTCGGCGCGACCTCGGGCCAAAAACGAATCACCATTTCGCCGTCGCTTGTCGTCAGCACGGCAACTTCTTCTGTTTCGTTGTTCATAACTTTTTGCTTGGAAAAATCGTTCGCGGGAACGCCGGTCTCGACGGCTCCCCGCTCGGAACACGCGGCGAACAGCGCGACGGAAAGCGCGGCGACGCCGACGCGGAAAAATGCGGAAATCTTCATGCCGCCATTTCACGGCTTCGCGGGAACGCTGGCAAGGCAGAAAACGCCCGCCGCGATGCCCCGCTTTTCCGCTTGCGCTGCTCCCCCGAAAAATTCAAATTGTTTAAAGATGTCAAAAATAAATGACATAAATGAAGACTCGCCCGCGCCCGCGCTGGAGGCGTGGGAGCTCGCCGTGGTGGACGTGTTCGTGCGCGCGGCGGACATGTTCGGCATGCGCCGCAGCGTCGGCATGGTGTACGGCGCGCTTTACTGCGCGCGCGAACCGATTTCGACTCAGGCGCTGCAGGACCGCCTCGCGCTTTCCCGCGGCGCCGTCGTCGAAGCCCTGCAGTTTCTGCGTCGGCTCGGCGCCGTGCGCGTTCACCTGAAGATCGGCGAACGGCGCGACTTCTTTTCCGCGGAGACCGATCTGAAGAAATTCGCGCGCGGTTTTCTGAAGGAAATCCTCGAACCCGCGCTCGAAAAGGCGGAAATCCGCCTCGAACAGGCGCGCGACTCCGCGGAAACGGCTTCCGCCGCGACTTCCGGTTTCGCGCGTTCCCGCATCGACGAACTCGCCCGCCGCAAAGCCCGCTTCGCGGAAATTCTTCCCCTCCTCGAAAACCTCCTCGACTGAAGCGGAAAAAGGAACCACGAATGGACGCGAATTTCCACGAACTCATTTCCTTCCGGGGAAGCGACTTTCCAGTCGCTTTTCGGAAAACTCATTCAAGGAAATTTCCTTTGGAGGGACTTCGCCAAGCGACAGGAATGTCGCATCCCCAAAAGCGTTCCCGCGAAGCTGAGCTGCGGAAAATTCTCTTAGACCGCCCATGAACGTCTCCGAAAACAACCGTCGCATCGCCAAGAACACGCTCGCGCTTTATCTGCGTATGGCGTTGTCGATGCTTGTTTCGCTCTACACCTCACGCGTCGTTCTGGATTCGCTCGGCATCGAAGACTACGGCATCTACAACGTCGTCGGCGGATTCGTCGCGCTGTTCAACATCATTTCCGGCTCGCTCTCGCTTTCCATCAGCCGCTTTTTCACCTTCGAGCTCGGGCGCGGGAACGTCGATCGGCTCCAGCGCATTTTTTCCTCGGCCATCATCATCCAGATCGTGCTCGGCGCGGTTCTCTTTCTGCTCGCGTCCACGCTCGGCGTGTGGTTCGTCGAAAACAAGCTCGTCATTCCGCCGGAGCGTCTCGCCGCGGCAAAGCTTCTCCTCCCGCTTTCGGCGGGAACGTTCTTCATCGGCCTGCTCAGCGTTCCCTACAACGCGGCGATCGTCGCGCACGAACGCATGAAGGCGTTCGCCTACGTCGGCGTGCTCGAAGCCCTGCTCCGGCTCCTCGTCGCCTACGCGCTCGCCGTTTCTCCGTTCGACAAACTCCTTACCTACGGCGCGCTTTCCGTCGCGACGGCGCTGTTCATCCGTTTCATCTACGCCGCCTACTGTCGCCGCAATTTCCCCGAATGCCGATTCAGTTTCCGCGTCGACCGCGAGCTGCTCGGCGGCATGTTCTCCTTCGCCGGCTGGGCGTTTCTCGGGAACGGCTCGTTCGTGCTGAAGACGCAGGGCGTGAACGTCGTCATCAACCTCTTCTGCGGTCCCGCGGTCAACGCCGCCTTCGGCGTCGCCGCGCAGGTGACGGGCGCCGTGACTTCGTTCGTCTCCAACTTCATGCAGGCGGTCAACCCGCAGATCACGAAAAACTTTTCCTCCGGCAATCTCGCCGCGATGCACGCGCTCGTCTTCCGCAGTTCCCGCTTCTCGTTTTTCCTCATGCTTTTTCTGTGTCTTCCCGTGATGAAAAGCGCGGACGGCATTCTCGCGCTCTGGCTCGTGGACGTTCCCGCGCACACGGCGGCGTTCGTGCGCCTCAGCTTCGTTTTCTGCCTGATCGACTGTCTGGTGATGCCCGTGATGTTCGGTCTGCTCGCGGAAGGGAACATACGCAATTACGAAATCTTCCTCGTCGTCGTGAACACGCTCAATCTGCCGCTCGCCTACTTCGCTCTCCGCGCGGGCTTCCCGCCGGAAAGCGTCTTCGTCATCGCGATCGTCATCGGCGTCGCGATCATGGCAGGGCGCATCTGGCTCGCCCGAAGCGCGTTCGCGCTCTCTTCCCGCAAGTTCGCCCGCGACGTGCTGCTGAAGGCCGCGGCGGTTTCCGCGCTCGCGGGAACATTCGCGTATTTTCTCGAAATCCCCTGCGGCGGGAACGCGCTCGCGGAGTTCGTCGTTCATTCCGCGCTCATCGCCGCCGTCGCGGGAACGGCAATTCTCCTCGTCGGGCTCAACTCGGAAGAACGCAGATTTCTCAAAACAAAAATTTTGGAAAAGGTGAAAAAACACGCATGAAAATTCTGATTTTAGGCGGAACGGGCGCGATGGGGGAACACCTCGTGCGCCTCTTGGAAGAAGACGGCACGGCGGACGAAATCTGCGTCACTTCGCGCGGCGAACGCGAGTCCTGCGGGCGCGTGCGCTATCTGCGCGGGAACGCGCATGAAGAAGCGTTGGGACGTCGTCGTCGATTTCATGTCTTACGGAACGACTGAATTCCGTTCCCGCGGGAATGCTCGCCGCAAAAATTTTTCGGAAAGGAATGAAGATTTTATGGAAATGAAAAAATACTCAGACGAAAAGAATGTTCAAATTTTGGTCGCGCTTCTGAAAAAGCACGGCATTCGAAAAATCATCGCCTCTCCGGGCGCGACGAATGTCTGTTTCGTCGGAAGCGTTCAATGCGATCCTTTTTTTGAAATTTACTCCTGCGTGGACGAACGTTCTGCGGCGTACATCGCGTGCGGGCTCGCGGCGGAGTCGGGCGAAGCGGTCGCGCTTTCCTGCACGGGAGCGACTTCGTCCAGAAACTATCTTCCCGGAATGACCGAAGCGTTTTTTCGAAAACTGCCCGTGCTCGCGATAACCTCATCGCAACCGAACGCGAAAATCGGGCATCTTTCGCCGCAGCTTACCGACCGCAGCACGCCGCCGGCGGACACGGTGAATCTGAGCGTTCAGCTTCCCGTGGTGAAGGACGAGGAAGACGAGTGGGAATGCACGGTGAAGGTGAACCGGGCGCTGCTCGAGCTGCGCCGGCGCGGCGGCGGTCCCGTCCACGTCAATCTGCCGACGCGCTACAGCCGTAATTTCGACGTGGACGCGCTTCCCGACGTCCGCATGATCGAGCGCGTCGTTCCCGCGGGAACGTTCCCGGAACTGCGCGGACGCGTCGCGGTTTTCGTGGGCTCGCACGCGAAGATGTCCGCGTCGCTGACGGCGGCGATCGACGCGTTTTGCGCCGCGCACGACGCCGTCGTCTTCTGCGACCATACGAGCGGCTACAAAGGCAAATACCGCGTGCTGTGGGCGCTCGCGACGAGCCAGCGCGCGACGTTCGCGGAAAGCCGCCCCGACGTGCTGGTTCACCTCGGCGAGATTTCCGGCGCCTACATGGGCGTGACGGGCGCGCAGGTCTGGCGCGTGAGCGAAGACGGCGAAGTGCGCGACACGTTCAGAAAACTGCGCTACGTCTTCGAGATGCCGGAGGAGACGTTTTTCGCGCATTACGCGGGAACGCCGAGCTCGGCGGGGGAAGATTCTCTGCTGCGCCGATGCCGCGAAACGCTGAATCGGCTGCGCGCGAAAATGCCCGAGGTGCCGTTTTCGAACATCTGGGCGGCGTCGCGCCTCGCGGGAGCGCTTCCGGAAAACAGTGTGCTGCATTTGGGGATTCTGAACAGCCTGCGTTCGTGGAATCTGTTCGAAGTGCCCTCGTCGGTGGAATCGTATTCGAACGTGGGCGGTTTCGGAATCGACGGCGGCGTGTCGTCGCTGATCGGGTCGTCGTTCGCGTCGCGGGAACTCCTGCATTTCGGCGTTTTCGGAGATTTGGCGTTTTTCTACGACATGAATTCGATCGGCAACCGCCACGTCGGGAACAACGTGCGCCTGCTGCTCGTGAACAACGGCAAGGGGACGGAGTTCCGCAACTTCAATCATCCGTGCGCGGCGTTCGGAGAAGATGCGGACAAATTCATGGCGGCGGCCGGACACTACGGGAACAAGTCGCCGAGCCTGGTCAAAGGCTACGCGGAAGCGCTCGGTTTCGAATACATGAGCGCGTCGGACAAGGCGGAGTTCGAGGCGGCGCGGGAACGCTTTCTTTCGCCGGAGCCGGCAAAGCGGCCGATGCTCTTCGAAATCTTCACGGACGACGCGGACGAAAGCGCCGCGCTGAAGGCGATGATGTCGCTCGAAGAAAGCGTCGAGGCGAAGGCGAAGTCTCTGGCGAAAAACATTCTCGGCGACTCCGGAGTGAAATTCGCCAAAAAGCTTCTCGGCCGATGAAGGACGTGAACCTTTCGGGGGAGCGACTTTCCAGTCGCTTTTCGGAAACCTTTTTCAAGGAAATTTTCTTTGGAGGGATTTCGGCAAGCGACAGGAATGTCGCTTCCCCGAAAACGGCGCGTCGTTCCTTGGGGGCGAAGACGTCCGCGTCTTCGCCGCGGGAACGTGCGGACGCCGCGCGGTGGAGATTCGTCCTCGGAAAGCCGTCCGCCGCGGGAACGAAGACAGGAATGTCTTCGTCCCCAAGCACCCGAGAAAATCTTTCCTTCCGGGGAAGCGACTTTCCAGTCGCTTTTCGGGAACCTTTTTCAAGGAAATTTCTTTCTGATGGATTTCATCAAGCGACAGGAATGTCGCTTCCCCGAAAGTTCCGCACTCTTTTTTGACGCAATGAAAATCGGCATACTCACTCAACCTCTTCACACGAACTACGGCGGGCTGCTTCAGGCGTTCGCGCTGCAGAAATTTCTGCGCGACATGGGGCACGAGGCGCTGACCGTCGATTACGCGCGGCGGGCGCGTCCGTGGCTCGCGCCGTATTACTTCGCGCGGCGCTGCGTCGGGAAATTTCTGCTCGGGCGCGGCGGTCCGCTTTTCCCGAAGGCGCCCGCGGCGGGAACGGGGCGGCACACGGCGCGCTTCGTCGCCGAAAACATCCGCACGACGAAAAAGCTTTTTGCGCCGGCGCGTTCCCGCGATTTCGCGGAGTACGCGTTCGACGCGTTCGTCGTCGGGAGCGACCAGACGTGGCGTCCGGCGTATTCGCCGCACATGCCGACGTTCTTTCTGGATTTTCTCGCGGCGGACGACGCGCGGACGCGTCGGGTCGCCTACGCGGCGTCGTTCGGCACGGACGCGTGGGAGTTTCCGCCGGAGCTGACGCGCGTGTGCGCGCCGCTGGCGAAGCGTTTTCACGCGGTTTCCGTGCGCGAGGATTCCGGCGTCGCGCTCTGCGAAAAGTTTCTGGGCGTGGCGGCGGAGCACCTGCTCGACCCGACGCTGCTTCTGGACGCGGCGGACTATCGCGCGCTCGTCGAGCGCGACGAGGCGCGCGGGCTGCTGGAAAAGCGCGTTCCCGCGCGGCGCGTGTTCGCGTACGTGCTGGACGCTTCGGCGAAAAAATCCGCGGCGGTCGCGCGCGTCGCGGCGACGCTCGGCGCGGAGACGGAGGAAATCATGCCGAGCGCGGCGGCCCTGCGCGCGGGAACGGCGGCGTTCCCGCCGGTGAGCGCCTGGCTGCGCGGCTTCCGCGACGCGGAGTTCGTGGTGACGGATTCGTTTCACGGCTGTGTGTTTTCGATCCTCTTCAACCGCCCGTTTCTCGCGCTCGGGAACGCGGCGCGCGGCATGGCGCGGTTTTCTTCGCTGCTGAGGCGGTTCGGGCTGGAGGAGCGGCTCGTTTCGCCCGCCGAGCTCGCGGCGTTCCCGCGGGAACGCTTCGCGGCGCTTCTCACCGCCGAGCCCGACTGGGCGCGCGTGAACGCCGTCCGCTCCCGCGAAATTCTCCGTTCCCGCGCCTTCCTGGAACGCGCGCTCGCGTAGAGGGGAAAAAGAGAAGCCTTCAGGGGCTGTAAGCCGGATTCTGTGCCGCGGACCGCTCGCGCGGGAACGCGGTCGCATTCATTCCTCTAACCGCCTCGCGGCGGCTTCGCCATGCGGCGATGCGACAGACCCGTGAGCGTCGGACGGGCAGCCCGCTCACCTATTTTGTCTTGCACCGGATTGGGTTTGTCGTGCCTCGTTCGTCGCCGTTCGAGCGGTGAGCTCTTACCTCGCCGTTTCACCCTTGCCGAGCCGAAGCCCGGCGGTCTGTTTTCTGTGACACTTTCCGTCGACGAACCTTGCGGCGCGCCGCCCTCGCTTTCACGAGGAATCCTGCCCTGCGGTGTCCGGACTTTCCTCTCGAAAACTCGCGTTCCCGAGCGAATGCGCGCACCCTGAAGACTTGCCGCAATGCTCGCGCGGAAACGCTGTCTTTGCAAGCACGAAAGCGCCCGCGCGTTCACTCCGCCTGGACGATCAGGCCTTTGAGGTAGCGGCTTTCGGGAAAATTCAGCAGCGAAGGATGATCGGCGGGCTGTCCCGTGACTTCGAGGAGGCGCACGTCGCGCTTCGCGTCGCGCGCGGCGGAGGAGACGACGTCGAGAAAAAGCTCGTCGCCGACGCGCTGCGAGCAGGAGTACGTCGCGAGCACGCCGCCGGGCGTGAGCATCTTCAGCGCGCGCAGGTTGAGCTCCTTGTAGCCGCGCAGGGCGCCCTCGAGCGCGTCCTTGGAGCGCGCGAACGGCGGCGGGTCGAGAATGACGAGGTCGAAGCGGCGGTCGCGGTTTTCGCCGAACCAGTCGAAGAGATTGGCGCTCTCGAAGCTCGCGTTCCCGATGCCGTTGCGCGCGCAGTTTTTGCGGCACGCCTCGATCGCGGCGTCGGAGACGTCCACACCGAGCACTTCCGCGGCGCCGGCGCGGGAACACTGCATCGCGAATCCGCCCTGATTGCAGCACGCGTCGAGCACGCTGCGCCCTTTCGCGAAGGCGCGGGCGACGCGCGAATGCTGTTCCCGCTGGTCGAGATAAAAGCCCGTCTTCTGCCCGTTCGCGAGGTCGAGAAAATACTCCAGCCCATCGATGCGGAACCAGCGCGGCGCGTGCGCGCGGTCGCGCCAGAACGAGACGCGGGAATCGAGCCCCTCGAAACGGCGCGTCGGCGCGTCGTTGCGGAAGATGATTTCCGCGGGAGCGAACTTCGCGTCGAGCCATTCGGCGACGAAGGGCAGCTGCCTGTCCGCGCCGACGGTCAGCGCCTGCACGACGAGCGTGTCCTCGAACTTGTCCACGACGAGGCCGGGCAGCGAGTCCGCCTCCGACCAGACGAGGCGGCAGCACTCGGGCGCGTTCCCGCGGCGCGCGACGGATTTTTCAAGCGCGGCGGCGAGGAAATCCGCGTCCCATTCGCGGACGACGCGCGAAAAGCGCCGCCACACGATCTGCGACTTCCCGCTCCAGATGCCCGCGCCGAGCGAGTTGCCGCGCGCGTCCAGCAGCTCGGCGGCGACGCCGTCCTCGATTTTCGGCGGCGTCTCGATTTCTCCGGAAAAGACCCACGGATGTCCGCGGAGCACGCGTGCGGGGCGCTTGGCGAGTTTTAGGCGAATCTGTTTCATGATGCGGGAACGCTAAACGGAATTTCGCCGTTCGACAAAAAAAATCAGCCGTCCGTGCGGGCGTTCTTCATTGCGGGAACGCGCGCGCGGGCTTAAATTTTTCCGCTTATGGGTAAAACGCTTTTCCAAAAAGTCTGGGACGCGCACACGGTCGCGACGCTCCCGAACGGGCAGACGCAGCTCTTCGTCGCCGTGCACTACATTCACGAAGTCACGTCGCCGCAGGCGTTCGGCATGCTGCGCGACATGAAGCTGCCCGTCATGCACCCCGAACGCACGTTCGCGACGGTCGATCACATCGTGCCGACGACGAGCGTCGCCGAGCCTTTCGCCGACTCCGTCGCGCAGGAGATGATTTCCGAGCTCCGCAGGAACTGCCGCGAAAACGGCATCCGCTTTTTCGACACGAACACGGGCGCGCAGGGCATCGTCCACATCGTCGGTCCCGAGCAGGGCATCACGCAGCCGGGCAAGACGATCGCGTGCGGCGATTCGCACACGGCGACGCACGGCGCGTTCGGCGCGGTCGCGTTCGGCATCGGCACCTCGCAGGTGCGCAACGTGCTCGCGACGCAGACGCTCGCGTTCTCGCCGCTCAAGGTGCGCCGCATCAACGTGAACGGCAGGCTCGCGCCCGGCGTCACGGCGAAGGACGTCGCGCTGCACCTCATCAACCTGCTCGGCGTGGACGGCGGCATCGGCTTCGCGCACGAATACGGCGGAAGCGTGTTCGACGCGTTTTCGATGGACGAGCGCATGACCGTCTGCAACATGGCGATCGAGGGCGGCGCGCGCGTCGGCTACGTCAATCCCGACGAGACGACTTTCGCCTATCTCAAAGGCCGCCCCTGCGCCCCGAAGGGCGAGGAATGGGACGCCGCCGTCGCCCGCTGGAAATCCTTCGCGAGCGATCCCGACTGCGTCTATGACGACGTCGTGAACGTGGACGCCGCCGACATCGCGCCGACCGTCACCTGGGGCATCACGCCCGCGCAGAGCGTTCCCGTGACGGCGGCGTTCCCGCGCCCCGAGACGCTCCCGCCCGCCGACGCCGCGACCGCCGAAGAAGCCTACCGCTACACGCGCTTCACGCCGGGCGCTCCCGTCGCGGGAACGAAGATCGACGTCGCCTTCATCGGCTCGTGCACGAACGGGCGGCTCTCGGACTTCGAGCAGGTCGCGAAATACCTCAAAGGAAAAAAGGTCGCTCCGGGCGTGAAGGCGCTCGCCGTTCCCGGCTCGCAGATCGTCGCGGCGCAGTGCGAAAAGCTCGGCATCGCCGAAATCTTCCGCGAAGCGGGCTTCGAATGGCGGCTCGCGGGCTGCTCGATGTGTCTGGCGATGAACCCGGACAAGCTCGTCGGCGACCAGGTCTGCGCGAGCTCGTCCAACCGCAACTTCAAGGGCCGCCAGGGATCGCCGACGGGGCGCACGCTGCTGATGTCTCCGCTGATGGTCGCCGCCGCCGCCGTGACGGGCGCGGTCGCCGACTGCCGCGAAGTCTTCGCGCTTTGACGGGCGCGGGAACGATTCGGGCACAAAAAAACGCCAGGTTGACCGGAGCACACGAGGAACCTGACTGCCGCTGCTTCCTTCCGGATCTGACGGGGTTCGCCGGCATTCGTTGCCCGGGACCTGACTTGCCCGAAAGCTTCGGCGAAAACGCCGCGCGGCGCAAGCCTTTTTTCCGCTCCGCGCGCGCTGGTTTTCGAAAGGAAGCGGCAGGAATGCCGCCTCTCCCCTGTTTTTCCGCTCCGCGCGCGCGGGTTTTCGGACGGCGCTCCGCGGGAACGACGCTCACTTCCCGCGAAGGAGGCGGCGGAGGGCGCGGCGGTCCATGTCCGGACGCCCGAGTCTTCCCGCGACGAAATCCGTCAGCGCGTCGCCGCGCAGCCCGCGCGCCTTTCCCTCGGCGGAAAAGCTTCGCGCGCGCTCGGCGAGTTCCCGCGCCTCCGAGCGCTGCGCCGAAAACGCCTCGCCCTGCCGGCGCACGCCCTTGGCGCGGTGAAGCTCCGAAATCTTCGCGTGATTGAAGTCGCGCCGCGCGTCGTAGGACATGTAGGCGGGCACGAAGATCTGCGTGCCGTAGGGAGTAGCGTTCACCGAAGGCTTGAGCAGAAGCGGCGCGTCCGCGACGAGATCCATGCCCCACAGATAATATTTCCAGCAGAACAGATTGAACGCCGCGCGGAAGCGCGCCTCCGCCGTGTCGAAGCGCGTTCCCGCGCCGCGCGACCAGCCGCGCTCGAGCATCGCGTCGCGGTGCAGGACGAACGTTCTGCCGAGCGACCTGTAGTCGGGGTGGAGCGCCTTCAGCATCGCCCAGTCGCGCGCGAATTCCGGCGAGGCGCTCAGCCGCCGCTCGAATTCGCGGAATTTCGCGAGCCCGCTCGCGGAGAGAAATTCCTCGTAGGCGCCCGAGCGCGCCGTCCACGTCGCCGCGCGGAGCGTTTCCGCGTCCCGGAACGCGAACGCGTTGAAGCCGCACGCGCCGTCCTTTTCCGGCGTTCCCGCGAGCTCGGCGACGGCGCAGACGGCGCCGTCCAGCAGCGGAATCTCGCCGACGAGCGCGCGCCGCAGAAACGCCGCGTAGTCCTGCGGGAACGGCACGAACGCGTTTTTGCTCTGCCAGAACGCGAGACAGAAGCGCGCGTACGCCTCGGCGGTCTTCGCGAAGGTCTCGCCCGGCGTCCGCGGGAACAGCGCGGGCAGCTCGCGAAAGAGAAACGCGCACAGCTCGAAGTCGCGCGTGTCCGGCAGCGGGAGCGCGGCGAGCCGCGCGCGCACGGCCTTTTCGGAAAACTTCGTCAGCCCGAAAATCTTCCGCCAGCGCGCCGCGAACGCCTTTCCCGTCTCGTTCTTCATGCCCTCGCATGAAAACAGAAAAGCCCGCGCGCGGGAACGATTTTTTCTCCGAATCCAGGGAGATTCGCGGGGAAGCGCGCCCGTCCGCCGCCCGCGCCGGCGACCTCGGGATAATTCGCGCTCGCCTTATCGCGCGGGAACGCCTATAAGAAACGACAATATCGCGCGGCGTCGGCATTTTCGGCGCCGCCGTTCTCAATGCTAATCATGGAACAAATTCTTCAGTCTGAAAACGCTTCGGGGGACATCGTGTTCGCGGCGATCAACGTCCTGCTGTGCACGGTTTTCCTGCTGTGCTACTTCTACCAGTTCTTCTACCTCGCGCTCCCGTTTCTGCTGAAGGACAAGCCGCACAAGCCCGCCAAGCCCACGCGCTTCGCGATCCTCATTTCCGCGCGCAACGAGGAGACCGTCATCAAGAACCTTCTCGACAGCATCAACCGCCAGACGTACCCGCGGGAACGCGTCACCGTCTTCGTCGCGGCGGACAACTGCACCGACGCCACCGCCGCCGTCGCGCGCGCGAACGGCGCCGTCGTCTACGAGCGCTTCAACCGCGAAAAAGTCGGCAAAGGCTACGCGCTCGAATTTCTTTACGAGCACATCGTCCGCGACTACGGCGAAGAGGCGTTCGACGCCTTCACGGTCTTCGACGCGGACAACGTGCTCGACCCGGGCTACGTCGAAGCCGTCAACCGCACTTTCTCCGACGGCTACGAAGTCGTCACCAGCTACCGCAATTCGAAGAACTACGGGGACAACTGGATCAGCGCCGGCTACGCGCTCTGGTTCCTCCGCGAAAGCGAATATCTGAACCACGCGCGCATGCTCGCGGGAACGAGCTGCGCCGTCTCGGGAACGGGCTTCACCTTCTCCTCGAAGATCATCCGCGAAGTCGGCGGGTGGAAATTCTTCCTGCTCACGGAAGACATTGAGTTCACGGTCTACAACGTCGTCAAGGGCAGAAAAATCGGCTACGCGAAGGACGCCGAGCTCTACGACGAACAGCCGGTCACCTTCGCGCAGTCGTGGACGCAGCGCCTCCGCTGGGCGAAGGGCTACATTCAGGTCTGGGGAAAATACGGGAGCGCCCTCGTGCGCAACATGTTCTCCGAAAAATTCACGTCCTGCTACGACATGACGATGACGATCATGCCCGCGCTCATCATCAGCATCCTCACGCTGCTGAACTGCGCGCTCGGCGTCGTGCTCGGGCTCGCGCTCGGTTGGGATCTTTCGCGCATCGGCGCCAGCCTCTTCGGGACGTTTTCGGGCATCTACCTCACGCTCTGGTTCATCGGCGCGCTGACGACGGCGACGGAATGGAACAAGATCCACTGCTCCGCCTTCAAAAAGATCTTCTACCTGTTCACGTTCCCGATCTTCATGCTGACCTACCTGCCGATCGCGATCACGGCGCTCTTCAAGAAGGTCGAGTGGAAGCCCATCGCGCACACGCAGGCGAAGACGCTCTCCGACATCGTGAAGAAGTGACGTTCCCGCCGCGGGCGGACCGGACGCGGGCGTCCGAGGAACGCCGCCGCGGCTTCGCGCGTCGAGAATCTTGCGTTCCCTCGGGAAGGCGCGTAGTATTGCGCGAAATTTTTTCATGATTATGCAGCAACAGCTCGCCAACATCGTTTCAGAAGCGACCTCCGCGGCTCCCGGCATCAAGACGCGTCCGGAGTTCGAGGTTTTCAAAGCCAAATTCGTCGGCGCCAAAGGCTCGATGACGTCCGTGATGAAGCTCATGGCCGGCGTTCCCAAAGAGGAGAAGCCCGCGATGGGCAAGCTCATCAACGAGGCCAAGGGCAAACTCGAGGCGCTCTTCGCGGAAACGCTCGCGCGCATCGAGGACGCGGAGCTCGCCGCGCGGCTCGGCGCGCCGATCGACCCGACGCTCCCGTCGCCGGACGACTTCGCGGGCTCGCGCCACCCGCTCGCGCAGATCCGCGAGGAGGTGTGCTCGGTGTTCCACCGCTTGGGCTTCACCGTCGCGGACGGTCCCGAGCTCGAGACGGAATGGTTCTGCTTCGACGCGCTGAACACGCCGGCGAATCACCCCGCGCGCGACATGCAGGACACGCTGTTCCTGCCCGCGGGAACGCGCGCGCCCGACGCGCCGAAAAAGGCGGACGAGGCTTACCTGCTCCGCTCGCACACCTCTTCCGTGCAGATCCGCACCATGCTTTCGCGCAAGCCGCCGATCCGCGTCGTCGCGCCCGGCCGCTGCTTCCGCCGCGACACGGTGGACGCCACGCACTCGGCGAACTTCCACCAGATCGAAGGGCTGTGGATCGACCGCGACGTCACGCTCAAGGATCTGAAGAGCGTGCTCGACTCGTTCGTCCGCGAAGTCTTCGGCGACGCGGCGGAGACGCGCCTGCGCCCGAGCTTCTTCCCGTTCACGGAACCGAGCTTCGAGATGGACATCCGCGTGCCCGACATGGGCGCGCTGAGCAACCGCTGGCTCGAAATCATGGGCTGCGGGCTCGTCGATCCGAAGGTGCTCGAAAACGTCGGGCTCGACGCTTCGGAATGGACGGGACTCGCCTTCGGCATGGGCATCGAGCGCATCGCGATGCTCGTCCACGGCATCGACGACATCCGGCACTTCTACGCGAACGACCTGCGCTTCCTGCGCCAGTTCGCCTGAGCGTTCCCGCGAAAAAAAACAGAATCAGAAAGCGAATTTCATCATGAAGATTTCCCTGCAGTGGCTGAACAAATACGTCGATCTGAGCGACGTTCCCGCGGAAAAGATCGCGGAGGCGCTCCCGATGATCGGGCTTGAAGTCGAGGAGATTTCCTCGGCGGGACTCGTGCCGCTCGAGCACGTCGTCGTCGGCAAGATCCTCGAGTTCGTCCCGCACGCGAACAGCGACCACCTGAGCGTGTGCCGCGTGGACGTCGGCGACGGGACGATCCGCCAGATCGTCTGCGGCGCCAAGAACTTCAAGGCGGGCGACGTCGTTCCCGTGGCGCTTCCCGGCGCGGTGCTCCCGGGCGGATTCGCCATCGGCGAAACGACGATGCGCGGCGAAATCTCGCAGGGCATGATGTGCTCCGGACGCGAGCTCGGGCTCAACGACGACCACGGCGGCCTGCTCATCATGACGGCGCGCGAGGCGGAACTGAAGCTCGGCACGCCGATCAACGCGTGCTTCCCGCCCGCGGACACGGTCTTCGACATTTCGATCACGGCGAACCGCGGCGACTGCCTCTCCCACGTCGGCGTCGCGCGCGACCTCGCGGCCTTCTTCGACAAGCCGCTGAAAAACCCCGTCGCGGGAACGCCCCGCGTCGCTCCGAACGGGAACGCGAAAAACGAATTTCTCTCCGTCTCGATCGAAACGCCGGACTGCGCGCTCTACAACGCGTGGACGATCCGCGGCGTGAAGATCGCGCCCTCGCCCGAATGGATGCGGCGCGACCTGCTCGCCGTAGGCCTGCGCCCGATCAACAACGTCGTGGACGTGACGAACTGGGTCATGTTCGAGCTCGGCTCGCCCCTGCACGCCTTCGACGCGGCGACGATCGGCGGGAACGCGATCCGCGTGCGCCGCGCCGCCGAAGGCGAAAAAATCCGCCTGCTCGACGGCAAGGAATGCGCGCTCTCGGCGGACATGTGCGTCGTCGCCGACGCGGAAAAACCGATGGTCGTCGCGGGCGTGATGGGCGGAGAAAATTCCGGCGTGACGGACGCGACGCGCGACGTCGTGCTCGAAGCCGCCTGGTTCGACCCGGGCTCCTTGCGCAAGACCTCGCGCGCGCTCGCCGTCTCCACGGACAGCTCGACGCGCTTCACGCGCGACGTGGATCCGACGCTCGTCGCCGTCGCGGGAGCGCGCGCCGCGCGGCTCATCCGCGAGCTCGCGGGCGGCGAAATCGCCGGCGAAACGCTTTCCGTCGGCGCGTTCCCGCGCGCGGACCGCACGATCGAAATTTCCGGCGACTTCGTCCGCGCGCGCTGCGGCTACGACGTCGCCGACGCCGCGATTCTCGACGTCTTCCGCCGCCTCGGATTCACCGTTTCCGAAAACGGCGCGGGCGCGTGGAGCGTGCTCGTTCCCGCCTTCCGTCCCGACGTCGATCGCCCGATCGACCTCGTCGAGGAGTTCGTGCGCATTTACGGCACGGACACGATTCCCTCCGCGGCGATCGCCGCGCCGACCACGTCGGACGCCGACGCGCCGACCGTGCGCTTCTCCCGCAAGGCGGCGGACATGCTCGCCGGCAAGGGCTTCGCGGAATGCTTCCACTACACGCTGCGCGATTCCGCGGAGCTGAAGAAATGCTTCGGCGAAAAGACGACGGCGGCGCTCGCGCTCGCCAATCCGCTGACGAGCGAGCAGTCGCACGTCCGCCCGTCGCTGCTGCCGGGGCTGCTCGACGCGCTGCGCCTCAATCTCGCCGCGCACAACGAGCCGCGCCGCTTCTTCGAGATCGGGCACGTCTTCCGCCCCGACCGCACGGGCGCGATCCGCGAAATTCTTTCCGTCGCCTTCGTCGCGCTCGCCGAGCCGACGACGCGCTCGTGGAAGACGCGCGAAAAGCTCGACGAATTCTTCGCGAAGAAGCTCTGCCTCGAAATCGCCGCCGCCGCCGGCATCGCCGAACAGCGCCTGCTCTTCGCCGCGACGGACGCCGCGCAGACGCCGATCTGGCAGGCGGGACACGCCGCGACCGCGTCCGACCGCGCGCGCGCGCTCACGGTCGAGCTCGGGCTGATCGACGCGAAGCTCGCGCTCTCGTGGGACGTGCCGCAGACCATCGTCGCCGGCGAAGTCCTCTTCCTGCAGGACGCGTTCAAGACCGCGCCGAAGCGCGCGCGCTTCAAGGCGTTTTCGACGTTCCCGCCGGTCTCGCGCGACCTCGCGCTCGTCGTGGACGCCTCCGTTCCCGCGGGCGAAATCGCCGACCGGCTGAAGGCGACCGCGAACAAGGCCGTCGCCAAGCAGTTCGCCGTCGAAAAGGTCTCCTGCTTCGACGTCTATCAGGGCAAGGGGCTGCCGGAAGGCAAGAAGTCGCTCGCCTTCGAAATCGTGTTCCGATCCGAGACGAAGACGCTCACGGACGCGGAAGTGAACAAAGTCTTCGAAAAGATCATGCTCGACGTCGAGCGCGCCGCCAAATGCACGGTGCGCCGCTGAGGGCGCTTTCTTCGATGAAAAGGTTTTCGAGCGGACTGCGCGCCGCGGCGCTTCTCGCCCTCGCGGGAACGCCGGCGGCGCTCGCCGAAGACAACCTGAGCGTTCTCGGCGATTCCAACCCGATGGCGTGGTGGGAGAATCTCTACTCCCCCGCGCGCACGGCGATCATGAACGGCACGAATTCCGTGATGCCGTTCTACGCGTACGTCTCGCACCGCTTCCCCGCCTCGATCAACCGCGGCGGCAGGCTTTCCGCGACCGCCTACGGTTCCGGCGTGGCGTGGGACTTCATCTCGAAGGAGGAAAAATTCATCTCCGTCACCAACTTCGATTTCCGGCGCACGGACTACGATTTTTCGGGAACGCCGAGCGCGCTCGGCGAGCCGTTTTCGCACGTGGACTCGTTCAAGTTCTTCGACTGGAGCGAGTACGTCTTCGACAAGGAAAACGGGCGCTCGCTCGCCTTCCTCGCCTCCGGCGCGCTGATCTCCTCGGACACGACGGCGACGGGGCACGGCGCGCACGGGCTCTTCGGCTTCGGGCTCAAGCAGTATTTCTCGCGCAAGGAATCGATCTGCGCCGGGCTGATCGTCTCCTATTCGCGCCACCGCGAACGCTGGATGCTCGTGCCGATGGTTCTCTTCGACTACTCGCCGACGCGGGAACTCAACCTGCGCGTCGGCAACGGCGTCGACCTCACCTGGGACGTCGGCGGGAAGAACGAATGGCTCCTGCGCGTCGGCGTCGCGTACTCGACCGACTGCATCACCGTCGGCGACGGCGAATGCTGGTACACGCAGAGCGCGCCGTTCGCGCTGACCGCGCGGCGCAACATCGGCAAAAATTTCTTCGTCACCGCCGGGCTGACGACGATTCTCTGGAGCGATTACCGCTACTGGGAAGGCGGGCACAAGCGGGACGCGCATTTCACCGTCGATCCCGCCGTCCAGCTTTCGATTCAGGCGGGCGTCCGTTTCTGAAGGGAAGACGATGAGCGTTCCCGTGCTGCGCGTCGAAAATCTCGTCGTCGAATTCGAGCGGCGCGGGACGGGAACGCGCCTTTTCGGCGGGCGTTCCCGCGAAAAATTCCGCGCCGTGAACGACGTCTCCTTTTCCGTCGGGCGCGGCAGGACGCTCGGCGTCGTCGGCGAAAGCGGCTGCGGAAAATCCACGCTTTCGCGCGCGATCATGCGCCTGCAACCGCTCGCGTCCGGACGCGTCTTTTACGGCGAGACGGACGTTTCCGGCTTCGGCGCGCGCATGCCGCTCCCGCTGCGCCGACGCGTGCAGATGGTCTTTCAGAATCCCTACGCGTCGCTGAATCCGCGGCGGACGATCTCCGAAATCCTCTCCGAGCCGCTCGAAATCTGCTTTCCCGAAATGCGCAAGGACGCGCGGCGGGAACGCGTCGCGGAGCTGCTGGAGCGCGTCGGGCTTTCCGCGGACGTCGGCACGCGCTTTCCCCACGAATTTTCCGGCGGTCAGCGCCAACGCATCGCCATCGCGCGCGCGCTCGCGACGGAGGCGGATCTCGTCGTCTGCGACGAACCCGTCTCCGCGCTGGACGTCTCCGTGCAGGCGCAGATCATCGCCCTGCTGAAGGAAATTCAAGCGACGCTCGGCGTGGCGTTTCTCTTCATCGCGCACGATCTCGCCGTCGTCGGCGACGTTTCGGACGAAATCCTCGTCATGCGCCGCGGCGAAATCGTCGAGCGCGGCACGCCGTCCGAAGTCTTCCGCTCGCCTAAAAGCGACTACGCGAAGACGCTCCTCGCCGCCGTCCCGCGCCTTTTCTGAAGACGCCGGAAAGAATTTTTCATCGGGAACGCCCGTCCCCGTCGCGGCGGAGGTCGGCGCGGAAGGCGGCGGCGAGGAACGCGACGGAGAAAAGCAGCGCGAGGTTGAACGAGACGAACTCCACGCAGGCGTGCGCGCAGAAGATCAGCGTTCCCGCCAGCAGCGCGACGGAGGACGCGCGCCATCGGCGCACGTTCAGCAGCGCCCATCCGAAAAACCACGCGACGCCCGCGAAGAAGATTCCGCCGCCGACGGCGCCCCATTCCACGAGAAAATGCCACGGATCGCAGTGCGCGTATTCCGTGCGCGAAATCAGACGCTTCTTTCCCGTGCGGCGGTCGACGCGCGTGAACTCGTCCATCGAAAGCTGAAACACGGGAGCGACCCAGCGGTACGCGCCCGCGCCCCAGCCGAAAATTTCCGTGTGAGTGTTTTGTCGATACATTTTCGCGGAAAGCCGACGCAGCTCCGCGCGGGAACCCTTGTCCAAAGAAAAGGTCTCGAAGGGATTTTCCTCGCGCGCGACGGCGCCCTCGACATCGGGCAGCTCGCCTTCCGCCACTTTCTGATCGACTCGGGAGAAGAAAACGGACGTGTCCGCCGTCGCCCACCACGTTCCCGCGACGCCGAGCAGCATCAGCAGAAAGACGCCGAAGGGAACCCACGCGTCTCGGCTCATCAGCCCGGAAAACGCGACGAGAACAAGCGCGAGCGGCAGCCAGCACACGGCGAGAAAGACGCCGCCGACCGACTTCGTCGCGAAGACCGTTCCCAGAAAAATCAGACCGAAGACGAGCAGAATCAGATGCGGCCCGCCGCGGCGGCACTCGCGGGCGGCCTCGCGCCACTGCCGCAGACCGAGCCCGGCGCAGACCGCGATCGCGAGCGTGAAGAACGCGCCCGCGTGATTCTTGTAGGAAAACGCGGAAAAGAACTGAAAGCCCTTCACGCCGAGATACGACGCGCCCGTCCCCATGGCGAGCCGATAAAGCCCGAAGCCGGCGAGCACGAGCGCGTTGAGCGCGAACGCCCACAGCAGCGCCTTCCACAGACGGCGGGAACGCACGCCGCACCAGAGCGCGCAGAGCAGCAGCCACGCGCTCCCGAAATGGCAGAGCTCGCGCCAGGCGTTCCCGCCGATGCTCGTCTCGAAGCCGAAAGGCGCGTCGATGCCCGTCGGGAACCACTGCGGCGCGTCCGGGACGAGCTTCAGGCTCCAGGACGTCTCCTTCCAAATGACGGAAAGCCCCGGCACGCAGCCCTGCGCGACGATGTAGAGCCAAAGCAGGACGCCGATCCAGAAAAGCGGAAACCGCAGCAGGCGCGACAGGTTGAGCTTCGCGGAAGCCGCGGAATCCTCGCCGCCGACGGGAACGAAAAGCAGCGCGAAAGTCAGCGCCGAAAGCGCCGTCGCGACGAGCAGCGTGGCGGGAGTCGAAGCCGTCAGCGCCCACGTCGCCCAAAGCAGCGTCGCCGCCGCGGCGGAGGCGACGCATTTCTGGCGGCGCGGAATCGGCTCGGCGGAAGCGCGCCCGTCGAATTGCCGGAAAGACGCGAAAGGCATGACGCGGGAACGTCAGACGAGATTCGCCTGATAGACGTCGTGGATGCGCAGCACGCCGACGAGTTTTCCGCCGGGCGCGTCCAGCACGGGAAGCACGGAAATCTGCGACGGGCGGTCTTCCATCACGCGCGCGGCGTCGCCGAGGCTCATGCCCGCGAACGCGCAGATCGGATTCTTGACCATGATTTCGCCCGCCGTGATGCCGCCGAGATTCTCGTATTTGTGGAGCGCGCGGCGCAGGTCGCCGTCCGTGATGATGCCGACGAGCTCTCCCGCGCCGTCCGTCACGCACGCCGCGCCGTTCGGAAATTCGGTCATGGCGATGACGGTGTCGCGGATCGTCGTCTCCGCGGAAACGACGGCGATTTTTCCCTGCGGGCGCATCACGTCGCGGACGGTCAGCAGCAGGTTGCGGCCGAGCTGACCCGCCGGATGAAATTTCGCGAAGTCCTTTTCGCCGAAGCGGCGTTTGAGCATGAGCGCGGCGGCGAGCGCGTCGCCCATCGCGAGCGTGAGCGTCGTGCTCGTGGTCGGCACGATGCCGAGCGGATCGGCCTCGCTCTTCACACCAATGTCGAGAACGACGTCCGCCTGCTCCGCCAGCGGCGAATTCCTGTTCGCGACGATGGCGATGATCTTCGCGCCCATGCGCTGAAGAATCGGCAGCAGACGCACGGTCTCCGCCGTCGTCCCGCTCTTGGAGATCAGCACGACGGGATCGCCCGGCAGGCAGATGCCCAGGTCGCCGTGGACGGCGTCCGCGCTGTGCAGGAAAATCGCCGGCGTGCCCGTGGAGCACAGCGTCGCGACGATCTTCTGCCCGATGAGACCGGACTTGCCGACGCCGGAGATGACGACCTTGCGGTCGCTCGCGTAGAGGATTTCTACCGCCTTGGCGAAGTTTTCGTCGAGACCAGCCTCCATGACGCGCAGCGCGTCGGCTTCGGCCTTCAGAACGTGTTTGCCTGCTTCAACAATTTCGGGGGTTTCCATGACGCGAAATTAAAGCACGTTCCCGCGCGAAAATGAATCTTTTTCGGGAAGCGGCTCCGCGCGGCATTCGGGGTTGCGGCGGGAACGCGCGCGGGGCATATTTGCGGGACAAATGAAACATCGTCGCCGCTTCCCCGCCCTTCGTCCGTTTTTCCTCGCCGTCGTCGCGTTCTGCGCCGTCGCGGTCTCCGCGTCCGCCGCGTGCGAAATCATTCCGCTGCCGCAGCGCTTCAAGGAGCGCGCGGGCGCGTACGTTCCCGCGCGGGATCTGGAAAAGCGCGTTTCCGTGAAGCGCGTGAAGACGCTCAAGGGCGTCCCCGAGCACGCGCTGAACGAGGCCTACCTGCTGCGCGTGGGCTCCGCCGGCGCGAGCATCGAAGCCGTCTCCGCGGCGGGCGAGCTCAACGCGCGCAAGACGCTGAAGCAGCTCGTGAAGCGCGCCGACCCGACGCGCGGCGTGCCCGCGTGCGAGATTCTCGACTGGCCGGCGTACCCGATGCGCGGCTTCATGATGGACTGCGGGCGCAGCTATTTCCCCGTCGCGGACCTGAAGAAGATCATCGCCTTTCTCGCGGACTACAAGATCAACGTCTTCCACTGGCACATCACGGAAAACCAGGGCTGGCGCCTGGAAAGCAAGGCGTTCCCGAAAATCAACTCCAAGGAAATCTACACGCGCGACGCGGGGAAGTTCTACACGTTCAAAGAGGCGCAGGAGCTCGCGCGCTTCTGCGAAAGCCTCGGCGTGACGCTGATTCCGGAAATCGACATGCCCGGCCACGCCAAGGCGTTCGAGCGCGCGTTCGGCTGCGACATGCAGAGCGAAAAAGGCACGAAGATCATCAAGACGCTGACGGACGAGGCGATCCGCGAGGCGTTCCCGTCGAAAAGCGTTCCCTGGCTGCACATCGGCACGGACGAAGTGCGGATCACGAACCCGAACTTCGTGCCGGAAATGGTCGCCTTCGTCCGCGAGCGCGGCAAGAAGGTCGCGACGTGGAACCCGGGCGCGCCCTACAAATCGGGCGAAATCGACCTCGTGCAGATGTGGAGCGGCCGCGGCCGCCCGCTCGCGGGAACGCCCTCGCTGGACTGCCGCCTGCACTACCTCAACCACTTCGATTCGTTCGCCGATCCCGTAGCGGTGTTCTTCTCCAATTTCGGCGAAAAACCCGAGGCGGACGGCACGATCGCCGGCGGCATCGCCGCGATCTGGTGCGACCGCGCGATCGTCGGCGGCATGAACGCGGTGCTCGCGCACAACGCGTTTTACCCGGCGATGCTCGCGTTCGCGGAATCCGCGTGGCACGGCGGGCGCGACAAGTATTTTCACGACGGCCCGGGCACGGTCATTCCGCTTTCCGGAGAAAAACTCGCCGAGTTCCGCGACTTCGAGCGGCGCATGCTTCCCGTGAAGCGCGAGCTGGGCAAGGCGATGCCGTGGGTGCCGCAAAGCGAAATGCGCTGGCGCATCACGGACGCGTTCCCGAACGGCGGCGACCTCGCCAAGGCGTTCCCGCCCGAAGCGCAGCTGAACGACGACGCGGCGTTCCCGAAGGAATACGCGTTCGACGGCGGCAAGGTCGCGGCGCGCGACGCCCGCGGCGCCGGCGTCTATCTGCGCCACGTCTGGGGCAAGGGCGGTCTGGGCACGGTCGCCGCCTTCCTGGAAAACCCGCGGCCGAATTCCACCGTTTACGCGGGAACGTGGATCTGGTCGCCCAAGGCGCAGAAAATCGGGCTTTGGGCGCAGACGCACAAATACGCGGCGTCCGAACCGGATCTGCCGCCGCCGCAGGGCGAATGGGATTACTGCCGCAGCCGCTTCTGGCTGAACGGCAAGGAAATCCGCCCGCCGCGCTGGGAAAACACGCACAAGGCGAAAAGCCAGGAGACGCCGCTCGCGAACGAAAACTTCGAGGTGCGCCCGCCGATCGCCGTCAACCTGAAACAGGGCTGGAACAAGGTGCTGATCAAGCTGCCCGTCGGAAATTTCTCGATCCCGCAGGTGCGCCTGCTGAAATGGATGTTCACGTTCGCGCCGGTCTCGCCGGACGGCTCCGCGCCTGTCGAAGGCCTCGTCTGGTCCCCCGACAAAAAGAAAAAATGACGGAAGCGGATAACGGATAGTTGATGACGGATAACGGATAATGGGCAGTGAGAGCTTATATTTTTAACTCTATATTAAAGAAAAGTTTTAGGGGTGAGGCGGCTTTCTAGCCGCTTCCTCGAAATCCGCCCGCACAAACTTCCCCTTTAAGCTTTAAGCTTTAAGCTCTTCTTTTTAACACGGAGGAACAGAAAAACAGGGAAACGGAAATACACGGGAACGCAACGGGAGGGTAAGCGTCCCGCTTGCCCTCGAAATCCGCCCGTACGAATTTTCTCACGCCCTGAAAGGGCGCGCCGCGCCGGGCGGCCTCAATTTCGCCGTTCCCGTTCGATGACGAAGGGCGCCGCGTAGATGAAGCGCTCCCGCAGCGGGATCGCCGCCAGCCACGCTTCCACGCGCTCTAGATTCCGCTCCAGATCCGCCGGCGCCTCGCCCGCGCGCAGAAACGCCGCGGCCGTTTCGCCAGCACGAAAAACAGCGTTCCCGCCTCCTTTTTCGCCCGCGCCGACGCGATTTCGAAAATCATCTCCAGCTTCGCCGCTTCGCCCGCCGCGAGCCGCTTCGCCGAGATTGTCCTGTCCGTCGGAATCTCCCTGCTCCGCCGCTTTGCGGTACCAGCGCCGCCGCCGCCGCAAGATTTTTCTCCACGCCCTTCCCGTCTTTATAACTCCAACCGACCGAGCACGCGCTGCGCGTCCGCATCTCCCTGATCCGCAGCTTTGCGGTACCAACGCACTGCCTCGCTATAGTCCTGAGGCACACCGTTCCCCTTCGCGTAGCAGAGGCCGAGGTTGTACTGCGCGCTGGCAAGTCCCTGATCCGCCGCTTTGCGGAACCAGCGCACCGCCTCGCGGGAGTCCTTCTCAACGCCGTCCCCGTCCCTGTAGCAGAAGCCGAGGAGGCACTGCGCGCGCGCATGTCCCTGCTCCGCGGATTTGCGGAACCAGCGCACAGCCTCGCGCAAGTCCTTCTCCACGCCGTTCCCGAATTCATAGCAGACGCC
>SFEJ01000001.1 GCA_004558035.1 Opitutia bacterium
TGGTAGTGCAGCCCCGCTGCTGTGCGAGAGTAGGTCGTCGCCAGTCCTCACGAAGCCCTCGTCCCTCAAAAAGGAACGAGGGCTTCCTTCGTTCTAAAACCTCAACCCCGACAAAAATAAAGCGCGCCGTGAGCGCGCGCGATCACAGCACTTTCGCGAGAAAGTCCCGGATGCGCGGATTCGCCTGAGACGAGAAGAACTCCCTCGGACCGCAGTCCGCCAGAAGCGTTCCCGCGTCCATGAAAAGAATCCGAGACGCTACCTCCCGCGCGAACGCGATCTCGTGCGTCACCACGACCATCGTCAGCCCGCCCTCGGCGAGATCCTTCATCAGCGAAAGCACTTCGCCGACCATTTCCGGGTCGAGCGCCGAAGTCGGCTCGTCGAACAGAATCACGTCGGGCTTCATCGCGAGCGCGCGCACGATGGCGATGCGCTGCTTCTGCCCGCCGGAAAGCTGCTGCGGGAACGCGTCGCGTTTCTCGAAAAGCCCGATGCGCCGCAGCAGCCGTTCCGCCTCCGCGACGGCCTCCGCCTTCGTGCTGCGTCCGGTCTTCACGGGCGCGAGCGTGATGTTGTCGAGCACGCTCAGATGCGGGAACAGGTTGAAATGCTGAAAGACCATGCCGACGCGCGCGCGATAGGCGTTGATGTCGCCGCCGCGCGCGCCGACGCGTTCGCCGCGGAAAAGAATCTCGCCGCCGTCTGGCGTTTC
This sequence comes from Opitutia bacterium, assembly GCA_004558035.1. Lineage (GTDB taxonomy): Bacteria > Verrucomicrobiota > Verrucomicrobiia > Opitutales > UBA953 > Spyradosoma. The sequence continues at coordinate 716 of SFEJ01000001.1, forward strand.
GAGCAGATTCAGACAGCGCAGAAACGTGCTTTTGCCGGACCCGCTGGGCCCGAGCACGAAGACCGCCTCGCCGCAGCGGATTTCGGCGGAAACGCCGTTCACGGCGACGTGCCCGCCGAAAATCTTCTTCAGACCGCGAATGCGGAAAAGCGGCTCGCCGCCCGCGGCGGGAACGGAATCGGAAGGCGTGTTCATGGATGCGGAAGGTTCTTTCATCGTTCGTTGCGTTTCAGGCGTTTTTCCAGGCGGGAGAGCAGGGCGGAGAAGAGCATCACGATGGCGAGATAAATCGCCGCGACCGCGAGCAGCGGCAGAAACGCCGTGTACGTCTGGCTGCGGATCACGTCGCCCGCCTTCGTCAAATCCTGCAGCGCGATGTAGCCGGCGACGCTCGTTTCCTTGAGCAGCACGACGAACTCGTTGCCGAGCGCGGGCAGCACGTTCTTCAGCGCCTGCGGAAGCACGACGTGCACCATCGTCTTCGCGTGGCTCAGCCCGAGACTGCGCCCCGCCTCGAACTGCCCTTCGTCGATCGACATGATGCCGCCGCGGATGATCTCCGCGACGTAGGCGCCCGAGTTCACGCCGAACGCGACGATCGCGACCAGCGTCTTGCTCACGTCCACGCTCCCGAAAATCACGAAATAAATGATGAGCAGCTGCACGACGACCGGCGTGCCGCGAATGACGGTGAGATAAATCCTGCAGAGAAAATCCGCGAATTTCAGCGAGCCGTTCTTGTCGTGCGTCGCGCGTATCACGGCGACCGCGAAGCCGAAAAACAACCCCAGAATCACCGCGAAGAACGAGACTTCGAGCGTGACGAGCAGCCCGTCTGCGAGGTAGCGCCAGCGCCCGCCTTCGACGAAGTTCGTGTAAAAGGCTCCCGGCGTTCCCGCGCGCTTTTCCGCGGCCGTTCCTGCGGAGGCGCCCGCCGCGTCGTCCCACTTCGGAAGCGATCCCGCGCCGTCCGCAGTATATTTCTTCAGAATCGCTTCGAGCCGTCCGTCCGCGCGCATCTCGCGCAGCGCGGCGTCGATGCCCGCGAGCAGATCCGCGTTTCCCTTGGCGACGGCGAACGCGTAGCTCTCGCTCGCGAGCGGCTCGGGCAGAATCCGCAGCTCGTCGGGATGCTTTTTTTCAAAAACCTTCGCGGGCTGGTCGTCGAGCACGAGCACGTCAATCTTCCCCGCGAGCAGCGCGGAAACGCCGAGTGCGCCGTTCTGAAAACGCTCCGGCTCGGCGATGTGCTTCGCGACGTAGAGATCGCCCGTCGTGCCGTGCTGCACGCCGACGCGCTTGCCCCGCAGCTCCGCCGGGCTCGAGACGCCGCCGCGCGCGGGAACGATGACGACCTGCCGCGCCTCGACGTAGGGCAGCGAAAAATTCACCTGCCGCCGCCGCTCCTCCGTTACCGTGATGCCGGACGCGGCGACGTCCGCCTTGCCCGTGCTCACGGCGGAAATGACGGAATCGAAGCTCATGTCCTCGATGACCAGCCGCCGCCCGAGCGACTCCGCGACGGCGCGCATGATCTCGGGATCGATTCCGACGATGCGGTCGCCCTCCCGAAATTCGTAGGGCGGAAACGTCGCTTCCGTCGCGACGATGAGCGTTTCCTCCCGCGAGGAATCGCCGCACGCGGCGCAGAGCAGCGCGCAGACCGCCGCCGCCGAAATTTTCAGAAAATTCATGGCGTCCATTCAACCCGCCTTCCCCGCCGGAGACAAATTCTTTTCCCGAAAACGTCATGCCGCGAAGATTTTTTGAATCCGTGAATTGCTCGAATTCCGCGAATGCGGAGGAAGGCGTCTGCTTGGGGGCGAAGACGTCCACGTCTTCGTGCGGGGTGCGGGAACGGCGTGCGCGGAAAATCTCCCGCGGAACTCCGCTCGCGCGCGCCGTTCTCGCTTGCGCGCGGGGCGCGGGCGCGTAAAATGGGCGCTTCAACAATCAACTTCTTTTTACTTATGAACGTTCAGACTTCTCAAGCTCCGGGCGGAATCCTCGGCGAACTCGTCGCCTGCGATCCGCAGAACACGAATCTGCTCGTGCAGAAATACGATTACGACGGCATCGTGCGCGGCGGCGTCATCGTCGTCCACGAAACGCAGCGCGCGGCGCTCTACATCAACGGCGTGCGCGAGACGCTCATCGAGCCGGGCCGTTTCGTCTGCGACGAGTCGGCGAACATTCCCGTGCTCGACGAGATGCTCTCCGTCGCGACGAAGGGCGAGACGACGTATCCCGTTTCGGTCTGGTTCGTCAGCACGACGGTCGAAAACAATCTGCTCTGGGGCGTGCGCGTCGTCGGGCGCGACGCCGATTACGCGCAGACGATCAACATCGGGCTGAACGGCTCGGCGGTCGTGCGCGTCGCGGCGCCGGAGACGTTTTTGGACAAGTTCGTCGGCACGCTTTCGCGCTTCACGGCGGAGGACGTCGCCGAGAAGATCAAGGCGTGGCTGATGACGCCGATCCGCACGGCGGCGGCGCGCGCGTTCGCGGAATGCGGCTCGATGATCCGTTTTCAGACGGAGCTTCCCGCCGTGCAGGCGCGCGTGCGCGAAGAGCTGAACGCCGAGATCGGCGAGCTCTACGGGCTCGAATTCACGCGCTTCGAGATTCGCAGCGTCGAGAGCGACGACTACCAGCAGATCGTCGCCGAGGAGCGCGCGGGAACGGCGGAGGCGCGGCGGCTGGCGCGCCTGGGCGTCGATTACGCGACGGAACGGCGCTTCGGGATTTTGGACAAGGCGGCGTCGAACGAAGGCGCGGGCACGCTCATGGGCGCGGGGCTCGGGCTCGGCGCGGGCATGCCGATGGGCGCCGCGTTCGGCGAAATGCTACGGCAGACCGCGGGCGCGGGAACGGGAACGCCCGCGGGAACGCCTTTCGCCGCCGCCGGCTTCGCGGGAGCTTCCGCCGCCGCGACTCCGCCGCCGATTCCGCCGAGCGCCGCCGCGGGCGCGCCCGCGTATTTCGTCGCGCTCGGCAACGTGCCGACGGGACCGTTTTCGCCGGAACAGCTCGTCGCCGAAATCCGGCGCGGCGCGCTCGGCGCGGGAACGCTCGTCTGGCGCGCGGGCATGGCGAGCTGGATTCCGATCGCGACCGATCCGGCCTTCGCGCCGCTGTTTTTCCCCTCGAAATAAACTCCGAAAAAGAAAGGCTTCACGATGAAAATTCTGACCGGCAAATCCGTCTCTCTCTGGGCCGTCGCGGTCGTCGCGACCTGCGCCCTCTTCGCGATCTTCGCTCCGGAAGAGCTCTCCGTGCTCTTCTGGGAAAACCTCGTCTGGCTGCTCGCGCTCGAAACCTTCGGGCTCTTTTCGATCTTCGCCGTCTCCTCGCGCGGCGCCTATTCGACGCAGAACGTCGCCGTCGCCTCGCAGATCGTGAACTTCACGGGCTGCGGCTTCCTGCTCTTCGCCGCGTACAACGGGCTGACGCTGATTCCGCACTGCGACGTTTCGCCGAAATGGTACTACGCCGCGCAGATCGTGCTTTCCGCGTGGTGGATCGGCAAGATTCTCTTCCTCTCGATGGGCGCCGAAGCGCAGACCGAGCTGCACGCCGCGCACGAACGCCGCGTCGCCGAAAAACGCGCGCGCACGGCGACCTTTCCCGCGCTCGTTCCCGTGTTCCGCACCGTCGTCGCCGGAAAAAGCTCGCTCGACGCGCTCAAAAAACAGTCCGCCGAACGCGCGCTGACGCGCTTTTTCGACGCGGCGACGCGCGTTCCCGCCGGAGAATTTTCGGAAAATCCGACGTTCGCCGAACTCGTCCCGCAGGAGTTCGCCGCCGTGCAGCGCGCGATGGACGCGCTCGCCGATGCCGCCGACGCGGACGCTCCCGACGCGCTCTCGGCGCTCGAAAAGACCGCCCGCGACGCCGCCGCCCGCATTTCCGCCGCGCGCACGCTGAAGCGCGCCGCGGTCGCGATCGGCGACGCGCGATGAAAAACGCTCCCGCAAAGGCGCCGCGACGCGAAGAACGTTTCCCGATTCCTCCGTCTTTCCCTTTAAGCTTTCCCTCCTTTCGATGCCTTCCGAAAAAATCACGCTTCACGAAATCAAGTGCCCGAACTGCGGAGCGACGATCAGCCGCTTCAACGCGTTCGCGGTGACTTGTCGCTGCCCGAACTGCGACAAGATCTTTCAGATTCTCGGCGGCGCGCATCGTCGCGACATCGACCGCCCCGAGCGCATCTTCCCGTTCAAGATCACGAAGGACGAATTTCGCAAAAAATTCTCGGACTGCTTTTGGCGCGAGTTCTCGCGGGAATACGGTCAGAAGGTCTCCGCCGAAGCGGAGTTCGGCGACGAGGCGCCGTTCTACGTCGCGGCGTATTTTTTCGACGACCATATGCCGGTGACGCTTGAAATTTCGGTGAAGTACAGGTTTCCCCTTTGGGGCCCGGAGCAGGCGACGCTACCCGGCGACTGCAAAGTGTCGGGAACGCTGCCGGCGACCGACAAGGAGGCGCTCCCGCCGGGCGTCGATTCCGTCGTGGGCGGTCTGCGCTACGTTCCCGGCGAGGCGGAATTTTTCCGTTCCCGCTATTTCGGCGAAATCGAAGACTGCTGCATCGTCGATCCGACGTTGCCGGCGGACTTCGTCTGGGAAAAACGCTGCATCCCGAAGATTTTGGAGACGAAGAATTTCGAAAAAATCTTCAAGAATCTGAAAAAGAAAGGCTGTTCCGAATGCCGGCTCGACCGTCTTCGCTTTTCCTCGATCGCACGACACGCGTTCGCGTACGTTTCGGTGTGGCGCATCGGGTTCACGTTCGAGGGGAAAAATTACTACTACGCGTGCGACGGCTCGGGCGGCAACGAGGAATTTTCGTTTCCGGAGGACTCCGGCAAGGCAAAGCCGCGAAAAAGGACGTTTTTCGGGTTTTCTTTCTGATGACAGTCGCGAGCCCGCGGGAACGCCGCATTTCCCTTTAAGCCTTAAGCTTTAACCTTTAAGCTTTCTTCCCTTTCGATGCCTTCCGAAAAAATCACGCTTCACGAAATCAAGTGCCCGAACTGCGGGGCGACGATCAGCCGCTTCAACGCGTTCGCGGTGACTTGCCGCTGCCCGAACTGCGACAAGATTTTTCAAATTCTCGGCGGCGCGCACCGTCGCGACATCGACCGCCCCGAGCGCATCTTTCCGTTCAGGATCACGAAGGAAGAATTCCGTAAAAAATTTTCGGACTGCTTCTGGCGCGAGTTCTCGCGGGAATACGGCGAGAAGGTTTCCGCCGAAGCGGAGTTCGGCGACGAGGCGCCGTTCTACGTCGCGGCGTATTTCTTTGACGAGCGCGTGCCGATGCGCCTCCTCGTCCGGCTGGAACCCCAGGAAGGGTTGCCTTCGGAAACGACGCTCGACGCGCACGCCACCGTCACGGGAACGCTTCCCGCGACGGACTCGCGGGCGCTTCCGCCGGGGCTTGCGGAAGCGACGAACGCGGTGCGCTACGTCCACGCCGAGGCGGAATTTTTCCGTCCGGAATACTTCGGCGAAATGGAGGACTGCAACATCGTCGATTCGACGCTGCCGGCGGATTTCATCTGGGAGAAGAAAGTGGTGCCGAAAATCCAGAACCGGCGGGACTTCGGGAGCACGATTCCGGACTGGGAAGCGTTTCTGAATCGGAAGGTGTCCGGCGTCAGCCGCGTCGAAGTGGAGAACTTCACGAAATACAAATTCGCCTACGTTTCCGTGTGGCGCCTCGCGTTCACCTTCAACGGGAAAACGTATTACTACGCGTGCGACGGTTCGGGGCGGAACGAAGAATTCTCGTTCCCGCCCGATCCGATTCGCGAGCGCGAAGAGCGGGAACGCCGCGAAGCGGAACGGAAAGCCGAATGGGAACGCAAATCGGCGGAGGAACGAAAGCAGCGCCAGGAAGCTGCGGCGAAAAGGGCGCGGAAAGAGGAAAAATCCACGGTGCTGATGGGAATTGCCCTGATGGTGGCGCTGGTGCTCGTCGTCTGCTTCATTGTCACGATGACCATGTTGGACTTGTGTTTGCGGGATGAAGCAAGCCAAGCTTTCGTCGTCTGGTTCGGCGCCGGGGGACTGGTGACCCTCTTCGGGATAACGGAGTGTGCAGGAGTGAAGGCAGTGGGGCTGGGCTGCCTCACGGCGCTTTTGTGCCTTTTCGGGTTGATCGCCGCAATCGTGATCTTGTGCATTTGAAAATCGCGATGAACGGCGGGAACGGGAATTCAGGGGAGAAGCGGCGTTCCCGCCGCTTTTTCGGAATCATCTTCGGGGAAAGTGCTTCGACGCGACGGGAACGTCGCCTCTCCCCTGGGCGGAAGGCGACTGGAGGATGAAGATTTATGACAGAGAAGAACAAAAACGAAAAGCGCGAGAACGCGCTGCTGAGTCTGGCGGCGAACATCGTCGTGCCTGCGCTGATCTTGTCGAAAGGCGGCGACTGGGCGCCGCAGGTGCCGGCGTCCGTGCGGCTCGTCGTCGCGCTCGCGTTCCCGTGCGCGTATTTTTTTTATGACTACGCGCGGCGGCGCGAGGCGAACTGGATTTCCGTGCTCGGCTTCGCGGGAACGCTGCTGACGGGCGGCGTCGGGCTGATGCGGCTTTCGCCGTTTTGGGTCGCGGTGAAGGAGGCGGCGATTCCCGCGCTGATCGCGGCGGCGCTGCTGTGTTCGCGGAAGCTTTGCCGCACGCTCCTCTTCAACGAAAAGATCTTCGACGTTCCCGCGATCGAGGCGGCGTGCGCGGCGCGCGGGACGGAGGCGGCGCTCGCGGGAACGCTGCGCCGGGCGTCGCGCGTGCTGGCGGCGTCGTTCGCGCTGAGCGCGGCGCTGAACTTCGTGCTCGCGCGGCGGATCGTCACGACGGATCCCGCGGAAAATCTCGACGCGTTCAACGCGGAGATCGGCAGAATGCTTTCGCTGTCGTGGCCGGTGATCGTGCTGCCGTGCATGCTTTTCATCGCGGCTGCGCTGTGGCTGCTGCTGCGCGGGCTTTCGTCGGCATCGGGAATGCCGACGGAAAAGCTGCTGAAGATCGAGACCAAAAATTAGAACCGGCTTCCGAGGCGCGCGCGCCCGCGCGCTTCCGAATCTTTACTTTGCGTTCCCGCGCGCGGGAGCGTAATGTCTCCCCACTTATGGATCTGAAAATCGCAGTTTTGCCGGGCGACTACATCGGCCCGGAAGTGATGGACGCGGCTCTGCCGATTCTCGAAAAGGCGCTCGCGAAGCGCGGGCACAGGCTCGAATATTCCGTGCATCCCGTCGGCGGCGCGGGCATCGACGCCTGCGGCAAGGCGCTCCCGGACGAGACGCTCGCGGCGTGCAGGGCGGCGGACGCGATTCTGTTCGGCTCCGTCGGCGGCCCGAAGTGGAAGGACGTCCCGCGGGAACGGCAGCCCGAACGCGGCGCGCTGCTCCCGCTGCGCAAGCAGTTCGAGCTCTTCGCGAACGTGCGCCCCGGGCTGCTCCTGCCCGCGCTGAAGGCATCCTCGCCGATCGCGCCCGCGCGCATTCCCGACGGCATCGACATGGTGTGCATCCGCGAGCTCACCGGCGGCATTTATTTCGGCAAGCCCAAGGCGACGACGACGCTCGAAAACGGCGAGCTCGAAGCCGTGGACACGATGCGCTACCGCACGAGCGAAATCGAGCGCATCACCGACGTCGCGATCGCGACCGCGCGTTCCCGCCCGCGCCGGACGATCTGCCTCGTGGACAAGTCCAACGTGCTCGAAACCTCCGTGCTCTGGAACAAAATCGTCACCGAACGCGTCGCCGCGCTCGCGCCCGACGTCACGCTGACGCACCTGCTCGTGGACAACGCCGCGATGCAGCTCGTCGCGAATCCGGGGCAGTTCGACGTGCTGCTCACGGAAAACATGTTCGGCGACATTCTTTCCGACGAAATGGCGGTCGTGTGCGGCTCGCTCGGCATGCTTTCCTCCGCCTCGCTCGGCGCGGGCAAAAACCGCCACGGCTTCCCGTTCGGACTCTACGAGCCGTCCGGCGGGAGCGCGCCCGACATCGCCGGGCAGGATAAGGCGAACCCCTGCGCGCAGATTCTTTCCGCCGCGCTCATGCTGCGCCACAGCTTCGGGCTGAACGACGTCGCCGAGGACATCGAGCGCGCCGTCCGCGAGACGATCGACGCGGGAACGCGCACGGGCGACATCGCCTTCGGCGGCGCCTCCGTCGGCACGAAGGCGATGGCGGCGGCGATTCTCGCGCGCGTCTGAACGCGGGAACGTTTCCGAAACGCGAAGCGCCATGCCCGATTCTCCCGCCGCAGTCGCGCTGCTCGCCGCGAATCTGATTTTTCTCGCCGTCGGCGCGTGGTTCGCCGCGACGGAGGCGGCGCGCCTCTTCCGCGCGCGCGCGCTGCCGGCGGGAACGCTCGCGCCGTGGCGCGCGACGGGCGCGGAGCTCGTTTTCTTCTTCGTCGCGTTCGTGATCGCGTTCGTGGCGCTTCCGCAGCTCGGCTTCGTCGCGGCGCGCGCGGTCTTTCCGGACGTCGATCTCGCGGCGAATCCCGTCTATGCGGTCGGCTTTTATCAGCCGCTCGTCGCGGCGTTCGTGTGGGGCGCGTTCTCCGGGCGCAGGGTTCCGTTCGGCGACGCGTTTCTCGAAAAAATCCGCGCGAAGCTCGCGGACGGCTGGAACGCGGCGGGCGCGCCGCCCGCGCTCTCGCGCCTCGCGTGTCGTTCCCGCGAAAACGCGTGGGCGTTTTTCGGGCTCGCGCTGCTCGTCGTCTTCGTCGCCTCGGCGCTTTCGCAATGCGTTCCCGAGGTTTTCCCGGAGCTGAAGGACGCGTGGGCGCGCGACCAGATTCTGGTGGACAATCTGCGCTCGCTCGAGCATCCGTGGGCGCTGGCGCTGTTCGTGCCCGCGCTCGTCGTGTTCACGCCCTTCGTCGAGGAAGTCTTTTTCCGCGCGGGGCTTTATCGTTTTCTGAAGGCGAAGACGGGCGGCGTTCCCGCGGCACTGCTGACGGGGCTTTGCTTCGCGCTCGCGCACGATTCGTGGGCGGGCGTGCTGCCGCTCGCGGCGCTGAGCTGCGTGCTCTGCCTCGCCTACGAGCGCACGGGGCGGCTCGCCGTTCCCGTCCTCATCCACGGCCTCTTCAATCTCAACTCGCTCCTGCAGATCCTCGCGGACAAATAGCGCCCCCGCGCCCGCCGCCCCTCGGTTACGAATACCGGGGCAAGCCCGAAATTTCGACCACGGAAAACACGGAAAGACACGGAATTTTTCGGGGCGACGTCCGCGGGAACGCGAAGTTCAGCGGAGAGGCGGCATTCCTGCCGCTTCTTTGAAATCCTTCTGCACAAATTTTCCCCGCAAAGGCGCCAAGACGCAAAGATTTTTGGAGAAGTGACGCCGTTTTCACGGGAACGCCGTCCGAAATTCGCGAAAATTCGCGCCGATTCGCGGTCAGAAACTTTCTTTAACTTCCTTTGACTTCGCGGTCAAAAATCTTCGCGTTCTTTGCGTTAAAATCAGACTTAGATTTATTTGTCGTTTTAAACGCGATGAACAAAGGGCTGCGCGGCGTTTCCCCCTCGGTATTCGTAACCGGGGATAATGCTGTTTCAAAATTCATCCGTAAACGCTTATGAAAAAATTAATCACCATCACCGCGCTCCTCGCCGCGGGTGCCGCGCTCGCGAACGCGGAAACGATCACGCTGCCGGAGTCCTCTGATTTCACTTGGGTTCCCGGAAGCAACGCTTCGGGAATCGGAAACGGCGCAACGTCGGCTGGCATTATGGGAAAGCTGATTGACGCCATGGGAAGCGACACCATCGGCTGGTTCGGCGGAACGGGGCAGTCGTACAGCTCTAATGACTACGGTTCCGACATCTCGATTTCCAGCAGCACGTCGTTCACCTTCAAATCGCGTCCCGCTCTCTCCGGCGAATACGTCGCGCTTGGAGTCGCCTTGGATAAAGTCGCGGAATCGATTACGCTGAATTTTTCCACGGACAATAAATTGGGCTACTCGCTTTGGGCGTATGATTCGACGGAGGATACGGCGACGGCTCTCATCGCCAATACCTACGTCAGCGCGTCCGACGTCATTTCGCAGACTTACAATGCCGCCTCTGTCGATGCCGACAGACTTTTTGTCGTTTGGACCGCCAATCATTCAAGCGGAGCCGCCGGTGGATCAACGAGAGTCAAGGTTTCCGGAATAAGCCTTTCTTACACCCCTGTTCCCGAGCCGTCGGCGTTCGGGTTGCTGGCGGGCTTGGGCGCGCTGGCGTTGGCGGGAACGCGTCGTCGCCGCAGGAAATAAAGTTCAGGAGTGGAGGAGCTCTGGAGTTTGGAAGGTAGTTACTTTTCGACCTTTTAAACCTTTTCGACGCCTCGATTCCTTTCATCCCTTTTTCATAGTGTGTGTTGGCGTTCCCGCGGAGCGATCCGCGGGGACGTTTTTTTGTCGCGGAAGGGAGCGGAGCATTTCACGGTTCCGCGCGGCGGTGAAGGCAGCGCTTTTCCGGGAATGAACTTTCCGCTTCTTTTCGGGCGGGTCGGCGGATAGAATCCGGGCATGTTTTTCTCGATTTTGAAGACGCTCGTTCCCGACGCTCATTTCGCGTTGCAGCTTTTGGCGTTCGCCGTCGGCGGATTTCTGGTCGGGCTCGTGCTGCGCAAGGCGCTCATGGCGCTTTCCCGCCGCATGCTGGGCGCCGTTCGCGCGGGAACGCGTCCGTTGCGCCGCATCGTCGCGGGAACGCTTTTCGAGGCCGTCGCGCGCACCGGCGTTTTTCTGTTCACGGGGCTCGGCGTCGTCGCCTTCCGCGAGTTCACGGAGACGACCGCGCCGTTGAGCGAGGAGGAGGCGGGCGCGCTCGCGCGGCTGTTCTGGATTTTTCTGATCTGCGCGCAGACGATTTTTCTGTGGCATTGCGTGCGGCTTCCCGTCGCGCTGGTGCGCCGTTACGCGTCGCCGAAGAACAAGTCCGCGGCGACGCTTCTGCCGTTGCTTTCGGCGCTGCTCAAGATTTTCGTCGTCGCGCTCGGCGTGCTGATCGTCATCCGGATCACGACGGACACGCAGCCGGCGGAGATTCTCGCCATGCTCGGCATCGGCGGTCTGGCGCTCGGTCTCGCCGCGCAGGATTCCGTGAAGAACTTTTTCGGTTCCGTGATGCTCATCGTCGATCGTCCGTTTCAGGTCGGCGATTCCGTGGACGTCGGCGGCGGCACGGCGGGAACGGTGGAGGAGGTCGGCGTGCGTTCGACGCGCATCCGTTCCCGCGACGGCGCCCTGCTGTGCATTCCGAACGGCGACCTCGCCAACCGCACGATCCGCACCGTGACGGCTCGCGAGACGATACGCGACGAATTTCGGCTCGGGCTGACTTACGACACGCCGCCGGAAAAAATCGAGGAGGCGCTCGCGATTCTCGCCGAGCTGACCGACGTTCCCGAGTGCGTCCGCGAGGGCTCGCGCGCGCCGCGCATTCATTTCGACGCGTTCGGCGAATCCTCGCTGGATCTTGCGGTCGTCTATCATTTCGCGTCGTCGGACTACGCGGCGTTTCTGCGCTTCAAGTCCGCGCTGAATCTGGCGATTCTGCGGCGTTTCGCCGAGGCGGGAATCGAGTTCGCGTTCCCGACGGTTTCGGTGGAGACGAAGTGAGGCGGGCGTTCCCGCCGCGTCAGAGCGTCGAAAAATCCGGCGGCGGGATCGTCGAAAACGTTTCGCGGAAAAGCGTCGCGCGTGCGCGGTCGAGCGCGGCGGCGTGCTCGCGGTCTTCCGGAATCTTTTGGCGGAAGGCGACGTGCGCGTCGAGCGCTTCTTCGAGCAGGTCGTCGATGCGGGCGCGCGCGTATTCCGGGAAGACGCCGAGATCGCAGGCGAGGCGCAGCAGCGAGAGCGCCGAAACCGCTTCGCCCTGCGAGAGCGTCACGCCGAAGCGCGATTCGCCGTAAACGCGTCCGATCTGGTCGGCGAGGCCCGTGCGGTTTTTGCGCGCGACGCGCCGGCGGGCGTTGCGTTCCTGTTCGACGAGGCTGCGGCTCCATTCGACGAGGGTCGCGACGATCGCGTCGGCGGGGCGGTCGAGCGTCCGCCGGTTGGAGATTTGGAAAAAGCTGCCCGTCGCGTCGGAGCCTTCGCCGAGCCAGCCTCGCACCGTCATTCCGCACATGTCGAGCGCGCGGACGACCTTTTCCATCTGTCCGTCCATGACGAGTCCGGGCAGATGCGCCATGACGGAGACGCGCATGCCCGTGCCGAGATTCGTCGGGCATGCCGTGAGAAAGCCGTAGCGCGGCGAACGCGCGTAGGGGAGGGCGGCGCCGATCGCGTCGGAAAGCGCCTCCGCCGTCCGCGAGAGCCGCGCGAGGTCCGGGTCGGCGTCCGTCGCCTGAATGCGCAGGTGGTCTTCTTCGTTGAGCATGACGGCGCATCTGCGGTCGGCGGAAACGACGACGGCGGCGCCTTCGCGTCCGACGAGTTCGGCGGAGATGAAGCGGCGTTCGGCGAGCAGCCGGGCTTCCGTCGGCTCGAGTTCCCGCATGTCGAAGACGGTCGCGCCTTCGAATTCGGGCAGGCGCGTCAGCGCGTCGAGCATGCGGGTCTTCAGAGCGTCGCGTTCCCGCGGCGCGAGCCGGTCGGGGAAAAACGCGTCGGCGAGGTTGCGCGCCAGGCGCACGCGGGAGCTCCGCAGGATCGGGAACGACGGGCGCGTGATCAGCACGGAATCGGCGAGAAAACGGGCGAGTTCGCTCATTGGGATTTCCCTTTCCGGCGGGAGCGCGGCGCGGACCTGCCGCCTTTTTCGGAAGATTTTTCGGCGGCGGGCGACGGCGATTTGCGGGCGCGCGCGCGCGGTTTTTTCGGCGTTCCCGCGGGCTTCCGCGCGGGCGCGTTCTTCGCGGCGTCCGCCTTGCGGCGTTCCCGCAGCGCGTCGCGCAGCTTCGCCGCGAGCGCGTAGTCCTCCTTCTCCACGGCGGCGCGGAGGCGTTTTTCGAGCGCGTCCGTCGTCTCCGCCTCGGGAGCGGCGGCGGGCGTTTCCGCGGGCGCGCCTTCGTCCCGCGCGGCGGGCCCGGCGTCGCCGTGAAGCGCGTCCGCGTGCTGCAGCTTGGGCAGAATCATGGCGAGCGCGTCGGAAAAGACGTCGTAGCAGCGGGCGCAGCCGAAGCGCTCGTTCTTCAGAAAATCCGTTTCGCTCATGCCGCAGTTCGGGCACTTCGTTTCGGCGCCGCGCTGCTTTTTTTCGAAGATTTCGATCGCGCCCTTCAGGATTTCCGAGCCGACCTTGTCGCCGAAAAGCTTTTTTGTCAGCATCTCGGCGAACTTGATGACGGAAAGTTCGGGGGCGTTCTGCTTCGCGGCGCATTTCTCGCAGAGATGCACCCTGCGCGTCTTCCCGTCGATGATCTGCGTCAGGTGGACGGTCGCGGGCGCGCCGCAGATGTCGCATTTGAAAGCTTCGCTCATGATGCGGAAGATTTTGCAGAACGCGTGCCGTTTGACAACGGGCAATTGAGAAGGCCGCTCAGCGGAGCAGGGCGACGAGCAGGAGCGCGGCGGCGAGGGCGACGAGCAGCGCGAGCGCGCGCCGTTCGCGGGGCGTGGTGCCGAAAATCATGCGCGGGAAGCGAAAAAGCCGTCCACCTGGGCGACGACGAAGTCCGCGAGCGCGAGCAGCTGCTTCGCGCCGAAATCGTTGGCGAAGGCGGCGACGGACGCGCGCGCCGCGTCGATTTCCTTCAGGAAGCAGGCGCGGCATTCGTCGAAGACGCCGGCGGCGTCCATTTCCGCGGCGAGTTTTTCGGGCGAGAGCGTTCCCGCGGCGACGGCGGCGGCGGTCGCCGCGCGCTCTTCGTCGGATTTCCCGCGCAGGAAAAGAATCATCGGCAGCGTGTACTTGCCGCTCGCGAGGTCGGTGCCGAGCGTCTTGCCGATGGCGGCCTCGGCGCCGAGGAAATCGACGAGATCGTCGAAGATCTGATACGCGCGGCCGAGCGCCCTGCCGAACGCGGCGCACGCCTTGCCGCGCTCCGCGCCGTTCCCGCCGAGCGTCGCGCCGATGTAGGCGGAGATCTCGAAGAGCTCGCCCGTCTTCATCTGAATGATGTCGAAATACGCCTCGACGGAAAGTTCGGCGTTCCCGCGCTCCGAAGTCTGCCAGATTTCGCCGTCGCAGATCTTGCGCGTGGCGGCCGCCGTGGCGCGGCAGAGCTCGGCGGAATCGAAGTCCGCCATGAGCAGCAGCGCGTGCGCGAGAATGGCGTCGCCGAGCAGCACCGCCGTGTGCGAGCCGTATTTCGCGAAAAGCGTCGGCGAGGCGTGGCGGATCTTCGCGTCGTCGAGCACGTCGTCGTGCACGAGCGTCGCGAGGTGGATCAGCTCCACGACCGCCGCCGCGCGGACGAGCACGGGATCGACGTTCCCGTCGCGCCAGCCGGAAAGAAAGACGAGCGCCGGGCGCAGACGCTTGCCCGCGTGCGAAAACGTGTAGCGGACGAGCGGGCGCGTGACGGGCGCGAACGCGGCGATCTGCTCTTCGAGAAACGCGTCGAGCGCCGCGATGTGCGGGCGGATCGGATCGAAGATGCCGCTTTTCGAAAGCGTTTTCGTGAGCGGTTCCTGCGTTGTGTCGGGCGATTGCATTTAAGACGAAAAAGTAAGAGCCGCGCCGCGCGGACGCAAGCGCGAAGCGCGCGCCGCGGGAACGGATTTGCGCGCGCGCTTGCGCCGGAGAGGGAATGCGGCTAATGTCGCCGCCCTCATGCTGTATTTTCTGAAAGACCTGGAAGAATTTTGGGGGCCGTTCCGCCTGTTCGAATACCAGTCCGTGCGCGCCGTGCTCGCGGGCTTCGTCGCGCTGCTGCTCGGCGCCGTCGTCGCGCCGCGGCTCATCCGCCGCCTGCAGAACGTGATTCAGCCGGAGCGCGGGCGCGACCTGCTCGGCGCCGCCGCTCAGGAAAAGCGCAAGGTGCCGACGATGGGCGGGCTCGTCATCTTCTTCTCCGCGCTCGCGGGAACGCTGCTGTGCGCGCGCCCGAACGTGTACGTGTTCTGCGCGCTCACGGTCTTCGTCGGCATGACCGCCGTCGGCTTCTGGGACGATTTTCAGAAAGTCGTGCGCGGGAACGCCGACGGCATGAGCTCGCGGCTGAAATGGGCGCTGACGTCGCTCACCGCGCTCGCCGCGTTCGGGATTCTGCTCTGCAAGGGCGGTTTCCGCATGGACCTGCTCGAAATCTGGATGCCGCTGATGAAACGGCCGCTCGTCGCGTTCGACGGCGCGGTGATCTCCTCGAACGACCTTTCGACGCTCGGCGCGCTCCTGTTCGCGGGCGGCGTGTGCGCGCTTTTCTGGTTCGTCTGCGTCGGCACGAGCCACGCGGTGAACCTGACGGACGGCGTGGACGGGCTCGCCGGCGGCTGCGCCGTGCCGAGCGTGTTCGTCCTGGGCATCGTCTCCTATCTCGTCGGGAACGCGCGCTGGGCCGCGTATCTGAACATCGGATACGTCGCGGGCGTGGGCGAGCTCGCGATCTTCTGCGCGGCGCTCGCGGCGGGCATTCTCGTCTTTCTCTGGTTCAACGGCGCTCCCGCGACGATCTACATGGGCGACACGGGTTCGCTCGCGCTCGGCGGCGCGCTCGGGGCGACGGCGCTGCTCACGGGCCACCCGCTGCTGCTCGCGATTTCCGGCGGCGTCTTCGTCGTCGAGACCGTTTCCGTGATGATTCAGACGAATTATTTCCGCTACACGAAAAGACGCTACGGCGAAGGGCGGCGGATTTTCCGCATGACGCCGATTCACCACGCGTGGCAGCTCGGCGGCACGCCGAACACGAAGATCGTCGTCCGCTGCTGGATTGTCTCGCTCGCGCTCGCCGTGCTCGCGCTGATTTCGCTGAAGATGCGCTGAACACGGGAACGCAAAGGAAGGGCGCGTGTCCCGCTTGCCCTCGGATCCCGCCCGCCAAGACGCCAAGGCGCAAAGAAAGACCGCGAAGTCAAAGGAAGTTAAAGAAAGTTTTAAAAGGGGAGAAGCGGAGAATGGCTCCACGCTTCGCTTACACCGCTTTTCGAAATCCGCCCGCGCAGACGTCCCCTTAACCTTTAACCTTTAACCTCTAACCTTTAAGCTCTTCTTTTAACACAGAGGAACGGAGAAACGGAAAAACGGAGGGTGAGCGTCTCGCTTGCCCTCGGATCCCTCCCGTGAGAAATTTCCCCGCCATTTCGCCTCCGAGGCCAGGTTTTATCGGGGAAAGAGCGCCGTTCCCGCGCTCGAAAATCGGACTGATATTTATTTGTCGTGGCAAACCTTGATGAATAAAGGGCTGCGCGGCGTTTACCCCCCGGTTTTCGAGACCGAGGGGAAAACGCCGTCCGGACCGCTTGAACAAAAGGATTTACCCCAAAATCGAATTGTGCGGTTTTCGGAAGCATTCCGAAGCGTCCGCGAACGCGGGCGAACTGGCGCTAACCGTGGGGCGAGCGCTCCGCGCGAGTCCTACGGAAAACGCGGAAAAACACGCGCGTCCCCGAAGGGGGCGAACTGCCCGAGGAGTCGCGGATTTCCGGGAAGTTCGCCTCCTCCGAAGACGATGAACCTCTTGCGCCGTTCCCGCGGGACGCGGCGCAGGCGTCGTCGCCCCGTGGTTAGCTTTTGTTCGCCCGCATTCGCGGACGACGACGGGAACGTAAAAACCGAACAGGGATTTCGGGGATTTTAAGGGATTTGATTCGGTCCCAGGAAGCGCCTCGCCGCGGGAACGGGAAAAAGCCCGCCTTACGACCGAAGGCAGGAATGCCTTCGCCCCCCATGTTCCCGCATGGAATGCGGAACAAAAATAACCCCATGCGGCGGCGCCGCTTGGGGCAGCGAGCGCGTAAAAAACACGCGCTTGAAAAGCGCAACTGCCCCGCGGGAACGGCGTGCCGGGAAAACGTCGAACGCGTCTGGCGGTTGCGCCTTTCAGGCGCGTCGCAGGTGCGGGGCTTCCCCCAAGCGCGCGTTGCCGCGCGCATGGGGTTACGCTTGTTTCGCCCCGTCGGGGCGCGGAAAAAGTTTAAAGCTTAAGGGGAAGTTTCTTCGGGAAGGGTTTTCGGAGAAAGCGGCAGGTAAACGAAGCGTGAAGCCATGCCGCCTTTCCCCTTTAAAACTTTCTTTAACTTCCTTTGACTTCGCGGTCTTTCTTTGCGTCTTGGCGTCTTGGCGGGAAATTTCTGCGGACGGATTTCGAGGGCAAGCGGGACGCTTACCCTCCGTTTTTCCGTTTCTTCGTTCCTCTGTGTTAAAAGAAAAGCTTAAGGGTTAAAGCTTAAAGGGAAGTTTGTGCAGGCAGATTTCGGAAAGCGGCAGGTAAGCGAAGCGTGGAGCCATGCCGCTTCTCCCTTTTAAAACTCTCTTGGCGTCTTGGCGGGAAAAACGAAGCGGTCAGGAGAGGTCGCGGATTTCGTCGACGGGGATTTGGGTGCGGAACCATTTGCGCTGGCCGGCGGCGAGCTGCCGCGTGGAGAGCGCGATCGTCTCCGCGAGCGCGGGAACGCCGCCCGGCTCGCCGGAAGCGAGCCACGCGAGCGTTTCGCGGTAGCCTATCGCCTTGCCCGCGGGCGTGTCGGGCAGCAGTTCGCCGCGCGCGGCGAGGGCGCGGACTTCGTCCACGAGCCCGGCGTCGAGCATCGCGCGGACGCGGCGGTCGATGCGTCCGTTCAGATCCTCGCGGGAACGCCGCAGCAGCAGCGTGCGGATTTTGTATCCGGAAAACGGAGACGTCCGCGCCTCCATCTCGCGGCGCAGCGCGGAGATCGTCTTCCCGCTCGCGAGGCAGCGCTCGAGCGCGCGGACGACGCGGCACGGGTTCCGCCAGTCGAAGCCCGGCGCGCCGTCGGGGTTGAGTTCCCGCAGCGCGGCGACGGCGGCGTCGTTTCCGGCGGCGACCAGCGCGGCGACGCGCGCGCGGACGCTTTCGGGGACGTCGATTCCGTCGACGACGGGCGCGTAGAACGCCTTCAGATAAAAGCCGCTCCCGCCGGCGACGAGGATTTTTTTCCCGCGCGCGGCGAGAGCGCGGACGCAGGGCACGGCGAAGGCGAGGTAGTCGGCGACGGAAAATTTTTCGCGCGGCGAGACGAGGTCTATGCCGTGATGCGGCACGCGGGCGCGTTCTTCGCGCGTGGGCTTCGCGGTGCCGACGTCCATGCCGCGATAGACGTTCGTGGAGTCGCAGGAGACGATTTCGGCGTCGTGCTCCTCCGCCCAGCGGAGCGCGGTTTCGGTCTTGCCGACGGCGGTCGTTCCCGTGACGACGAAGATGTCCGCGTCCGCCTTCATTTTTTCACGGGGCTCATGTAGAGCTCCTTCCATTTTTTGAAGATGCGTCCGGCGACGGGGCCCGCGGTCGCGCCGCCCGCCATGCGGTCTTCGTGGTCGGCTTCGAAGACGACGGTGACGGCGACGCGCGGCTTGTCGGCGGGCGCGAATCCGGTGAACCAGGCGAGGTTCGCCTTTTTGCCGCGGTTGCGCCACTGCGCCGTTCCCGTCTTGCCCGCGACGCGCAGGCCTTCGACCTTCGCGCGGCGTCCGGTGCCGGAGTTCACGGCGTCTTCCATGCCGCGGAGAAGCGTCGCGTACGCCTCGTCGGAAAGCCCGATCGGCTCGCCGCCGTGATCGACGCGCTTGCCGGCGCGCGCGGGGTCGTACACGATCGTCGGGAGCGTGCGCGTCTCCCGCCGCGCGATGGACGCCGTCATGCACGCGACGTGCATCGGCGACGTGAGCGTGTAGCCCTGTCCAATCGCCATGTTGAGCGTGTCGCCCGCGACCCAGCCGCCGGCGCCGATTTCGTCGCGCTTGTATTCGGGCGAAGGCACGACGAGGTAGAGCCCCGTCGCCTCGGGCAGTTCGAGCGGGATTTTTTCGGCGAGCCCGAAGCGGCGCGCCTCGGCGGCGATCGGTTCCCAGCCGGTCGCGAGCGCGGCGTGGTAGCAGAAGACGTTGGAGGAGGAGCGGATCATTCCCGCGACGTCGATTTTGCCGAACGCGGCGCCGTCGTGCTCGGGCCAGTTGCGGCGGTCCACGCGCAGATAGGAACCGCAGTCGAATTTCGTCTCCGGAGAGATCTTCCCGCTGCGCAGCGCGGCGATCGCCGTGAGCAGCTTGAACGTCGAGCCCGGCGGGTAGCGCTGCTGCAGTGCGCGGTTGATGAGAATGCCGGGATCGCGCGCCTTGAGCTCCTTCAGATAGGCTTCGCGGATGATGACGGCGAACTCGTTCGGATCGTAGGAGAACGCGCTCGCGCAGGCGAGGATTTCGCCGGAATCGACGTCGAGCGCGATCGCCGCGCCGGGGCGGTTCACGGTCGCCATGGCGGCCTCGACTTCCTGCTGCAGCTCGAGGTCGAGCGTGGTGTAGACGAGCGCGCCCTGGACCGGCTTCACTTCCTCGATGAGATTGTAGAGATAGCCGTTCGGGTGCACCATCCAGAGCCGGTAGCCGGGAACGCCGCGCAGGGCGACGTCGAGCTGCTTTTCCAGCCCCGTCGCGCCCGTCTTGCCGCGATAGCGGGAAATGCCGATTTTTTCGTGGCGTGCGGGAACGCTCTCGGTGGAGACGTCGTCCGTGTTCGCGAGATAGCCGAGCACGTG
The DNA here is from genome assembly GCA_004558035.1 of Opitutia bacterium. Taxonomy (GTDB): domain Bacteria; phylum Verrucomicrobiota; class Verrucomicrobiia; order Opitutales; family UBA953; genus Spyradosoma. Next base: position 20,342 of record SFEJ01000001.1, read on the forward strand.
CGCGGCGAGCGGCCCGTAGGGATAGAAGCGCACGCCGTCCACGTAGAGCCGCACGGGGCCGTTCACGGGAAACTGCTCGACGAAGCGCGCGCGTTCGAGCTCGGTCAGGTTTTCCGCGAGCGGGAAATCCAGCGTGCGCTTCTGCCCGATGTGGCGCAGCAGCGCCTTGGGATCGAAGACCGCCTGGCGCCCGACGGCGCGGTTCACGGCGTCCTGATATTTCTGGATCACCTCGATGCGCGCGGTGTTGAGCAGCGCGTCGCGGTCGATGCGCACGGAGGCGGAGCGGGAACGCTGGCGGCGCGCCTCGCGGACGGCGCGGACATAGGCGGCGTCGATTTCGTCGCGCAGCAGGCTCAGGTCCGCCGTCACGGAAAAGCGCGCGACGTTGGCGACGATGGTGTTCCCGTTGCGGTCGCGGATTTCCCCGCGCGGCGCGGGCGTCATGACGATGCGCCGGCTCTGCAGGCGGTGTTCGCGCAGGTATTCGTCGGAATCGAAGATCTGCCGTTTCGCGAGGCCGACGAGCAGGAACGCCGCGATCAGCGCGAAAAAGACGCCGACGACGGCGAGCCTCGCGGGAGTGACTCCCGGCGCGCGCGCATCCCGGACTAATCGCATTCAGCCTCCCGTTCTTCGATCAGGTCGATCCCGCAGATGCGGTACGCCGAAAACAGCAGATCGAAATACCAGCCGCCGAAAAGCAGCAGCAGCGCCGAGGAGAAGAGCAGGTTCAGCGCGAAGCCGCCCCAGTACGCGAGCGCGTCCGGCCGCGTCCAGCCGAGCGCGAACGCCCAGAAAAAGAAAATCAGCGCGTTCGCGATTTCCGCCCAGAGGATCCAGCGGAGCGGCTCCGTCGGCGAAATGCGGGAACGCAGCAGGCGCAGCGCCAGATACGCGAAGATCATCCAGCCCGCGACGAAGCCGAACGACGCGGGCGAGCCGCCGGGAACGCCTCCGAAAAGCGAGACGCCGCGCGCGCTTTCCCAGAAGCTCAGCGAATGCGTCAGCTCGAACGGGACCGGCAGCGACGCGTCCACGACGAATCCGCACAGCGCGACGTTCGCCAGCCCGCGGTAGAACGGCATCAGCAGCGCGGGAACGACGACGAAGAGCCCCGCCGTGAAGAACGTGACGCCCCACGGCGCGAGCAGATCCGTCAGCAGCGACAGCGCGAAAGTCCACAGGCAGACGCTCGCGAGCGAGGGCGCCCAGTAGAACGCCGCTTTGCCGAAATTCATCGAAGCCATGACGCTTTTCTCCGCCGACGCGTTCCCGCGGGAACGCTCACGGCGCGCTGCCCTCCCACTCGTTGTATTCCGTCGGGTCCGTCTTCACGGGCACGAGCACGGCGACTTCCTCGATCGCGGCGAGCCCCGGGCGCAGCGCCACGCGCGCCTCGAAGAAAAGCCCGTCGTCCGTCGGCCTCATGCCGCCGCGCATCGTGCCCAGGCGCAGCCCGCCCGGGAAGACGCCGCCGACGCCCGTCGTGACGATCGCGGGATCGCGCTCGAACTTCGCGGGGAAGTCCGACGGGATGTCGCGGATCATGCCGGAGGGCGCCGAAAACGGTCCCGCTCCCGCGCCGCGGAAGGTGACCGGATAGTCGCTGCCTTCGATGTAGGCGGAAATGCGGAACGACGGGCTCGAGATCAGCTCCACGACGCTCGTGAAATGATAGACTTCGCGGACGCGCCCGACGACGCCGGCGGCGTCCACGACGGGAGCGCCGACGCGGATGCCGTCCGCCTTCCCGCGCCGGATCACGAGCTGCTGCCACCAGAGGCCGACTTCGCGGCGGGCGACGCGCGCGACGATGGTGCGCACGTCCGGGCGGCTCGGCAGGGAGAGCAGTTTTTCCAGGCGGCGGTTTTCCTCGCGCAGCGCGTTCGCCGTCTGCATTTCGAGCTGCATCGTCGCCGCCGTGCGTTCGGCGTCGCGTCCGGCCTCGATGATCTCGTGCTTCGTGCGGGAACGCAGCTCCCAGTAGCGCGCCAGGTCCTTCGCGTGCGAAGTCGCGAGAAACGCGGGCGCGGAAAAGTCCTGAAACGTCTCGTAGGCGAAGCGTTTCAGCGCCGCCGGCGCGAACCAGCACACGGCGACCGCGAAGACGCCGAAGAAAAACGGACGGAAATTTCGGTACGGAGACGCCATTCCCGCGAAGGTTCAAGCCGCGCGCGAGCCCGCGGAGATCAGCTCCGGCTCGGGCGGTTCCAGTCCGAATTCTCGATTGAGATGCCCGTCCCGCGGACGACGGCGAAAAGCGGATCTTCGGAGACGAAGAACGGCAGGCCCGTCGAATCGCTGAAGAAGCGGTCGAGCCCGCGGATCAGCGCGCCGCCGCCCGCGAGCGCGGCGCCGCGGTCGATGAGGTTGCCGGAGATTTCCGGCGGGCAGTGCTCCAGCGTCTGGTGGATCGCCTGCGCCATGTTCTTGAAGCAGGGGAGCATCGCCTCGCGCACTTCCTCCGAGCGCACGATGAGCGCCTTGGGCAGCCCCGTCATCGCGTCGCGGCCCTTGATCTCCATCGTCATCTCGTGTTCGAGCGGATACGCGGAGCCGATGTTCTTCTTGAGCTCTTCCGCCGTGCGCTCGGAAATGACCAGATTGTAGTTCGCCTTCACGTTCTCGATGATGGCGCGTTCCAGCGCGTCGCCGCCGACGCTGAGACTGCGCGCGGCGACGATCCCGCCGAGCGAGAGCACGGCGACTTCCGTCGTGCCGCCGCCGATGTCCACGATCATGCTCGCCTCCGGTTCGCCGACGGGCAGGCCGACGCCGAGTGCCGAAGCGATCGGCTCGAAGATGATGCGCACATTCTGCGCGCCCGCGCGGTAGGCGGATTCCTCGACCGCGCGGCGCTGGACGGGATTGATGCCGTAAGGCACGGCGATGACGACCGTCAGGTGCGTCAGAATCGAGTGGCGCGCCGCCTTGCCGATGAAGTAGCGCAGCATGTGCTCGCTCACGTCGAAATCGGCGATCACGCCGTCCTTCATCGGACGGATGACCGTGATCGAGCCCGGCGCGACCGCCGCCATGCGCTTCGCCTCGTTCCCGACCGCGAGCACCTTCTTCGTCTCGTTGTCCAGCGCGACGTAGCTCGGCTCGTTCATGATGACGCCCCGCCCCTTGAGATAGACGAGCACGTTGGCGGTTCCGAGGTCGATGCCGATGGAAGTGGAAAAGATTCCGGGAAATTTGCTGAAAATGGACATGGCGGATTTCTGATTTTTCGTTCCCGCAAGTAAAAAACAGGCGCGCCCGCTTGTCAAACGTCGGCTTGTCGCGAAAGAGCCGCGTTCCCGCGTTTTTTCACTTTTCAAGTCGGCGGGAAGGTTTCATTCTCTGTTCACCATGCCAGACAATACGTTTCTCACGCCTCCGAAAGCCGGAATTCAGTTCGAGCGCGGCACGATCCGCATCTCCACCAAATTCCCCGCGAACAACAATTACGTCTGCAGCTACGAAGTCTTCGTCGAAGGCGAATTCTTCAAGCCCGAAAACGGCCGCTCCGCGATGATCAACTTCGTGCAGACGGGCGCGACGGTCGAAAAATCCTATTACGACTACGGGCGTTTCTGCTTCTTCCTGCCGAACTGCGTCCTGCCGATGTTCGAGGACATTCTCAACGGCCAGGGCGCGCGCCTCGCCGTGCATTTCGTCGTCGAGAACGGACGCCCCGCGCGCGACCAGGCGGAGGCGCAGTTCAAGATCACCTTCAAGGTCTGACGCCATGACGCCCGAGAAAATTTCAGTCAACGCGGACGGGACGCTGAACGTTCCCGCCGAGCCGATCATTCCGTTCATCCGCGGCGACGGGAGCGGGCCCGACATCTGGGCCGCCGCCGTGCGCGTGCTCGACGTCGCCGTCGAAAAGGCCTACGCGGGAACGCGGAAAATCGCCTGGCGCGAAGTCTTCGCCGGCGAAAACGCGTTCAAAAAACTCGGCACCTGGCTGCCGGACGACACGCTCGCGGCGTTCCGCGAATACCTCGTCGGCATCAAGGGCCCGCTCACAACGTCCGTCGGCAAGGGCGTGCGCTCGCTCAACGTCACGCTGCGCCAGACGCTCGACCTCTTCGTCTGCCTGCGCCCGGTGAAGCATTTCCGCGGCATCGAGACGCCCGTGAAGGACCCGTCGAAGGTGGACATGGTCGTCTTCCGCGAAAACACGGAGGACATTTACGCGGGCATCGACTGGACGGCGGGATCGCCCAAGGCGCTGCGCATGATCGAATTTCTCCGGACGGAATTTCCCGACGACTTCAAAAAAATCCGCTTCGGCGCGGAGACGCCCGACGAGGTCGGCTTCGGCGTGAAGCCCGTCTCCAAGGCGGGAACGCGGCGCCTCGTGCGCGCCGCGCTCGAATACGCCGTCGCGCAGGGACGCAAGTCCGTGACGCTCGTGCACAAGGGCAACATCATGAAGTTCACCGAAGGCGCGTTCCGCGACTGGGGCTACGCCGTCGCGCGCGAGGAGTTCGGCGCGGAGCCGATCGGCGACGGCCCGTGGCTGCGCGTTCCCGAAGGGCGCCCCGGCGCGGGGCTCGTGATCAAGGACTGCATCTGCGACGCGTTCCTGCAGGAAATTCTGCTCCACCCGGCGGACTTCGACGTCGTCGCGACGCTGAACCTGAACGGCGACTACGTCTCCGACGCGCTCGCGGCGCAGGTCGGCGGCATCGGCATCGCTCCCGGCGGGAACATCAACACGAAGACGGGGCACGCGATCTTCGAGGCGACGCACGGCACGGCGCCGAAGCTCGCCGGGCTCGACAAGGCGAACCCGTCCTCGCTGCTGCTTTCCGCGGAGATGATGTTCCGCCACCTCGGCTGGAACGAAGCTGCGGACCTGGTCGTGAAGGGCGTCTCGGGCGCGATTTCCGCGAAGACGGTGACGTTCGACCTCGCGGAAATGATTCCCGGCTCGACTTCGCTGAAATGCTCGGAGTTCGCGGACGCCGTCGTCGCGCATCTCCGCGCCTGAACCGCGCAAAGGCATCGCCATGAACGACAAAGTTTCCATCGGACTCGTCCAGCTCGCGGCGGCGGAAACGCCCGAGGAAAACCTGCGCAGGACGATCCCGCGCATCGAGGAAGCCGCCGCGCGCGGCGCGAAGATCGTCGGTCTGCAGGAGATGTTCACGACGAAATATTTCTGCATCGACGAAAATCCGGACCGCTTCGACCTCGCCGAGCCCGTTCCCGCGGGGCCGACCACGCGGGAGCTCTGCGCCGTCGCGAAGCGGCTCGGCGTCGTCGTCGTCGCGCCGATGTTCGAGGCGCGCGGGAGCGAAGTCTATCACAACACGGCGGCGGTCATCGACGCGGACGGCTCCTACCTCGGCAAATACCGCAAGATGCACATTCCGCAGGATCCCTGCTTCGAGGAAAAATTCTACTTCACGCCGGGCGACCTCGGTTTCCGCGCGTGGGACACGGCGTTCGGCAGAATCGGCGTCTGCATCTGCTGGGACCAATGGTACCCGGAGGCGGCGCGGCTGACCGCGCTCGCGGGAGCGCAGATTCTCTTTTACCCGACGGCGATCGGCTGGCTGCCCGAAGAAAAGGCGGCGCTCGGCGAGGCGCAGCACTGCGCCTGGGAGACCGTGCAGCGCGGGCACGCCGTCGCGAACGGCTGCTACGTCGCGGCGACGAACCGCGTCGGCGTCGAAGGACGCACGGAATTCTGGGGGCAGAGCTTCGTCGCGAACCCCTACGGAGAAATCGTCGCGCGCGCGTCCGCGGACAGGGAGGAAGTGCTCGTCGCGGAATGCGACCTCGCGCTGCAGCGGGAATTCCGCCGCATCTGGCCGTTCTTCCGCGACCGCCGCATCGACGCCTACGGCGAAATCACGAAACGCCTCCGGGACTGACGCGCCGACGCTTCTTCGGTGAAATTCGTGGATGAGGAAAGTTTCATGCGGCGGGCGATCGCGCTCGCGGAAAAGGCGCGCGGGGACACGCACCCGAACCCGATCGTCGGCGCGGTGCTCGTCGAGGACGGCGAGATCGTCGCCGAGGGCTTCCACGCGCGCGCGGGAACGCCGCACGCCGAGCGCGTCGCGCTGAACGCGCTCGGGCGCAGACCGAAGCCCGGCGCGACGCTCTTCGTCACGCTCGAACCCTGCTCGACGCACGGCAGGACGGGCGCGTGCACGGACGCGATTCTCGCCGCGGGCGTCTCGCGCGTCGTCGTCGGCGCGAAGGATCCGAACCCGGCGCACGCGGGCCGCGGGCTGGAGATTCTGCGGGAACGCGGCGTCGAGGTCGTCTCCGGCGTGCTCGCGCGCGAGTGTGGAAATCTGAATCCGATTTTCAATTATAACATCGTCACGGGCGAGCCGCTGATCGCCGCGAAATGCGCGCTCACGCCGGACGGGAAAATGTTTTTCGAGCCGGGAAAACGCGCGGCGATCACGGACGCGGCGGCGCGCGGGAACGTGATGCGGGAACGCCGCAGTTTTCCCGCGGTCGCGACGAGCTCCGGCACCGTGCTCTGCGACGATCCCGCGCTGACGGCGCGCGTGCCCGGCGAGCCGGTCTTCTGCCCGACGCGCTTCGTCTTCGACCGCCGCGGGCGCACGCTCGCGCGCGCGGACTCGCTCGCCGTCTTTTCCGACGCGTTCCGCGAGCGCACGATTTTCGTGACCGTTCCCGAGACGGAGGCGGCGGCGCGCGCGACGCTCGCCCCGCGCGGCGTCCGCGTCCGGGCGCTTCCCGCGGAGACGGCGGCGTTCTGGCGCGCGTTCCGCGGGCTCTGCGCGGCGGAAGGCGTCACCGGCGTGTACTGCGAATGTGGGCCGACGTTTCTGCGCGCGCTTTTCGCGGCGCGCCAAGCGGACCGGCTTTACGCCTACGTCGCGGGAACGCCGGAAAAGTCTCCCGAAAAATTCTTCTCCGAAGCCGCGCGGCTCGTTCCCGAAGGCGAGCTCTTCTTCCCGCGCGCGGACGGCGGGCGCGACGTCGAGCTGTTCGGCTCCGTCCGCTACGATTCGTGAGCCCATGGACGAGGAATCTTCCATCAGCGAATCGGTCTTCGCGCTGCGGCACGGTGCTTTCCCGCGCACGCCCGAGCTGCCGGCGCTGCTGCGCGAGGGCGACCTGGTCCGCGGGCCGGAGCGCGCCTACCGCATTCTCGGCGCGCCGCTGGAAGTCGACGTGAACAACGCGGCGTGCCACCGGGCGCGCGCGGAAGATTCCGGCGAAATCGTCTTCTTCAAGGCCTATCTCAATCCCGCGCCCGGCGGCGAGAACGACTGGACGGAAGCCTACGTCGCGCACAGCGCGGCGCTCTATCGGCGCATCGCCGAATCGCCCGCCGGGACGTGCTGCGTGCCGCTGCGCGACGTCTTTCTCGGCGAGCCGGCGCGCTTTCCCGGAGCGCGTTTTCTCTACTCGGCGTTCCCGTTCGTCGGCGACGGGCGGACGCTGCGCGAACTGCTCGCGCTTCCGCCGGGTTCTCCCGAAGCGCCGACGCCGCGGGAACGGCTCGCGCTCGCGCGGGATTTCGTCCGCGGACTGAGCCGTCTGCACGCGCTCGGCGTCGTCCATTCCGACTTGAAGCCGGACAACGTCCAGATTTCGGCGGGAACGTCGCCTGCGTCGCGTTTCGAAGCGAAGATCAACGACCTGGACTTCGCGTTCTTCGAGGACGAGACCCCGCCGTGGGCGCACGCGCGCGGCCCGACGGGAACGCGCTGGTATTACGCGCCCGAGTTCGTCGCCTACGGCGCGACGGATCGGCGCGGCGACGTCTTTTCGGCGACGCTGGTGCTGTGCGAACTGCTCTGCGGCGCGCATCCCTGCCGCCTCGCCGCCGCGGAAAAAGGCGTTTCCTACGACGCGTTGCTCTGCGCGGGAACGCCGTGCTGCGCCGACGCGGTTCCGCCCTTCGTCGCGCCGCCGGAAGACGCCGGGCGGGCGCGCGCGCTCGCGGATCTGCTCCGTCTCGGCCTTTCGACGGACGCGCGCCTCCGCCCCGCCGCCGCCGACTTCGCCGCCGTCCTGCGCTGATTCCCGCGCGCCGGAGGAATCGCGGGACGGCGGGATCGTTCCCTCGCCTTTTTGTTCCGCGGGCGAAAATTTTTTGTCGCGGGAAGGCGGAAAGGCGGATAATCTCTTCTCATCATTTAAAATTCGAATATCATGGCTAAAGAACCTTCAAAAAACTCCCCTGTCACCGACACGAAAAAGGCGCTCGAACTCGCGCTTTCCGCCATCAACAAGACCTACGGCGAAGGCACGCTCATGCGCATGGGCGACGCCACCAAGATGGACGTGACGACGATTTCCACCGGCTCGGTCGCGATCGACCTCGCGCTCGGCGTCGGCGGGCTTCCGCGCGGGCGCATCGTCGAGATTTACGGGCCGGAATCGTCCGGAAAGACCACGCTCTGCCTCAGCGTCATCGCCCAGGCGCAGCGCGAGGGCGGCACGGCGGCGATCATCGACGTCGAGCACGCGCTCGATCCGCGCTACGCGAAGGTCGTCGGCGTGGATCTTGAGAATCTGCTCGTCTCGCAGCCGGAAAGCGGCGAGGACGCGCTGAACATCGTCGAGACGCTCGTGCGCTCGGGCGCGGTGGACGTCGTGGTGCTGGACTCGGTCGCGGCGCTCGTCTCCAAGCAGGAGCTCGACGGGCAGATGGGCGACACGACGGTCGGCCTGCAGGCGCGCATGATGTCGCAGGCGATGCGCCGGCTCACGGCGGCGATCGCGAAGTCGAACTGCCTGTGCATCTTCACGAATCAGATCCGCGAAAAGATCGGCGTGATGTTCGGTTCGCCGGAGACGACGCCGGGCGGCCGCGCGCTGAAGTTCTTCGCGTCGGTGCGCATGGACATCCGCCGCATCGGGCAGATCAAGGAGCCTTCGGGCAAGGTCATCGGCAACCGCACGAAGATCAAGGTCGTGAAGAACAAGGTCGCCTCGCCGTTCACGGAATGCGAGTTCGACATCATGTACAACGAGGGCATTTCGCGCACGGGCTCGGTGATCGACCTCGGCGTCGAGCACAAGATTCTCGAAAAGAAGGGCGCGTGGATCTCCTACGACGGCAATCTGATCGGCCAGGGCCGCGAAGCCGCCAAGGATTATCTGAAGAAGAATCCGGCGGTGCTGGACGAAATCCAGGGCAAGATCATGGAGAAGGTCCACCCGACCGTCGGCGAGACCCTCGGCGCGACCGAAGAGGAAAAGGCCGCCGAGTCCGCCGCCTGATTCCGGCTCCGAAAAAAGCGTTCCCGCGAAACACGGAAATCTCCCGCGGGAACGCTTTAATCGTCTAAATACCTCTCTCAGAAAAATTCCCCGCCATGTCCTCGAAACAGATCATCTCCATTTTTTCGGCGTTCCTGCTGTGCGCGGCGACGCTTTTCGCCGGACCTCCGAAAAACGTCTTCGGGACGGCGGAGAAAAAGACGTCCGGCGACCTCGCAATCGAGCTCGCCGGGAACGCCTACGTCGTCAAGGGCAAGGACGGCGCGCGCATCGACAAGACCGACGGGCTCGTGAAGTGGACGAGCGCCGACGCGATGCCGACCGTCTTCTTCCGCCTGGAGGACCCGCAGAAGAACGTCGAAATCAAGATCCGCGCGCGCGGGCGTTCGACGATTCTCGTGAACGTGAACGGCGAGAAAAAGCAGACGTTCACGGTGAAGCTGAACTCGGACGACTTCAAGGAATACACGGTCGGCAAGGCGTCGTTCCCGAAAGCCGGCTATCAGAACATCCGCTTCAAGGGGAAGAGCAAGGCCGGCGACACGTTCGGCGAAGTCTCCTCCGTGCTGATTAAGGGCGTCGGCGGGCACTCGAATTTCGTCCGCGACTTCGACCCGTATTGGGGGCGCCGCGGCCCGAGCGTGCACATGAACTATCACTTGCCGAAGGAGAAGAACATCGAGTATTTCTACGGCGAAGTCGTCGTGCCGAAAGGCATGGACAAGGTCGGCACCTACTACATGGTGAGCGGCTTCGGCGAAGGCTACTTCGGCATTCAGGTGAATTCGCCGACGGAGCGGCGCGTGCTTTTCTCGGTCTGGAGTCCGTTCGAGACGCAGGACCCGAAGGAAATTCCCGAACACCTGCGCGTCGTGGAGCTCCGCCGCGGCAAGGACGTGACGATCAAGGACTTCGGGAACGAAGGCGCGGGCGGGCAAAGCTTCATGCGCTACCCGTGGAAGGCGGAAGAAAACTACGGTTGCCTGACGCGCGTGCGCCCCGACGGGAACGGGAACACGGAATACACCGCGTATTTTCACGTGCCGAAGGAACGCAAGTGGTTCCTGATCGCCTCGTTCCGCCGCCCGGCGACGTCCACGTGGTACAAGGGGGCCTACTCGTTTCTGGAGAATTTTCAGCCTGAGACCGGCTACCAGCGCCGCGAAGTCTTTTTCACGAATCTGTGGGTTTGGGACAAAAACGGAAAAGCCTACGAAATCACGGAAGCCGATTTCTCCGTGGACGCCACCGGGAACGCCGGCGTGCGGCTTGACTACGCGGGCGGGCTTTCCGACGACAAAAAATCCTTCTTCCTCAAAAACTGCGGCTTCTTCAACGAGCTGACGGAATCGGGCACGCCTTTCGAGCGCAAGTCTCTGGGCACGAAAGCGGCTCCGATCGTCAACTTCAAGGCGCTCGAAGCGCTCTAAAGTTTTTCCGCGACCCAGAAGCGCGTGTCGTCGGAGAACTCGCGCACTTCGGGCGGCTCTTCGCCCATGCGGGAACGCAGCTCGGAAAAGAGCACGCGGAAGCCCGCCGCCTCGAGCGCGGCGCGGATTTCCTCGGGCTCGGCGGCGTGGATGAACATCGCGCCCTGCGGCGTCGCGTGGTTGTAGTCGCCGAAGTCGTCGAGCGCGGGATCGCGTGCGCCGTTTTCCCAGCGCTCCCGCTCGGCGGTCCAGTGGGCGCGCCGCGCGGCGTGCGTGCGGTCGTGCCCGGTGAAGACGAAGACGCCGCCGGGGCGCAGGACGCGGGCGATTTCGCGGATCGCGCGTTCCCGCCGGGCGCGTTTGGGAATCATCTGCAGCCCGTTGAACGCGAAGATCGCGGCGTCGAAGCTTTCCGCCGGGAACGAGAGCGCGGTCGCGTCCTCGACGGCGAAGCGCGCGCGGACTTCCGCGGGAACGCCGGGCGTTTCGGCGAAGACGGCTTCGGCGATCTCGACCATCGGCGGCGCGAAGTCCGTGACCGTCAGCCGCGCGTAGCCGAGCTTCGCGAGCCCGAGCGAAACGCGCCCCGCGCCCGCGCCGAGCTCCAGGATTTCCGCGTCGCGCGGGACGAATCTTTCGCAGAGCCCGCGTTCGGAGCGCCACAGCCCGACGTTCGCCGCCGCGCGCGCGTAGGCGAGCACGGTGTCCGGGTGCGAGAAAAAGGCGCGGTTGACGGCGTCGTCCACGGGAACGGTCTCAGTCGAGCGCGCGCGGCGTCCCGTGCGCCTGCAGGTCGTCGCGGACGAGCGGTGCGACGAGTTTTTTCAGCGCGGCGATTTCCTGCGGCGGGAGCGCCGTCTTGCCCGAATCGAGCCAGCGCGCGATTTCGGACCAGATTTCCGGGCTCGGTCGGCGCATCGCCGCGAGCACGCGGATTTCCTTCGCGAGCGGCGTGCGGTCGGCGTTCCCGTCGATCGCGCCGAGGCGGATGCGCAGCGAGACGACGTTCGCCCGCAGCTGCGAATGCCACGGGAACGCGCCCAGCCCCGCCTGCGCGACGCGGAGCGCGAGCCCCGTTTCGCCGACGCGCTCGAAAAGCTGCGTGACGGCGGCGAAATTTTCCGGCGAAAGCGAGGCGTCGGCGAGGAACTGCCCGAGCAGCAGGTCGGCGTGACCCGCCTGCGTGCGCGCGCTCGCGGCGTCGGGATTCTTCTTCGCGGCGAGCGCGTAGGCGGCGGCGAGAATCGCGGAGTTCGCCGCCTCGCAGCCTTCCAGCGCCTTGGGCGAATTCTTCGAAATGTTCTGGTAGGCGAGAATCGCCTTTTCGGGCTCGCCCGCCGTGACGAACGCCTCGATCAGCGCGGAGACGAAGACGTTGGGCGGAAAACGCTTTTCGGAGGCGCGCTCGACGCAGGTTTCCGCGACCGCGGGAACGCCCGTCTCCGCCGCGAAATTCGCGAGCGTGAGGAGCGCCGACTGCTGCGAGGAGAACGCGTCGAAGGCGGCGGCGATTTCGGCGTCGCGCGATTCCGTTCTGCCCAGTCGCTCCAGCAGAAGCAGGCGCTGCAGATACGGCTGCGGCGCGGACGGGTTTTCCGAAATGCGGCGGTTCGTCGTGTCCAGCGCGGCGGCGACGTCGCCCGTCGAGAGCTGGAAGCGCGCTATCTGCGAAAGAATGACGTCGCGCTTCGCCGCCGGGAACGCGTTCACCTTCTCCGAAAGCAGCGCGACGGCCTCGCGCGTGCGCCGCGTCTCGAAAAGACAGCGCGCCTTCAGAATGAGGCCCTGCTGCGTTTCGGAGAGCTTTTCCTCGTCGAGAATCCTGAGCGCGTCGGTGCTGTCGCCAATCCAGAAAAGCGCCATCGCCGCGTGGTTGGCGACGACCGTGCGTACCGCCGGCGGGAGCGTTCCCGAGCCGAGCAGGGCGAGCGCCTGCTTCGCGGCGATGCGGTCCTGCTGCAGATCCGCCAGCGCGCCGAAGTAGCGGTTGAAGTACGCCGGCGCGAGCTCGGATTTCAGGTCGAGAAACTTGATGCCGTAATGGAGCGTCTGCAGCGCCGCCTTCGGCTCGATGAGCGAGGCGAAGAGCAGGCGCGCCTCCGTGTTCGCGGGATCGCACTTGAGCGCGATCTGCACGGCGGCGAGCGCGTCCGCGTCGCGGTTGCCCTTGCGCGCCGCCGCGGCGAGCTCGTGGAAATGTGCGCCGACGCGCGCGAGGTGTTCCCGCCGGACGGCGGCGACGTTCTCCGGCGCGTTCACGATCTTCGAAAGCGAAAAGAGCACGATGCGGCGCAGCGCGGGATCGTCGATCTTTTCCGCGCGCTCGATGAGCGTTCCCGCGCGGTCGCGGACGTCGTCCGGCTTGTCGTAGAGCGCGAGATCCGCGAGCAGGAGCAGGTTCACGAAATCTCCGCCGGCGGCGGGATTCCGCGTTGCGCCGTCCGCCGGAGCCGGCTGTGCGGGAACGTGCTGCCCGTAAAAATCAGGATGCGGAAAAACGAAGGATGCCATGAGAATCGCGGTGGAAATTATTTTTTTCACGGAGTTCAATCAAACAGCCGCGCCCCCGCGAACGCAAACGGAAACTCCGCCCTCCGTCCCGAAGATCCGCGGCGGATTCAGCGTTCGATTTCGTGGAGGAAGAGGCCGCTGCGGAGCTTCGGCTCGAACCAGGTCGATTTCGGAGGCATGATTTCGCCGGCGTCGGCGACGCGGAAGAGGTCCGCCATCGTGACGGGGAAGAGCGCGAAGGCGACGGCGCCGTTCCCGGACTCGCGGCAGCGGCGTTCGAGCTCGCCGAGCCCGCGGATGCCGCCGACGAAGTCGATGCGCGCGTCGGTGCGCGGGTCGGCGATGCCGAGGACGGGCGCGAGCAGGTTCGCCTGCAGAATCGCGCAGTCGAGCGAGGCGATCGGGTCCGCCTCGTCGAACGTTCCCGCGCGCGCCGCGACGGCGTACCACCTGCCGCCGAGGAACATGCCGAACTCGTGCTTGCGCCTCGGCGCGAAGGGACCGGGCGTTCCCGCGGGCGAGACGTCGAATTTTTCGGAGATCTTCGCGAGAAATTCCGCTTCGCCGAGCCCGTTCAGGTCGCGCACGACGCGGTTGTAGTCCATGATGAAAAGGTCTTCGTCGCAGAAAATCACCGCCATGAGGAAGTTGAATTCCTCGGTGCCGGCGTAGTCCGGATGCGCGGCGCGGCGGCGCGCGGAAACGGCGGCGGAGGACGCGGTGCGGTGATGCCCGTCGGCGATGTAGAGCGCGGGCACTTCGGCGAAGCCGTCGCGGATCGCGGCGATCGCGGCGTCGTCGTCCACTTTCCAGAGGATGTGCGAAACGCCGTCGTCGGTGCGGAAATCGTAGTCGGGGCGGTGAAAACGTATCCATTCGCGCACGACGGCGGCGATGCCTTCGTGCTTGCGGTAGGCGAGGAAGACGGGCTCGGTCTGCGCGGAGCAGGCGTCGAAGTGCTCGATGCGGTCGAGCTCCTTTTCCTTGCGCGTGAGCTCGTGCTTCCTGATCGTGCCGTCGAGGTATTCGTCCACGCTCGCGCAGCCGACGATTCCCGTCTGCACGCGCCCCCAGAGCATCTGGCGGTAAATGTAGAAGCAGGGCTTTTCGTCGCGGACGAGCGTTCCCGCGGCGACGAATTTTTCGAGGTTTTCGCGGGATTTGGCGTAGGTCTCGGGCGCGTGGATGAGCGCCTCGGAAGTGTCGATGTCGGCGCGGCAGACGTGGAGAAACGACTGCGCGTTCCCGCGCGCCATCGCGACGGCTTCGTCGTGGTTCATCACGTCGTAGGGGAGCGAAGAGACTTTCTCCGCGAGGTTTTTCGGAGGCCGCAGCGCGGCGAAGGGTCGAACGGTTGCCATGATGCGGGAGAGCTTAGAGATTCGCGCCTAAGGCTTAAAGCCTAAAGAGTGGCGGCGGGCGCGAAGGGCGCTTTTTTGTTGCGCGGGCGGCGCGGGCGGTTCATGTTTTGGAACTAATTATGGGTATGTCCGTCAGATATAACATTTCGATCAACCAGGAGCTGATCGATCTCCTCCACCAGGTCTCGAAGGAGCAGAAAATCCCTGTCTCCAAATACATCCGCATCGCGGTGATCGAGAAGCTTCGCGAACACGGCAAGAAGGTCAGCGACGAATGCACCTACTGGGGCGCGCGCACCGATTTGCCGAACCGCGTCACCGAAGAGGAAAAGCGTCGCCTCCGCAAGGAACGCCGCGCCGCCAAGGCCGCCAAAGCCGCCGCGAAGGCGGCCGTGCAGCCGAAGCGCGCCTCCGCGCGTTGAACTGAACCGAGCGCGGGAACGCGCCGCAGCATTTTCGGCGCATGATTCCTTGCCCGTTCAAGAAAATTTTCCCTTCTGAGCTGTCCCGCGACGACGCCTATTTCATGGCGCACGCCTACAACGAGGCCGTCGCCGCGTGGAACGCGGACGAGGTGCCCGTGGGCGCCGTCGTCGCGCGCGACGGCGAAATCGTCGCTTCCGCGCACAATCTCACCGTCTCCTCGACCGATCCCACCGCACACGCCGAGATGATCGCCATCACGCAGGCGGCGCGCGCCGTCGGCGACTGGCGTCTGAACGACTGCACGCTTTACGTGACCAAGGAACCATGCCCGATGTGCTCGGGCGCGACGCTGATGGCGCGTCTCGGGCGTGTCGTTTTCGCGTGGGGCGACCCGAAGATGGGCTGTCTCGGCGGCGCGACCGCGCTCCAGGATCTTCCGGGAACGAATCACCGCCCGCAGGTGGACCGCGGCGTGCTCGAAGCGCCGTGCCGCGAAATCGTGCAGGCGTATTTCCGGATCAAGCGGGAACGCGCCGCCGCGGCTCCCGCCGACGAACCCGACGCGGCGAAGGAGGCGCGCGCCTGATGGACGCCGCCGCCGTTCCCGCGTCGCTCCCGCCCGCGCTCGCGAAGGCGCGAGGCGTGCGCGCGCTTTTCGAAGCCGTCGCGCAGAACCGCTGCCCGCACGGGATTCTTTTCTACGGCGCGTCCGCCGCGGCGCAGGAGGCGGTCTGCCTCGCGCTCGCGGAGCGCATTTTGGGCGTTCCCGCGGGCAAGTCGCTCGATTTCCACGCCGTGCGCCCCGCGAACAAATCCCGCACGATCGGCATCGAGAGCGTGCTCGCGCTGGTGCGGGAAATCCAGCAGTCGCCCGCGTTCGGAGACCGCAAGGTCGCGTGCGTCTTCGACGCGGAGCGCCTCGGACGCGATTCCGCCAACGCCTTTCTCAAGACGCTCGAAGAACCGCCCGCGGGAACGTTCATTTTTCTGATGACGACGGCGGTCAACAAAGTTCTGCCGACGATTCTTTCGCGCACGCTGCATTTCCGCATTCCCGGAGAAACCCGCGTCGAGAACGAGGAATGGCGGCTTTGGCTCGACGATTTCTCGAAATGGATCGGCGGGCTCATCGCCGGCGAAGCCGCGGCGGACGTCGGCAAGTCCGTCTTTTCGGTCTACGCGCTGACCGTGCGCCTGCAGGCGCTGGTGAAGGAAATTTCCGACGCGGAATGGGACCGGCTCGAAGCCGCGCTGCCCGCGGGCGTTTCCGCCGACCAGAAGGACGCGATGCAGGTCGGCGCGGCGCGCGGCGTGCGGCACCGTCTGCTCGCGGAAATCCAGGAATCGCTGCTGCAGTCCGCGCTGCGCGCCGACGCGGGAACGCCGCTCGTTTCCGAGACCGCGCGTTCCTGCGCGCTGCTCGAACACCTCAACGGCCTGCTCGAACTGAACATGCAGGACGGCGCCGTTGTCGAGGCGTTTCTGCTCAACTGCCTGCGCATCTGGTCGCGCCGCCGCAAAAGCAAGTGAGCGCGCCGCGGGCGGGGCGTTCTTTAGGCTTTAAGCCTCGGGCTTTAAGTTCTAAGCTTCCGCGCATGTTCCCCGTTCCCGCCGCTTTTCTTTCCGCCGCCGTCGCGCTCGCGTTCGCGGCGGGAGCGGCGCGCGCGTTCGCGGCGGGCGTCGTGAAGAACGCCGATCTCGGCGGCTACCGCGTCGTCGTCGAAGGCGGCGGCGTCGAGGAACGCAAGGAAATCCAATACGACGCGAACGGAAACGTCGTGTACGATTCGCGCGGCGTGCTTTTCCGCAATCTCGAACGGGGCACGGTCGACGATTCGTTGCTCGGCGAAGGTCTGGATCTGAATCTCGACCCGACCGCCGATTCCGCGGACGATCCGACCGGCGTTCCCGAAATCGCCGTTCCCGCGGACGCGCCCGAAGCCGCGGCCGCCTCGGAAGGCGCCGGCGCGGACGTTCCCGACGAAAACGCCGCGGAGCCGGAAGCCGCCGCGCCCGCGCGTTCCCGGTCGCCCTGGGCGGTTTCGCCGAAGGCGCTCGCCGAAGCGCGGAAGATTCTCGCCGAAAGACGCGCCGCCGCCGCCCGCGTCCGCGCGGAGCAGGCGCGCCTCGAAGCCGAACAGGCGCGGCGCGCTCCCGCCGCTTCGGAAACGGCGGCGCGCGGCGCCGAGGACGATTCGCCCGCGTCGCTTTCCGACGATTCCGTCTTCGTCGATCCGCGCAACGCGCTCGTCTCGCAGCCGATGACCGAGGACGGCCGCAAGATGCCGTTTTATCTGCAGCGCGGCGACGCGGACGTCGGCGTCGATCCCGCGGGCGGGCTCAAGAATTTCATGAAGGTCAACGAGCGCTACGCCGGCAGCATCGAGCGCGAGGGCTACGAGCTCGAACGCAACGAAGGCTACGACAACGTCATCGCGATGAAGGAATGGCACTCGAAGTATTCGACGCTCGGCGTGCGCCGCACGGACCGCTACGACGTGCGCACGGAGCGCTACGACGCGCGGCTGGACGCCCCCGAGACGCTCGAGCGCCGTCTGCTCGACAATTCGCTGATGTGGGAGCGTTCCCGCGAGGCGCAGATTTCCGTGAACGACGCGCTCGCGCGCAGGCTCGTCGAACGCTACACGACGGGCACCGCCGCCGGGAAATACGATCTGCGCCTGCCCGCGCCGGGCGAGCGCACGGGGCTTTCGATGCAGGATCTGAACCGCTACCAGTTCCGCCGTTCGCACTCGACGGAGGCGGGGCTTCCCGTCGTCCAGCCCGCCGGCGGTCTGAAGAACCTCCCGCAGTGACGCGGGCGGCGTTTCCCGCGCCGCTTTTTTTCGTCGCGGGAAGGGGCGCGGGGGCGTATGCTTGCGCGCAACTATGAACAATCCGTTTCAGACGCTCCGCGAATTCAACAGCCCGGCCTCGGGCAGAAAAGGTTTTTACTACAGCGTTCCCGCGCTCGAACAGGCGGGCATCGGGCAAGTCTCCAAAATGCCGGTCTGTCTGCGCGTCGTGCTCGAAAGCGTGCTGCGCAACTGCGACGGCACGCTCGTCACGGAAGACGACGTGCGCGCGCTCGCGGGCTGGAACGCCGCCAGGCCCGCCGACTCGGAAATCCCGTTCACGGTCGCGCGCGTGCTGCTGCAGGACCTCACGGGCGTGGCGCTGCTCGTCGATCTCGCGGCGATGCGCGACGCGGTCGCCAAGCTCGGGCGCGATCCCGCGCTCATCGAGCCGCTCGTGCCGATGGACATGGTCGTCGACCACTCCGTGCAGATCGACTACGCGGGAACGCCGGACGCTTTCCGCAAGAACATCGAAAAGGATTTTTCGCGCAACACGGAGCGCTACGAGCTGCTGAAATGGGGCCAGGGCGCGTTCAAGACGTTTTCCGTCGTGCCGCCGGCGGTCGGCATCTGCCACCAGGTGAATCTGGAATATCTCGCGCGCGTCGTCTTCGAGAAGGAGACGGACGCGGGAACGGTGTTCTACCCGGATTCGGTCGTCGGGACGGACTCGCACACGACGATGGTGAACGGCATCGGCGTCGTCGGCTGGGGCGTCGGCGGCATCGAGGCGGAAGCGGGCATGCTCGGCCAGCCGGTATGCTTCCAGACGCCGGAAGTCATCGGCGTGCACCTCACGGGAACGTTGCCGGAAGGCGTGCTCGCGACGGATCTCGCGCTGCGCGTGACGGAGATTCTGCGCGCGGCGAAGGTCGTCGGCAAATTCGTGGAATTTTTCGGCGAAGGCGCCGCGTCGCTCTCGCTCGCCGACCGCGCGACCGTCGCGAACATGGCGCCCGAATACGGCGCGACGATGGGATTTTTCCCGGTGGACGAAAAGACGCTGGACTATCTGCGGCTCACGGGGCGCGACGAAAAGAAGGTCGCGCTCGTCCGCGACTATCTGCAGGCGCAGGGCATCTTCGGCATGCCGAAGGCGGGCGAAATCAGCTACACGAAGGTCATCGAGCTCGATCTCGCGACGATCACGCGCTCTGTCGCGGGACCGAAGCGCCCGCAGGACCGCATCGAGCTCGGGAACGTGAAGAACGTCTTCGAAAAATTCGTCGCCGAGACGAAGGGCGCGCCGACGTCCGCGGGAACGCTGAAGGACGGGAGCGTCGTCGTCGCGGCGATCACGAGCTGCACGAACACGTCGAACCCGAGCGTGCTCATCGCGGCGGGGCTGCTCGCGAAACGCGCGGTCGAAAAAGGCCTGAGCGTTCCCGCGCACGTGAAGACCTCGCTCGCGCCGGGCTCGCGCGTCGTCACGGATTATCTGAACGCGACGGGGCTCACGCCGTATCTGGACAAGCTCGGCTTCAACCTCGTCGGCTACGGCTGCGCGACGTGCATCGGCAATTCCGGGCCGCTCGCGCCGGAAATCGAAGACGCGATCCGTAATGAAAAACTCATTACGGCGAGCGTGCTTTCCGGCAACCGCAATTTCGAGGCGCGCATCCACCCGCTCATCAAGTCGAATTTCCTGATGTCGCCGCCGCTCGTCGTCGCGTTCGCGATCGCGGGCAGAATCGACGTCGATCTGGAGAAAGAGCCGCTCGGCGTCGGCGCGGACGGCGAGCCCGTCTTCCTCAAGGACATCTGGCCGAAGCAGGCGGAGATCGACGCGCTGATCGCCGCCGGCGTGAAGCCGGAAATGTTCGCGAAGCGCTACGCGTCGTTCGACGACGCGACCGCGGAATGGAAGACCGTTCCCGCGAGCGAAGGCGCGCTCTTCGGCTGGCGCGACGACTCGACCTACGTCCAGCTGCCGCCGTATTTCGACGGCTTCGGCATGGCGCTTCCGCCGCCCGCGAAGCTCTCGGGAATGCGCCCGCTTGCGATTCTCGGCGATTCGGTGACGACCGACCACATTTCGCCCGCCGGCGCGTTCGCGCCCGAGACGCCCGCCGGAAAATACCTCACCGAACGCGGCATTCCGCGCGAAAAGTTCAACACCTACGGCTCGCGCCGCGGGAACGACCGCATCATGGTGCGCGGCACGTTCGCGAACGTCCGCATCAAAAACAAAATGGCGGACGGCAGGGAAGGCGGCTTCACGAAGCTGCAGCCGGCAGGAACGCCGACGACCATCTTCGAGGCGAGCGAAGCCTACAGGAAGGCGGGAACGCCGCTCATCGTCTTTGCGGGCGTCGATTACGGCATGGGCTCTTCGCGCGACTGGGCGGCGAAGGGCGCGGCGCTGCTCGGCGTGCGCGCGGTCGTGGCGCGCAGCTTCGAGCGCATCCACCGCTCGAACCTCATCGGCATGGGCGTGATTCCGCTGGAGTTCACGAACGGCGAGAGCGCGGAGACGCTCGGGCTCGACGGCACGGAAACCTTCGACGTCGAAGGGCTGGAAAACCCCGTGAAGCCGAAGCAGACGGCGACGCTCGTCGTCCGCCGCGCGAACGGCGAAGTCTCGCGGACGACGCTGCTCTGCCGCATCGACACACTCGCGGAATCGCACTACCTCGCGAACGGCGGCATCCTGCAGTACGTCCTCCGCAAGATTCTGAAGTGAACTTGTCCGACGAGGCGCCTTCCCGCGAAGATGTTCAAAAAAATCCGCGAGTCGGAAAAAAGATGTTGACGGCGGAGAGAATTTCGGGTTTTATGGCGTCTCTTTCCTTTCGTCGGTTAGGTAGCTCAGTCGGTAGAGCAAGGGACTGAAAATCCCTGTGTCGGCGGTTCGATCCCGCCCCTGACCACCATTTTCCTTCCGCCCGCGAGCGCAAACCTCGCGGGCGGTTCTTTTTTCCGCTTCGGCGTTGCGCCGGTCCGCGGGAACGCGTAGCTTTTTTTCATGAAAATCGGAATTCTCGTTTTGGCGTGCGTTGTTTTCGCCGTCGCGGCGGCGGCGGTTTTCGTCCGCTCGCGTCGTGAATGCCCGAATTGCCGCGGAGCGGTGCCGCTCGCGGAAGCGCTCGCGATGCCGGAATGGCTGCGCGAAATCGAGGCGGAAAATCTCGGGCGCGTCTTCGCCGGCGACGAGGAAAAACTGCGTTTTGCGATTCGGCTCGCGGAAGAGAACGTGCGTCGCGGGACGGGCGGTCCGTTCGGCGCGGCGATTTTTTCGCTCGCCGCCGAAAGGCTGATCGCCGTCGGCGTGAACCGCGTCGTTCCCGCGAAGCAGTCGTGGGCGCATGCGGAAATGACGGCTTACGCGCACGCGCAGAACCGTCTCGGTTCGCACGATCTGAAAGGCTGCGCGATCGCGTCGAGCAGCGAGCCGTGCGCGATGTGCACGGGCGCCACGCCGTGGAGCGGCGTCGAGAAGCTGATCTACGGCGCGTCGGGAGACGCCGCGCGCGGCGTCGGATTCGACGAAGGCGACAAGCCCGCGGATTGGCGCGGCGCGCTGGAAAAACGCGGCGTCCGCGTGGTCGGGCCGCTTCTGGAGGACGCCGCGGGAACGCCGTTCCGGCTTTATCGCGAAAAGGGCGGAGAAATCTACTGAACCGAGGAAGCACGATGAGAGCGGTCGTTCAACGGGTGAAGCGGGCGAGCGTGAGCGCGGACGGGAGCGTCGTCGGCGCGATCGGCAAGGGAATGCTGATTCTGCTCGGCGTGGAGGCGGGCGACACGGAGGCGGACGCGGACTGGCTCGCGACGCGCCTGGCGCGCGTGCGGATTTTCGAGGACGCGGACGGCAAGATGAATCTCGCGGCGCGCGACGTCGGCGGGAGCGCCCTCGTGGTGAGCCAGTTCACGCTTTTCGGGACGATGCGCAAGGGCTCGCGCCCGTCGTTCAATCGCGCCGCCGTTCCCGCGGAGGCGGTTCCGCTCTACGAGAGCTTCACGGCGAAGCTTTCCGCCCTGTTGGAGCGGCCGGTGCCGACGGGGCGCTTCGGCGCGATGATGGACGTCGAGCTCGTGAACGACGGTCCCGTGACGCTGACGCTGGATTCGCGGCGCCCGGATTTCTGAGCGCGCCGTTTTGGCTTGCGGATGAATCTTTTTTGGTTCATGTTCGCGAGCATTGATGAAATACGGCGAAAGGATAGACGTCCTGTTTTTCCGGACAGCGGCAGGAAACGAGCCGGTTCGGGAAATGCTTGCCGCGCTTTCCGATGAGGAAAAGAAAATCATCGGTTCCGATTTGCGCGCCGTCCAATGGCGCTATCCGCTCGGAATGCCGACGGTGCGTTGCCTTAAGAACGGAATTTTTGAGCTTCGCTCGGTCTTGCCGACGCGTATCTCTCGAATCCTCTTCGTCTATTTCGACGAAAAAATCGTGCTTCTGCACGGATTCATCAAGAAAACACAAAAGACCCCGCAACAGGATCTTGAAACGGCAATCAGACGATTTAAGGAACTGAAAGAATGAAAACGAAAAACAAGCACCTTGGAAGCAGTCTCGACGATTTTCTCGAAAGCGAAGGCATCAGGGACGACGTCGACGCGCAGGCGATCTGCAAAATGCTTGCGCAGGAGTGGCGGGAGCGTATGGAACGCGATTCCGTCTCCATTTCCGCGCTCGCGCGCAGACTCAAGACGAACCGCGCGACCGTCGCGCGGGTCATAAGTCCGGAGAACGCGAGTCTTACATTTCGTACGGCTGCGCGCGTTTCCGCCGCGCTCGGAATGCGGTTCCGCGTCTCAGCCTGAGTGCAGGCGGAGACTGCCGTCGGGACTCTCCCTTTAAGCTTTAAGCTCTCTCCCTCAGATCGTGTACTTGTCGATGACGTCCTGCGGGATTTTGGTCGCGCGCTTCGTCTTCAGGTCGATGAGCGCGTAGGACGCGTGCCCGTCGGCGACGAGCTTGCGCGTGTCCTTCTTGATGATCTTGAAGGTGAGCGTGATGGACGCGTCGGCGAAATCGACGATGCCCGTCTCGACGATGAAGGCGTCGCCGAGCCCGAGCGCGCGCTTGTAGTTCATCGTGATGGACGTCTGGTACCAGCCGAGTCCGCGCGCGGCGAATTCCTGCATGGACATTTTGTAGCAGCGTTCCATCTGATCGAAGCGCGCCGCGAGCACGTAGTCGATGTAGCGCGAGCTGTGGACGTGCTGATACAGGTCGATGTCGTCGGGGCGGACCTGCATTTCGGTTTCGAAGCGGGAGAATTTCGGGGCGGAATCGTTCATTTGTTCAGGGTTTCTTCTTCGTTGAAACGTTTCGCCTTCGGGTGATTGTAGCCGAAGAGCGGAATGACGTTGATGAAAAGGTAAAAGCACACGCCGACGACGATGCCGCAGTCGGCGACGTTGAAGGCGGGCCAGCGGCCGTAGAGCGGCAGGTGGACGTCGAGAAAGTCGATGACGTGATTGTGCGCCACGCGGTCGAGCAGGTTGCCGACGATCCCGCCGGCGAGCAGACCGAGCGCGATCTGCGAGGGCAGGCGCTCGAGCTCGAGATGGCGGCGGAAGAAGAACAGCGCGGCGAGCGCGGCGACGGCGAAGAGGCTCAGCAGAATCTGATGCCCGGCGAAGAGGCTCCACGCCGCGCCGGGATTGTCGATGTGCACGAGGTAGAAGAAGCTTTCCACGACGGGAATCGGCGCGAACGCGGGATCGAAGCCGAAGTCTCCCGGCAGCGCGTAGGTCGGCTGCCCGGGCGCCCACGGAATCAGCCAGATCACGAGCAGCTTCGTGAGCTGGTCGAGCGCGAAGACGCCGAGAGCGATTTTCCAGAAAATCGCGTACTTGCGGATTCGTCGGAGGCGGAACGTCATGAAAATCCGATTACGGTTCCTCGTGTTCTTCCGGCAGGGAGATCGGCGAGTCGTTTTCGATGTCGATGACCTCGGAGATGTCTCCCGTCGCGTTGGCGCGGCGGCGGCGGGCTTCGACGCGGCGCTGCTTTTCCGCCTCGATCTTGCCTTCGACGGAATAGCGCGTGAACGGCACCTTGTTGAGGCGTTCCGCGGGAATGGGCTTTCCGGTGATTTCGCAGATGCCGTAGGTGCCTTTCTTCATGCGCTCGACGGCGATGTTGATTTCGGAAAGCTCCTCCTGCTCGGCGGCGAGGCGGCTGATCGCGAAGTCGCGGTCGAAGGCCTCGTTGTCGATGTCCGCCGTGTGCTGGCTGTAGGCGGAGACGTCGCCGGTCTCCTCCTTGCCTTCCTTGCGGAACGCGTTCTCGGAGTGGCGGGAGATGTTCGCCATCAGCTCGTCCTTGCGCGCCATGAGCTTGCGGTAGTACTTGCGCCATTTTTCGGGAATGAGCGCCTCTTCCTGCGAAACGGCGTCCTTCGCGAACGGGTTGAAGCCGAAAAGGTCGCTGATCGAGACGGCGCCGACGGTGCGCTTGCCGTCGCTCTTCGGGAGCTCCTTCAGAATGATCTTTTTGTTTTCCGCCTTCTTGGCGGGAACGACGCCGAGCTCCGGGCTGAAGACGTTGATGCCCGCCGTGCCGCGCTGAAAGAGCAGCTGTTCGAGCTCCGCCGGCGTGTAGGCGCGCGCGCGGTTCGGCGAGACGCGCTTGGAGGCGGCGCGCACGTCGCGCGGCACGGAAATGGCGGCGGTGGAAGCGCCGCGCGCGGCTTCAGCCTTGGGCTTTCTGCCGCGCTTCGCGGGAGCGATCAGCGGGCGCGCCTCCTGTTTCGCGGGAACAGTTTTTGCGGGGCGCGTCTCCGCCTTCTTGGCGGGAACGGGCTTCGCGGGAACGCTTTTCTTCGTCGCCTTCGCGGGCGCGGCTTTCTTCGCCGGCGGCGTCTTCACGGCGGCGGATTTCTTCGCGGGAGCCTTCGCCGGCGTCTTCGCGGCGGGGCGTTTCGCGGCCTGCTTGGAGGAAATTTTCTTGGCTGACATAAGAATAAGATTCTGACTGCGTTGAAAAGGAGGTATCGCCTTGCTGAAAAAGGTTGCGAACAGCATGTTGATTTCCGCTGAAGTGTCAATTCAACGCGCGCCGCGCCGCGCGCTTCCGCGCGAAAAATTCTTGTTGCGTCGAAAAAACCGTTCTCGTAATATCGACTCTTCATTCTCGACTTGTCTTCGGTCGAGGCGCGGCCGCAGCAGTTGCGGGCCCGTGACTACCACGGAGACACATCCAACCAATGAAAAAATACAAACTGAATGTCAAGAAACGCGACGGCATCGGCCGCGGGCCGGCCCGTCGCCTTCGCGCCGCGGGCGCAATCCCGGGCGTGATTTACGGAAAAAGCGGCTCGAAGCCCGTCGCCATCGACGCGGTCGAATTCCGCATGATGATGCGCGCCAAGGGCGAAAGCGCCGCTCTCGTCGAGATTGCTGTCGACGGCGCCGAGACGCTGCTCTCTCTCATCAAGGACTTCCAGCGCGACGCCGTCTCGCAGAAGGTCGTTCACGTCGACATCCTCGAGGTCGATCCCAACGTGCAGATGACCGCCACGATCCCCGTCCACGTCAAGGGCGAAGCGATCGGCGTGCTGCAGGAAAACGCGACGCTCGAAGCGGTGCACGAAATCATCGTCCGCTGCCTCCCGAAGGACCTGCCCGAATTCATCGAAGTGGACGTTTCCGGTCTGCACGCGGGCCACACGATTCACATCGACGCGCTGCCGCCGATTCCGGGCGTCACGTTCCCGGCGAATCAGAACACCGTCGTCGCGTCCTGCACGGTCGAAAAGCAGGAAGAAGAACCCGCTCCCGCCGCGGAAGGCGAAGCCGCTCCTGCGGACGCCGCCGCTCCCGCGCCCGAAAAGAAATAACTTCGGTCCGCGCGTGTTTCTCGCCTTTCGGCGTTTGTTCTTTAAAATTCGATGTTCGTTTCCGCCATTTACGGTCTGGGCAATCCCGGCAAAGAGTACGAGTTCACCCGCCACAACACGGGTTTTCGCGTAGTCGATGCTCTGGCGAAGCGCCTCGGCGCCGAGTTCCGCAAGGACGCGGCGCTGCGCGGGGAGTTCGCGAAAACGCGATTCGGCTCCGCGGGAACGCTCTGGCTCGGGAAGCCGCTGACGTTCATGAATCTCAGCGGTGAGTGCGTGGGGGCTCACGCCCGCTACCACAAGCTCGACTTCTCCACGGTCGTGGTCGTCTACGACGACATCGCGCTTCCGGTCGGGGCGGTCAAGATTTCCCAGGGCGGCGGAGATGGTGGCCACAACGGAATCAAGAGCGTCATCCGCTGTTGCGGGAACGCCTTCATCCGCTTCCGCGTCGGCATCGGCGCGAAGCCTTTCCGCGAACAGCCGCTCGCAGACTTCGTGCTGGGGAAACTCGGCGACGAGGAAAAGAACATTTTCGAAACACGGCAGGCAAACTTCATCCAAGGCCTGGAGCTTCTGATTTCCCAGGGGCTTTCCGCCGCACAAAACCTTATCAACAGAAAAGACAACAATGAACGACCTTAACAAATATCGTGTGAACATGATTTTCGATGTCCGCGGCGTCACCGCCGAGGCGCAGATCGAGAAGATCAAGACGCTCATTTCCGCGCTCGGGGCGACCCTCGAGGAAGTGACGGATCTCGGCGTCAAGGACTTCGTCCGCGTCACCAATCGCCGCATGCCGAACGCGCACTACACGCAGTTCGACGTCGCCGCCGCGACGACCTTTCCGGTCGCCTTCCGCGAAAAACTTCGTCTCGACCGCACCATCAAGCGCATCCTGATCCAAGCCCGCTGACCGTAACCCCGAATCGCAAAGGACACCCCGAAAATGGCATCGTTCAACAAAGTGATCCTCATGGGCAACCTCACGCGCGATCCCGAGCTGCGCACGCTTCCGAGCGGCAACGCCGTGGCGCGCATCGGGCTCGCCGTCAATCGCGCCTACCTCTCCAAGGAAGGCGAAAAGAAAGAAGAAGTCACCTACGTGGACGTGGACGCTTTCGGAAAACAGGCGGAAACGATCGCGAAGTGGTGCACGAAAGGGCGCACGCTGCTCGTCGAAGGGCGTCTGCGTCTCGACCAGTGGGACGACAAGACGACGGGCGAAAAGCGCTCGCGTCTCGGCATCGTGCTCGAAAACTTCCAGTTCGTCGGCTCCCGCGGTGACTCGCCCGCCGGAGGCGCTTCCGCGCCTTCCGACTACGACGACGTCGCTCCGGCTCCGCGCCGCGCTCCCGCGCCGTCGCGCCAGCCCGCGCCGCCGCCGCCGGCTTCGTCGGACATGAACGACGAAGACGTCCCGTTCTGATTCGGTTCCGGTCCCGGAAAACAACAACGTTCAACATTTAACAAAACAAAATTATGGCACTCTCTGAAGTCCTCCTCAAAAAGCCCGTCGCCGGTCTCGGCGCCGAAGGCGATCAAGTCAAGGTCCGCGCCGGCTTCGCGCGCAATTTCCTGTTCCCGCAGGGAATCGCCGTTCCCGTGACGCAGGCGAACCGCAAGCAGATCGAAGCGCTCAAGAAGGCGCGCGCCGAACGCGAAGCCAAGGAACTCGAAGCGGCTAAATCCGCCGCCGAAAAGCTCGCCGGCGTCGCCCTCACGTTCGCCGTCAAGACCGGCGAAGGCGGAAAGCTCTTCGGCTCGATCTCCACGACCGACATCGCGAAGAAGCTCGCCGAACTCGGCCACGAAATCGAAAAGAAGGCGATCCACCTCGAACACGGCGCTATCAAGCACCTCGGCAAAACCTCCGCCGTCGTCAAGCTGCACGCCGAAGTCTCCGTGGAAATCTCCGTCGAAGTCGTTTCCGAAAATCCGGTCGAAGAAGTCGCGGAAGACTCCGCCAAGGGCAAGAAGGGCGCCCGCAAGCCGCGCGCTCCGAAGGCCGAGGAAGCCGCCGCTTCCGACGAAGCTCCGAAAGCCGAGTAAACGAATCTCCTTTCGTTCGACGAGCGTTCCCGCCTTCCCGCGGGAACGCTTTTTTTTGCGCGTGCGGGCGAGGCGAGGAAAGAAAGTCCGCGGTTGCGTTTTCGCGGCGGGGGCTTTTTCCTATCCGCATGAAAGTTCTTCGAGCAGCAAGCGCCGGGTTCTGCCGCGGCGTCGAACGCGCCATCAACATCGCCCGCGAATACGCCTTGCGCGGGAGATTTCCCGTGTTCACGGACGGTCCGCTCATTCACAACAGCCAGATGATGGCGGAGCTCGCCCGCGAAGGCGTTCGCGAGCTCGGCGACTACCGCAGCAGCGAAAAGCTCGAAATCGATCTCGACGACGAGGCGCGCGGGAACGCCGTGCTCATCGTGCGCGCGCACGGCATTTCGCCGCAGCGGCGCGAGTATCTGCGTTCTCTCGGGCTGGAATTCCGCGACGCGACCTGTCCCGACGTCGCCGCCATCGCCGGGCGCGTGAAAATGTATGCGCAGAAAGGATACGCGACCGTGATCTTCGGCGATCCCGACCATCCCGAAGTCGTCGGCATTCTCGGCTATTCGCGGGGGCGCGGCTACGCGGTGCGCTCGCTCGAGGACATCGAGAAGCTGCCCGAGCTCGGCGAAAAAGTCTGCATGGTCTCGCAGTCGACGATGTATCCGGACGAATTCGAAAAACTCGTCTCGGCGCTGAAAAAACGCTTTCCCGAAGCGCTCATCTTCAACACGATATGCGGCGCGACGCGCGACCGCCAGGGCGACGTTCCCGCGTTGGCGCGGGAAGGCGCGGAGGCGATCGTCGTCATCGGCGGCAGGCATTCGGCCAACACGCTGAAGCTGGCCCGGCTCGTCGAGCGCCAGGGCATTCCGTGCTTCCACGTCGAAACGCTCGCGGAGCTCGATCTGAACGCGATCTCCCGCTACGGGACGGTCGGCGTCACGGCGGGCGCGTCCACGCCGGGCTTCCTCATCGACGAAGTCTGCGACGCGCTGAAGAAGTTGTGAAGATTTCGGCGAAGCGGAGCCCGACAAAAAAACGCGCCCTTTGCGGGGGCGCGTTTTTTTTTGACGGGGGCGCGAAAATCACGCTTCCGTGGAGAAGGCTTTCTCCTTGACCTTCGTCGCGCTCTTGCCGAGGCGTTTGCGCAGGTAGTGGAGGCGCGCCTTCATCGGGACCGACTTGCGTTCGACCTCGATCTTGACGACGTTCGGGCTGTGCACCGGGAACACGCGTTCGACGCCTTCGCCGGAGGCGATGCGGCGGACCGTGAAGGCTTCTTGAATGCCCGTGCCTTTGTGGCTGATCACGATTCCGGAGAAGATCTGGATGCGCTCCTTGTCTCCTTCACGCACTTTCGTGTGCACGCGGACGCCGTCGCCGACGCGGAAATTGTTGCGGTCGGTCTTCAGCTGGGCTTGTGTAAGCGAATTAAGAATTTGCTGGCTCATTGTTGTATGTCTTTTAAAAGTAAATCAGGTCGGCGTTCGCGCGTTTTTTTCAGCTGCTGCTCGTGACGCCAACGCCGTATTTCGGCGTGGTTGCCGGACAGAAGAACCGGCGGAACGGGCATGCCTCGGAAAACCTCGGGACGCGTATACTGAGGAAAGGAAAGAAGATTGGCATTAAAACTGTCGCTCGTCAACGAATTTTCTTCGCCGAGCACGCCGGGAATCTGTCGGGCGATGCAGTCGACCAGAACCGCTGCCGCGATCGTGCCGTTCGTCAGCACGTAATCGCCGATGGAAATCTCGCGCGTGACGAGCGCGTCGCGGATGCGCTGATCGATGCCTTCGTAATGTCCGCTGAGCAGAACGAGGCGCTTCTTGCGGGAAAGCCCGCGCGCGATTTCGTTCGTCAGCGGCTCGCCGTCCGGGCAGAGATAAATCACCTCGTCCGCGGGCTCGTCTCCGACGACGGCCTCCACCGCGTCGAAGACGGGCTGCGGCGCCATGAGCATGCCGGCTCCGCCGCCGAAAGGGCGGTCGTCCACGCGGCGGTGCTTGTCCGTCGACCAGTCGCGGACGTCGTGCAGACGCACGTCCACGAGCCCGTTCTCCACGGCGCGCCCCAGGATGCTCTCGGAAAAGAATCCGGAGACCATCTTCGGGAACAGCGTGAGAATGTCGATCTGGAGCGGCATCGTAAAAAAAAGGCGTTCTCGCGGACGGGAACGCCTTTCTCTCGAAAAGGTGAAACGCGGCGGGAGCGTTCCCGCGGAATTACGCGGCGGGAGCGGCCGCGACTTCCTTGCGCGCGCGCTTGATGAGCGAGCGGACCGTGTCCGACGGCTGCGCGCCGCACTTCACCCAGTAATCGACGCGGTCGAGATCGACCGTCAGCGGCTGCGTGTTGCCTTTGGCGGCGGGATTGTAGGCGCCGACGATTTCGACGAAGCGTCCGTCGCGACGCGCCGTGCTCTCGCAGACGACGAGGCGATAGTTCGGCGCGTGAGCGGCGCCATGACGTTGCAATCTGATACGAAGCATTGTGTTTCCGTTTGTTTGATATATTGAAAAATTGAAAGAAAGGACATGAAACCTTAACGCGCCCTCTCCGTCAAGCGCGAAAAGCGCGGAAATGTTTTCGGTCGTCGGCGCTCGCGCTTGACAAAGTCCGCCCGAGTGAATGAAAGTAGGAAGCAACTTATTTTGATTCAAGAACTATGGAAACACTTAAAGGAAATTTACTGGTGGCTCAAAGCGGCGGACCGACGCCGGTCATCAACGCGAGCCTGGCGGGCGTTCTCGCCGCCGCGTTGCAGTTCGAAGACGAAATCGGCGAAATTTACGGCGCCGTGAACGGCGTCGAGGGAATTTTGAGCGAAAATCTGATCGATCTCGCCGCGGAGTCGCAGCAGACGGTGCGTCTGCTCAAGACGACGCCGGGCGCCGCGCTCGGCTCCTGCCGCTACAAGCTCAAGAAAGAGCAGGATCTCGCCCGCATTCTTGAAGTCTTCAAGGCGCACGACATCCGTTATTTCCATTACATCGGCGGGAACGACTCGCAGGATTCCTCCAAGCGCGTCGCGGACTACTGCGCCGCGCAGGGCTACGAAATACGCGTCGTCGGCGTGCCGAAGACGATCGACAACGACCTCGTCCTCACCGACCACTGCCCGGGCTACGGCTCGACGATCAAATACATCGCGACGTCCGTGCGCGAACTCGCCTGCGACTGCGAATCGCTCGGCCGCCACGACCTGGTGACGATCATCGAAGTCATGGGCCGCAGCGCCGGCTGGATCGCCGCCGGCTCCGTGCTCGCGAAGCGCCGCGCCTGCCCGGAAGACGCGCCGCATCTCGTTCTGCTGCCGGAAGTGCCGTTCGACCGCGCCGCCTTCGTCGAAGCCGTCCGCAACGTGCTTTCGCTGAACCGCCACTGCGTCGTCGTCGCGGCGGAAGGACTGAAGGACGCCGACGGGAACTATCTCGGCGCGAACACGGCCGTGCTCGACGCGTTCGGGCATCCGCGCCTCGGCGGCGTCTGCGAATACCTGAAGGAGGTTGTCGAAGAATCCTTCGCGGGCGTGAAGACGCGCACCTGCCGTCAGGGGCACATTCAGCGCACCGCCTCGCACTGCGCCTCGAAGACCGACGTGGACGAGGCCTTCATGGCGGGCGCCGCGGCGGTCAAGGCCGCCGTCGCCGGCGAAAGCGGCAAGATGGTCATTCTCGTCCGCGAGGAAAAGGACCGCTACCAGGTGAAGGCGGAGCTCGCGCCGCTCGACGAAGTCGCCAACGGCGTGAAGACGTTCCCGCAGAACTGGATCGGCGAAAACGGCATGACCGTCGGCTTCCAGTTCGCGAAGTACGCGCTCCCGCTCATTCAGGGCGCGCCGCAGCTCACGGACGAAGCCGGCGTTCCCAAGATGGCGATTCTCGACCGAGTCGCCGTCGAAAAGCTCTGCCCGCCGTACGAAACCCGCTGAAAAGCCGACAAAAAAAACTTGTATTTCGCGGACGGAGCTACAGAATGTCCGCAGATACAAATTCATTCGAGAGGAAAAAACTTATGAAATTCGCAAAATTGGTTTCCATCATCCTGTCCCCGATCTTCCTCGCCGCGGCTCTGTTCGCGGCTCCGGACACCACGGTTCAGGCCGCCAAGAACGACGTCGTCGTCGTCGTCAACGGCGTTGCGTCCGCGCTGAAGCCGGGCGACACCGTTCCTGCGGGCGCCGTCGTCAAGGCCGGCAAAGGCAGCGCCGCCCAGCTGAAGCTTCCCGACGGCTCTCTCGTCGGCGTCGGCGAAGGCGCCGAAGTCACGGTCTCCGTCTCCGAGACGGGCACCGCCACGGTGATTTCGCTCGGCAGCGGCACGATCACGGTTCAGTCCAACGCGCCCAGAGGTTCTTCGGTGACGATTCAGACGCCCTCCGGAACGGTCTCGGGCACGAAGGGCACCGTCACGGTCACGGCGACCGCCGCCACCGTCAGCGTCACCTCCACCTCCGGCAGCTGGCGCGTCACGGGAACGAACGGCGACACCGGCGTTCTCGGCGCCAATCAGACGGTTCTGGTGAAGAAGGGAGACGCCACGTTCGCGCCGCGTCCCGCCACGAAGTCGGAAGCCGCCAAGGCCGAAACGACGCTTTCCGCCGACGGAGCTTCCGGCGCGGAAAAGCCCGCCGCTCCCGCCGCTCCGGACGCGGGGAACGATTCGGTCAACATCGAAGGCAACGACATCAACACGAACGTCACGCCCAATTCGCCTGCCATCGGTTAATCCGGCGTGCGAGTTGTCCGCGAAAAAGCCGTTCCCGTTTTCGGGAGCGGCTTTTTTCGTGTACGAATCGCCGCGCCGAAAGTCCGCGAAATTTTTTGAAGGAATCGCGCGGACGCCGAAAAAGCTTTCGTGAGAAAGCGCAAAAAAGGACGACCGGGAGCGGCCGTCCTTTTGCGCGCGGGAACGCGTCAGAGAATGGCGCCGGGGCGGATGTCGGCGGCGGCGGGGAACTTCTCCAGAAGCTCCTTCGCGGAGGCGACGAAATTGTCCACCTGCAGTCCGGCCGTTCCCGTCTCGGCGGCGGCGACTTTCGCGATCGCGTCGAAGTCCTCGCGGGCGAGACGCAGGCGCCCGTCCGCGGCGAGGCGGTCGAAGAGGTCGTTGCGCGAAATTTTTCCCTGCCGGATGTCGCGCGCCGTGGCGACCGCGTGTTCCTTGATGACTTCGTGCGCGGTCTCGCGCCCGACGCCGCGCTTGACGGCCTCCATCATGATCGTTGTCGTGAGCAGGAACGGCAGATAGTAGTTCTTTTCGCGCTCGATGACGGGAACGTTGATCTCCATCTGGTTGAGAATGACGAGGAACGTCTCCAGCAGCGCGTCGATCGCGAAGAACGAATCCGGGAGCGCGACGCGGCGCACGACGGAGCACGAGACGTCGCCCTCGTTCCACTGGTCGCCGGCGAGGTCCGCCGCCATCGCGAGGTAGCCCTTGAGAATGACGTGCAGGCCGTTGAGGCGTTCGCAGCTGCGGGAATTCATCTTGTGCGGCATCGCGGAGGAGCCGACCTGGCCGGGCAGGAAGCCTTCGCTCGCGAGCTCGTGTCCCGCCATTAGGCGCAGCGTCTTCGCGAAGCTCGACGCGCCCGAACCGATGTGGACGAGCGTCGAGATCGTCGCGAAATCCAGCGAGCGCGGATAGACCTGGCCCGTCGCGTTGAACGCGTGCGGAATGCCGAGGTGCGCGCGCACGCGGGAATCGAACGCCATGACTTTTTCCACGTCGTGGTCGAAAAGCGTGAGCAGGTCGAGCTGCGTGCCGACCGCGCCCTTCACGCCGCGCGCCGGGTAGTTGGCGATGAGCGCGTCGAGCTCGCGCAGCGCGACGAGCATGTCTTCGCCGAACATCGCGAAACGCTTGCCGAAGGTCGTGAGCTGTGCGGCGACGTTGTGCGTGCGCGAGGTCATCGCGACGTCGCGCGTTTCCGCGGCGCGCTCGGCGAGGCGTTTGATCGCGGCGACGGTCTTGAGGCGGATGTATTCGAGCGAGCGGAACACCTGCAGCTGCTCGACGGATTCTGTGAGGTCGCGCGAGGTCATGCCCTTGTGAATGTGCTCGTAACCGGCGAGCGCGCAGAACTCCTCGATGCGCGCCTTCACGTCGTGGCGCGTGACGCGTTCGCGCGCGTTGATGGAGTCGAGATTCACGTCGTTCTTGACGCGTTCGTAGGCTTCGATCGCCTCGGCGGGAATGTCGAGCCCGAGGTCGCGCTGGGCGCGCATGACCGCGATCCAGAATTCGCGTTCGAGGATGATTCTTCCCGTCGCCGACCAGATGTTGCGGATCGGCTCCGTGGCGTAGCGTTGAGCGAGGACGTCTGCGATTTTTTCCATAAATTCGTTCAAAAAGGTTAAGCGCGGATTATCGCCGAAGGCGCGCGGAATTTCAATTGGAATAGCGGCGCGAAAACGGGACCGCGCGGTGATGTACGGCGCGCATGGAGCCGTCGGTCTCGCGGACGAAGACTTCGACGACGTCGAAGCGGTGCGCCGGCGGGCGTTCCCGCAGGGAGTTCAGATACGCGCGGACGGCGCGTTTCTGCGCGTTGCGCTTGCGCGCGTCCACCGCCGCGTAGCCGCCGTGCGGATCGTCTTCGGAGCGCGTCTTCACTTCGACGAAGACGAGGCAGTCGCCGTCGAGCGCGACGATGTCGATTTCGTCGCGCCCGTGCCGCCAGTTCCGCAGGAGAATCTTCGCGCCTTCGCGCCGCAGAAATTTCGCCGCGAAAGCCTCTCCGGCGTCGCCGCGTTCCCGCCGCGAGGTCTTCGGCCGCCTCCGCGGGAACGCGGCGCGCGCGAGCTCGGCGAGCCTCCGGAAAAACGTATTCAGAAAACCCATACGCCCGTTCCCGCGCGCGGCGTCAGAAAAGCGTGCCCTGACGGCGGCCGCCGAAATCGCGTTCGACGCCGGCGACGCCCCAGCCTTTTTCCGTGAGCACGCGCCCCTGCGGCGTGCGCGCGATGTAGCCTTCCTGAATCAGATACGGCTCGTGCACTTCCTCGAGCGTGTGCTCGTCCTCGCCGACGGCAACGCCGATCGTGCCCAGCCCGACGGGCCCGCCGTTGTAGTTCTGCGCGAGCGTGCGCAGGATGCGCTTGTCCATGTCGTCGAGCCCGTGCGCGTCGATTTCGAGCAGTTCGAGCGCGGCGGCGGCAGTCGGCTTGTCGATTTCGCCGTTCCCGCGCTCCAGCGCGTAGTCGCGCGCGAAGCGGATGAGATTGTTCACGATGCGCGGCGTCCCGCGGGCGCGCCGTGCGATCTCCATCGCGCCGCCGTCGTCCACGGCGATGCCGAGCTTCGCGCAGTTGCGCCGCACGATTTTGAAAAGATCCTCGTGCGTGTAGTAGTCGAGGCGCGTCTGCAGCGTGAAGCGGGAACGCATCGGCGCGGTGAGCAGGCCCGTGCGCGTCGTCGCGCCGACGAGCGTGAAGCGCGGGATCGACAGGCGCACGCTGCGCGCGTTCGGGCCCTGGTCGATCATGATGTCGATGCGGAAATCCTCCATCGCCGAGTAGAGAAATTCCTCGACGACCTTCGAGATGCGGTGGATTTCGTCGATGAAGAGAATTTCGCCCTCCTCGAGCGCGGTGAGCAGGCCCGCGAGGTCGGCGGGCTTTTCGATGACAGGCCCGGAAGTGATCTTCACCTTCGTGCCCATTTCCTCGGCGAGAATCAGCGCGAGCGTCGTCTTGCCCAGCCCCGGCGGCCCGTGAAGCAGAATGTGGTCGAGCGCGCGGTGTTCCCGCCGCGCCGCGCCGACCATCACGCGCAGGCGCTCAATCGTGCGCGGCTGCCCCGTGAAGTCGTCGAAGTTCGGCGGGCGCAGCGCCTGGTCCAGCGTCGAGTCCTTGCGCGCGAGCGCCTCTTCGAAATAACTGCGCGGCGCCTCCTCCTCGGGAACGCTCGGCTCTGTCTTCTTTTTCGCCATCGTGAGCAAGACAATAGCGCGTTCCCGCGAAAAAAGGAAGCGCGCTTCGCGCGGCGCAGCGCGTCAGTCTTTCTTCACGAGGACGACGTGCCCGTTTTCCGGCGCGAAAAACGCGACGACCAGATCGCGGAGAAGCGGATACTCCTCCGGCTCGAAACGCGTCTTGCTCAGCCGAATCTGCGCGAAGAACACGAACTCGTCGCCGTCGCGTTCCCGCGAAAAGGAGACTTCTCCGACGGCGTTCGAAGCGGAAGAGAGGACGGTTTCGCCCGGCGCTCCCTCCGGTTCCCAGCCGTCCGCGAGGCGGATTTTCATGCGCACGGACTCTTCGAGCTTCTGCGCGAGCGTCGGCAGTTCGAGCGCGGCGACGCGCTTTTCCGCGAGCAGCGCGGGCAGAATCGCGGCGAGGCCTTTCGGCGAACGCGGGAGCTTGAGCACGAGCACGCCGTCCGTCGGCTTCAGCGCGCGCGTTCCCGAAAACTCGACGGCGTTCGCGCCGCGCACGGCGCGCTTCGCCTCGAGATTTTCCGGCGCGGCGTCGCCGAGAAATTCCTTCGCGAGCGTGGCGGCTTCTTTTGCGACGGGCACGCCCGAAAATTCAAAACTCCCGCGCACGTCCGCGGATTCGGCAGAAAGCGCAATCTCCTCGACGACGCTCAGGCGTCCGAAAAGGAGCGGAGTCGAAGCGTCCACGGGAAACGCGCCCGCGGAGGTCTCGACGAAATACGCGCCGAGGCGTTCGTCGCGGGAAACCGAAACGTCCTTTTCGCCGACGGCGACGAACATCGCCCGCAGCGCGCGCGCCTTTTCCGCGGGAACGCCGTAGGAGGAGCGCAGCACCGCGTCGGGCGCGCGCAGATAGGCTTCTCGGAGCAGCGCGTCGGGAATCTTCGCCGTCGCGACGTTTTCGCGGACGAACTCCGCGAGCGCGGCGAGTTTTTCCCGGCGCGTCATCGAATTGTTCACGAGCGAGGCGACGAGACCCGCGCCGTATTCGTCGAGCGGCGGGACGGCTTCAGTCGCGCAGAAATCGCGCGCCGCCGAGCGCGGCATTCCGGGGTAAATCACGGGAACGTCGTCGCGCACGTCGGCGAGAGGTTCGCGGGAACGCGCGGGAACGTCGAAATGCTCCGTCTGCGCTCCGTTGAAGTTCAGCACGAGCCGCGCGCACGGGAACGGCATGTCCGCGCGCTCGTCGAAGAGCGACTCCGACGCGGATCGGGTGAAGATCGAATAATCGAGAAAAATCTCCGCACCGGGTTCGAGCGCCGTGTGCGTGACGACGAGCTCGCGCAGGAAGTCGAACGCGGGCGCGTCTTCGGCGCAGCGCGGGAGCACGGTGTTGAAGGCGTTTTCGGGAACGTCCGTGCGCGTCGAGCCGTCCGTCGAAAGCGTGTAGGCGGCGTTGATCTTCACGCGCTGAAACTGCGGGTTGTAGACGATGAACGTTTCGCCGCAGAGCTGGTTGACCGCGGCGAGCGTGTTCACGCGCAGCGCCGTCCGGCAGCGGAATTCGCAGACATCGTCCGCGTCGAACGAATAGTATTTTTCCACGCTTTCGTAGCGGGCTTCGGGGAGCGCCTCGGGAAAATTCGCGAAGCGGGGCGAGGCGGGCGCGGCCTCGCGGGAAGTTTCCGGCGCGGCGCCGCCCGCGTCTTCGGCGAAGGCGGGAAGCGGGCAGAGCGCGAGCGCCGCAAAAAGCGCGATTCCTTTTTTCATCGTCTTCATGGCGGAAAAATCGTTGTTCGTCATTGTTTTTTCAATACGACTGGCGTTTCGGCGAACGCCTTGCCGGCGCGCAGCGCGTCGCGGACGGCGGGCCAGTCTTCGGGTTCGTAAACGCGTTTGTTCATCGTCAGTTTCTGGGAATAAGTCAGCGCGCCGCCCTGCACGGAAAGCGTTCCCGCGAAGGACGCCGCCGCGCCTTCGGTCTTCTTCTCGACGCGGCGGGGCTCGGCGCCGAAGGGCAACGCGACGCGTTCCGAAAATTCCGCGGTGCGGGAACACGAGTCGCGGAAGGCGAAGCGGCGCGTCTCCGGCGACGTATCCATTCGCTCATGACGCCGCCCGCGCGGAAAGACGTTTCTGAAGACGACGGGCTCGTAGATCAGCGAGCCGTCCGGCGCGACCGCCGCGTAACGCGGCGCGCGGAAACGCGCCTTCAGCCGCAGCGGCATTTCCAGATAAGCGCGCCAGTCGTTGCCGAGCTCGATTCCGAGGATTTCGACGTTCGGCGCGATCGCGCGCAGCTCGCGGGCGATCATCTCCGGCCAGTCCTCGACGCGGCCTTCGATGAAGGGGCGGCGGATGCGCGCGTCCGTCTGTCCTTCCGCCTCCAGCAGATATTCGCCTTCGAGCGTACCGTCGGCGCCGAGCGTTCCCGTCACCGACACGCGCAGGTAGTGGTTTTCCGCGGGAGCGACGGGCGTTTCGCGCAGCTCCGAGCCTTCGGGCACGCCGGGCAGGTAATGCTGCTGCGATTCGGCGGACGACCACAGTTCGCGCTCGAAGGGCACCCACGTCGGGTCGAGCGGCGTCCATTCGCCGTCGAGCTTCACGAGCGCGACGCAGTGGTTGAAGTGGTCCGCGGGAACGTCCTCGATGCGCGAGCCCGCCATCGTCATCGCCGCGCAGGCCTCGAAGCCCGCCATGCGCAGCATCGCGACGAGCAGCGACGCCTTGTCCTTGCAGACGCCGCAGCGATCCGTGAAGTTCATGTCCGTCGGGTGCAGCGTGTAGCCTTCGCCTTTGCCCATCGAAATGCCCGAATAGCGCATGTTGTCGGCGACCCAGTGCGTGAGGCGCGCGACCTTTTCGCGGTCGTCCTTCGCGCCGGCGACGATTTCGTCCGTCTTGCGCTGCGCGGCGGGCGTCGGACGAAAGCTGCCGAAATCCTCGTTCACGCGGTGGAACCAGAGCGATTTTTCCCGCCACGAACGCGTCGTGGAAAGCAGCAGTTTCGGCGCCGCGTCGAAGAGATCGACCATGTTCGGCTCTTTTTTGAACGGCGCGACGTCTT
The DNA here is from genome assembly GCA_004558035.1 of Opitutia bacterium. Taxonomy (GTDB): domain Bacteria; phylum Verrucomicrobiota; class Verrucomicrobiia; order Opitutales; family UBA953; genus Spyradosoma. The sequence goes on from SFEJ01000001.1 coordinate 58,956, forward strand.
CCGCGACGAAGCGGTATTCCGTCCTGCCGTCCTCGAGAAAACGCGCCTCCGCGCGCACGTCGCCGCGGTAGAATTTGTACTGAAGCGGCTTGCGGATCGCGACCGAATAAACCTTTTTCTCGATGGGCGCGTCCGTCGTCCAGAACGGCACGATGTCGTAAAATTCTCCGCGCATCGGCGGCACGAACTTGCCGTCGGCGTCTTCCGACGCGGCGTCCGGCGTTCCCGTTCCCGCGCCCGTCGGCGTTCCCGCGGCGTTTTCGGCACCGAGCAGCGCGTAGGAAAAACCGCGCTTCTCGATGCCGTATTCGAGCACGTCGCCCGGATTCAGTCTCCCGATTTCGAGCACGATCTGCCGCGCGCCCCAATAGATGTCGCGCGCGGGAGCGGGGCGGTCGTGCGCCTCCGTGCAGTCGAGCTTGCGCTCGCTTCCGTCGGTTCCGACGACGCGCGCCTCCGCGAATTTCGCCTCGGCGGTCAGCGGATCGTAGTCGTATTTCACGACGCGGTTCGCGAACGCGCCCGCGGGCGTGCCGATCTTTATTCTTTTGAAAATGCGGAACGCGGCGCTCCCGTCGTCGTTCACGTCGGCGTGAGTCTCGTCGGCGAGCACGACGTAATCCGCCTTCGCCGCGGCCTCCTCGAACTCCGTTCCCGCGGACGCGAGCGCGGCGGCGCAAAAAAATCCGATGGCGCAAAAAACTTCCCGAATCATGCGGAAAGCTTAGCCCGCCTTCCGTCCCCGCGCGAGCGCGATTTTTTGATTGAAGCGTTTTGCGCGGCGGCGAGGAAGATCTCAGAGGCGCGAGGGCGGGAGGGCGAGGTCGGGGCGAGCCTTCATAAGCTTGACGCAGAGCGTCGCGTTCGCGAGGTAGGCGAACGGCAGCAGCACGAGCAGACCGAGCCCCAGCGTCATCGCCGCTCCGACGAGCACGAACAGCGCGAGGCTGACCTCGACGAAAAGAACGCGCAGAAACTTTCCCCGAGTGATAAGCCACGCGTTTTTGAGCGCTGCGAACGGGTTCGTCCGTTCCGCGTCGAGCGCGAGGTAGGGCGCGAAGCCGAGGCGGATTTCGAGCCAACACGCGGCGCAGAAAAAGAGGAGCGCGCACGCGAGCGCGACGGCGCCCGCCGTTCCCGCGTAGCCGTCCGTCACGAGCGCCCAGTCCGTTTCGTCGCATGCCGCCAGGATTCGATCGAGCTGCGTTCCCGGATCGTCCGGGGCGATTTCCTCCGCGGCTTCGGCGAGCGGCGCGGCCGCCTTCTCGAGGTTTTCGAGGGCGGCTTCGAGGCGCGCGCCGTCGGACGCCAGAGGCGCGACGAGGCTCGCGAGCGCGAGGACGAGGAGCAGAAAGACGGGAAGGACGACGATCGCGGAGGCGGCGAGCGCGCGCAGCCACGGGAGAAAGAAGAGTCGCTTCAGCGGGAACATGTCGGCGAAGGTCGCCGCTTCGCCGCGATCCCAGAGGCGGACGACGCTGAGGAAGACGAGCGTTTCCGCGAACGGTGTGAGGAATTTGGAACCGACGTCCGTGACGCAGTCCAGCGCGACGCCGACGAACCACCAGAGAGCGCCGCCCGCGAGCAGCAGCCAGAAATTGCGGCGGAAGAACAGGGCGCTCCACGCGTCGGAGAAGACGGAGGCTGCGGAGACTTCCGGCGTGATGCGTTCGGGCGCTGCGGCTTCGGGAAACCACGCGCCGCGGACGGCGCCGAAGCGCGCCCAGTCGGCCTCGCCCGTGCGCCAGACGAGCGTTTCCGCGTCGATTTCGCCGGCGGCGAGCTTTTCGGAAAATTCCGTTTTCGAGAACGGACCGCGCTTGACTCCGTCGTCGGTCGCGAACCAGTAGAAATCTGCGTTTTCGGAGGAATTTTCGCTCATGGCGGGAACGCTACGGGAGGGCGCAGGGCGGTTCAAGCGAAAATTTCGGTCGCGCCGCGGCGCGGGAAAATCGCGGCATGCAAGAAAATTTTTCAAAAATTTCAAAAAAAAACTTGCTTAAGTCGTTCGAATGCTTTTTTTTCGTCGTTCCTTTATATTCAATTTCAAGTTCAGGATATGCCGACAATCAATCAACTCGTCCGCAAACCGCGGGCTAAAGCCAACATCAAGTCGAAATCGCCCGCCTTGAATTGCTCGCCGTTCAAACGCGGCGTCTGCATTCAGGTCATGACGCGTACGCCCAAGAAGCCGAACTCGGCTCAGCGCAAGGTTGCGAAGGTCCGCCTCACCTCGGGCACGGAAGTCATTTCCTACATTCCGGACGAAGGCCACAAGCTGCAGGAACACAGCGTGGTGCTGATTCGCGGCGGTCGTGTCAAGGACTTGCCGGGCGTGCGTTACCACATCGTGCGCGGGCCGCTGGACTGCGCGGGCGTCGAAAAGCGCCGCCGCAGCCGTTCGAAATACGGCGTGAAGCGTCCGAAGGGCGGCAAATAATTTCAGAGAGACAGGAGACTTTATTCAATGTCACGTCGTCGTAAAGCAAACAAGAAGGCGCATCAGCCCGATGCGCGTTACAACAGCCCGCTGGTGAGCCAGCTGATCAACGTCGTCATGAAGAACGGCAAGAAGACGGTCGCGCAGCGCATCGTCTACGGCGCGATCGAGCGCGTCAGCGAAAAGCTCGAAAAGGGCGATCCGATGGAACTTCTTCTCGGCGCGCTGGAAAACTGCCGTCCGAAGCTTGAAGTGAAGAGCCGCCGCGTGGGCGGCGCGACCTACCAGGTCCCGGTCGAAATCTCCCACGAGCGCCAGACGAGCATGGCTTTCCGTTGGCTCGTGAACGCCGCCGCCGGCCGCAAGGGCCAGCCGATGATGGAATCGCTCGCCGCGGAATTCATCGACGCGTACAACAACACGGGCTCGGTCGTCAAGAAACGCGAAGAGACGCACAAGATGGCGCAGGCGAACCGCGCGTTCGCGCACCTTCGTTGGGGCAACTAATTTTTTAATCGAAAAGTCGAGCATACTTTTACAATGGCCGCCGCACTTTCCAGCAAGAACTCCTCCGGGCGCAAGGCTCCGTTGGAATACACACGTAACTTCGGCATTGCCGCTCACATCGACGCGGGCAAGACCACGACCTCCGAGCGCATCCTCTTTTACGCGGGCGTCATCCACAAGACGGGCGAAGTCCATGAAGGCGCCGCCACGACGGACTGGATGGAGCAGGAACAGGAGCGCGGCATCACGATTACGTCCGCCGCGGTTTCCTGCGGATGGACGGTCGCGGACGGTCCGTTCGCGAAGATTCCGCATCGTCTGAACGTCATCGACACGCCCGGTCACGTGGACTTCACGGCGGAAGTGGAGCGTTCGCTCCGCGTGCTCGACGGCGCGGTCGCGGTTTTCTGCGCGGTCGCCGGCGTGCAGCCGCAGTCGGAGACGGTGTGGCGCCAGATGAACAAATACAGCGTTCCCCGCATCGCGTACATCAACAAGATGGACCGCACGGGCGCGGACTTCTTCAACGCGGTTCACGGCATCCGCGAAAAGCTCCGCGGGAACGCGCATCCGCTTTACATTCCGATCGGCGCGGGCGAAACGTTCACGGGTCTCGTGGACCTCGTCAAGGGCTGCGCCTACGTTTACGACGAAAGCGATCCGAAGGGCATGAAATACGCCAAGACGGACGTTCCCGCCGACATCAAGGCCGACTACGAAAAATATCGTGAAGAACTGATCGAAGCCGTTTCGGACTTCGACGACACGATCGCCGAAAAATACCTCGGCGGCGAGGAAGTCACGGCGGACGAGCTCCGCGTGGCGATCCGCAAGGCGACGCTTTCCCTGAACTTCGTCGGCGTCATTCCGGGTTCCTCGTTCAAGAACAAAGGCGTTCAGATGGTGCTCGACGCGGTCGTCGACTACCTGCCGTCCCCGCTCGACCTGCCGCCGATGAAGGCGTTCAAGGACGACGGCGAGACCGAAATCGGCGTGGAGCCGGACGACAACGCGAAGCCGGTCGGCCTCTGCTTCAAGCTCTGGTCCGACCCGTACGTCGGCCAGCTCGTGTTCTTCCGTCTTTATCGCGGCACGCTCAAGAAGGGCGACGCGCTCTACAATCCGCGCACGCGCAAGACTGAACGCGTCTCCCGCCTCATGATCATGAAGGCGATGGACCGCGAAGAAATCGACACGGCTTACTCCGGAGACATCTGCGCGCTCATCGGTCCGAAGGAAATCGTGACCGGCGACACGCTCTGCACGCGCGAAGAAGACATCATCCTCGAACCGCCGTCCTTCCCGGAACCGGTCATCTCCATGGCGATCGAACCCGCCACGAAGGCCGACCAGGAAAAGCTTTCCATCGGTCTGCAGCGCCTCGCGCAGGAAGACCCGACGTTCCGCGTTTCTTCCAACCAGGAAACGGGGCAGACGATTATTTCCGGCATGGGCGAGCTTCACCTCGACATCATCGTCGACCGTCTCCGCCGCGAATTCAAGGTCGAGGCGAAATCCGGCCGTCCGCAGATTTCCTACCGCGAAACGATCACGGGCAACTCCCGCGGCGTCGGCAAGTTCGTCCGCCAGTCCGGCGGTCGCGGTCAGTACGGTCACGCGGAAATCGAGATCGAACCGAATCCGGGCAAGGGCATCGAAATCGTCAACGAAATCGTCGGCGGCGTCATCCCGAAGGAATACATCAAGCCGACCATCGAAGGCATTCAGGAAGCCGCGAACAACGGCACGATCGCCGGTTATCCGGTCATCGACTTCAAGGCGCGCATCGTCTTCGGTTCGTTCCACGAAGTCGACTCCTCCGAAATGGCGTTCAAGATGGCGGGCATCTTCGCTCTTAAGGACGCGATGGCGAAGGCGTCTCCGATTCTGCTCGAACCGATCACGAAGGTCGAGGTCGTCACGCCCGAGGAATATCAGGGCGACATCATGGGCGACCTGAACCGCCGCCGCGGTCAGATTCAGAACATGGAGACGAAGAACGGCGTCTGCACGATCGACGCGATGGTTCCGCTGCAGACGATGTTCGGTTACGCGACGGACGTGCGTTCGCTCTCGAAGGGCCGCGCCTCCTACACGATGGAGCCGGACCACTTCGAACAGGTTCCCGCGAACGTCCTCAAGGAAATCGTCGAAACGGCTTCCCGCGCTCCGGCCCGTTCGTAATCCGCAAACAATTCAACTCAGATTTTTACAGCTATGGCTCGTCAAAAAATTCGCATCAAACTCAAAGGATTCGACTATCGAGTGATCGATCAGTCCGCGGGCGAGATCGTGGAAACCGCGAAGCGCACCGGCGCTCGCGTTTCCGGTCCCGTGCCGCTGCCGACCTCCATCGAGCGTTGGACGGTGAACCGTTCGCCGCACGTCGACAAGAAGTCGATGGATCAGTTCGAACAGCGCACCCACAAGCGCCTGATCGACATCATCGGGCCGACCGCGCAGACGGTCGACGAACTCAAGAAACTGAATCTTCCCGCGGGCGTGGACATTTCGATCAACGTCTGAATCCGCAACCGCAACAACAACTGAAAAATTTTCGTTTTTCGGATAGCCTTAGGACTGTAAAAGAATCGACATAGAAGATTTCGCAGCCTAAAGCAGGTCTGTGCAAACGGAATTGAACCTCCACCTGCCTCTTAGACAAAATGAAGTTACAACTGATTGGCAAAAAAATTGGGATGACCCAAATCTACGACGGGAACGCGAATCTCGTTCCCGTGACCGTGGTTCAGGCGGGTCCGTGCCCTGTCGTCCAGGTCAAGACCACCGAGTCTGACGGATACAATGCCGTACAAATTGCCTACGGCGCCCAGAAAAAAGAGCGTTTGACGAAGCCCGAACAAGGGCACTTCGCCAAGGCCGGAATCGATCCGCACGCCGTGCTGAGCGAAATCCGCTTTGACGACAAAGCTCCCGAATACAAGGTCGGCGACGTGCTGACCGTCACCACCTTCAAGGAAGGTCAGATCGTTGACGTCATCGGAACGACGAAAGGTCGTGGTTTCCAGGGCAACGTCAAGCGTCATAACCAGGCCGGGCAGCCGGCTTCCCACGGGCACATGATGCACCGTCGTCCGGGCTCCATCGGGATGCGCCAGACGCCGGGTCACGTGTTCAAGGGCAAGGACATGCCGGGTCACATGGGGCAGGTCCGCCGCACGACGCAGAATCTCACGGTCGTGAAGATCGTCGAGGACCAGAATCTTATTCTCATCAAGGGCAGCGTTCCCGGCGCGAACGGGGATCTCGTTTACGTCCGTGAAGCCAAGAAAGCCAAATAAGGAGAACTGAACGATGAAACTCAAAGTTTACACAGTCGACGGCAGTTCCTGCACGGAAAAAGAATTTGCGCTCCCGCAGCTTGAAGAAGGCAAGGGCGTCGCGGCGCTGAAGCAGACGATCGTCGCCTACCAGGCGAATCTTCGCCAGGGCAGCGCGAAAACGAAGGATTACGGCGAAGTCGCCGGATCCGGCAAGAAGCAGGGCCCGCAGAAGGGTTCCGGCGGCGCCCGTCACGGCGACAAGCGCGCTCCGCAGCTCTACAAGGGCGGCGTCGTTTTCGGTCCGCGTCCGCGCGACTGGTCCAAGTCCGTCAACGGCAAGATGAAGAAGCTCGCGTTCGCGCGCGCTCTCGTCGATCTGGCGAACGAAGGCGGTCTCAGCGTCATCGAGCGCTTCGAAGCCGCGCAGCCGAAGACGAAAATCATGAACGGCGTTTTCGCCAAGGTGTTCCCGAAGGGCAAGATGCTCATCGTTTCGGAGGCCTGGGACGACAACACGGTTCTTTCCATCCGCAACATCGAGCGCGTCTCCGTCACGGACGCCGCGACGCTGAACGCGCTGGATCTCGTCGCCTTCGATCAGGTTCTGGTCAGCGAACAGGGACTCCAGAAGATCATCGAACGCGCTCAATAAGGAGAATATTCAACATGAAATCCGCATACAGCGTCCTCAAACGTCCGCTCGTCTCGGAAAAGACGGCGGCTCTCGCGGAAGCGAACAAGTATGTTTTTGAAGTTTATCCGAACGCGGATAAGCCCGAAATCGCCAAAGCGGTCGCGGACACCTTCAAGGTCACCGTCGAGCGCGTTCACGTCGTCAACACCAAGGGCAAGGTGAAGCAGTCCCGCACGAAGCGCGGCGCCGTCATCAAGGCTCCGGATGTTAAAAAAGCGATCGTCACCCTCAGGAAGGGCGACAAGATCGAACTCATTTAACGTTTAAAAGACAGAGGAACATAGCATATGGCACTCAAATCTAATCGTCCGCTTACGCCTTCGCAGCGCTTCCTGGTCCGCAACAAGCAGGAACTCGCGAAGAAGCGTCCGGAGAAGGACTTGGTGGAATCCAAGAACCGCACGGGCGGCCGCAACAACAACGGACGCATCACGTCGCGTCGTCGCGGCGGAGGGCACAAGCGCCTCTACCGTCTTGTCGATTTCCGTCGCGCCAAGGTCGAGATCCCGGCGACGGTGCTCGCGATCGAATACGATCCGAACCGTTCTGCGAATCTCGCTCTCATTCAGTACACGGACGGCGAAAAAGCCTACATTCTCGCTCCCGAAGGTCTGAAGGTCGGCGCCACGGTCGTCTCCACGATGAATCCGGTCGAAGAATTCAATCCGGGCTGCACGGTGAAGCTCCGCTACATCGCTCCCGCGACGTTCATCCACGCGATTCAGATGGAACCCGGTCAGAAGGCGCGCATCGCGCGTTCCGCCGGCAACGCGGCTCAGCTCCTCGGCATCGAAGGCGATCTCGCGATCGTCAAGATGCCTTCCGGCGAACAGCGCTATCTGAACGCGGACTGCCGCGCGACGATCGGCTACGTCGGCAACGGCGAGCACTACAACCGCACGCTCGGCAAGGCCGGCCGCAACCGCTGGCTCGGACGCCGTCCGCGCGTCCGCGGTATGGTGATGAACCCGGTCGACCACCCGAACGGCGGCGGTCAGGGCAAATCCAAGGGCGGCGGCGGTCGTCAGCACCTGTCCTCCCCGTGGGGCCAGCTCGCGAAAGGCTTCCCGACGCGCATCAAATCCAAGTCCACGAACGTTCACATCATCGTTCGCCGCAACGGACGCAAAGTTAAGAAGGGCTAATAGACAATGGCACGTTCAATCAAAAAGGGCTTTTACGTCGAAGCTTCTCTCATGGAGAAGGTGCAGGCGGCGCAGAAAGCCGGAGACCACAAGCCGATCAAAACCTGGTCGCGCCGTTCCACGGTGACCCCGGACTTCGTCGGGCTCAACCTCAACGTTCACAACGGGAAGGTTTTCGTTCCCGTGTACGTGACCGAAAACATGGTTGGCCACAAGCTGGGCGAATTCGCGCCGACGCGCACGTTCAAGGCTCACACGGCTCCCACCAAGAAGGCCGTCTAATCCGTGAAAACGCGTTCCGCAGTCTTCGCCGTCCTCGCGGGCTCGATGCTTTTCGGGCTTGCGGGAACGCTTTGCGGCAAGGTGCTTTCCTACGAAGCGCATTCGGGGAACGTCGCCTGCGTCCGCGCGGTGACTGCGGGAACGAGCGCGGATCTGGTCCTGCTCGATTCGGGGATGAAGGACGATTTCTGCGCGGGAACGCTTTGCGTCGTCGAACGCGACGGCGTTTTCGCCGGAGAGCTTATCGTCGCCGAAGCGGACGCGGATCGGGCCGTCGCTCTGATCACGCAGCTCAATAACAATCAAACGATTCGGGCCGGCGATCCGGTCAAAATCAAAACCATCACTTTTTAACTTAGTTCCAATGGAAGTTAAAGCCATCACCAAGTTCGCCCGCATGACGCCCGCCAAGGTGCGTGACGTGGCACGCCAAATTCAAGGTCGCCCGGTTCTCGAAGCGGCAGATCTTCTTCGTTTCATTCCGCGCAAATCCGCTCGCCTTCTGGCGAAGACCCTCAACAGCGCCGTCGCCAACGCCGAAAACAACAACAATCTTTCCGCCAAGGATCTGGTCGTCGTTGCCGCCACGGTCGGGCAGGGGCCGATGCTGAAGCGTTTCCGCCCCACGGCGAAGGGAAGCGCGCATCCGATCCGCAAATCCACCAGCCACATCACGATCGTGGTCGGTGACAAAAAATAATCCTCGCACTTTCAGACTATGGGTCAAAAAACAAATCCTATCGGTTTTCGTCTCGCGGTGCGCCGCAACTGGGAATCTCGCTGGTTCGCAGACAAGAAGACGTTCCCCGCGAACCTCAAGAGCGACTATGAGATTCGCCAGTTCCTTCACGACAAGCTGCGCCAGGCCGGCGTTCCCTCGATTTCGATCGAGCGCGCGGGCGCCCGCATCCGCGTGAAGATCTTCACGGCGAAGCCCGGCGTCGTCATCGGCCGCAAGGGCGGAGAGCTCGAAAAGCTCCGTGACGAACTCGCCAAGCTTTCCGGCAAGGACGTCATCCTCGACATCCAGGAAATCAAGAAGCCCGACCTCGTCGCGCAGCTCGTCGCCGAAAACATCGCGCTCCAGCTCGAACGCCGCATCGCGTTCCGCCGCGCCATGAAGAAGGCGATTCAGGCGACGATGAGCATGGGCGCCGACGGCATCCGTCTGCGCATCGCCGGCCGTCTCGGCGGCGCGGAAATCGCCCGCGTCGAATCCGCGCGCGTCGGCCGCGTTCCGCTGCACACGCTGCGCGAGAACATCGACTACGGGTTCGCCGAAGCGCACACCGTCTACGGCAAGCTCGGCATCAAATGCTGGATCTGCACGAAGGATCCCGAAATCTAATTCCATCCGGACAGAGAAAGGATAATTCAAATGCCTAACATTCAACCGTCCCGCGTCAAATACCGCAAAGTCCAGAAAGGACGCATCTACGGCACGGCGCAATCCTGCAACGACCTCGCGTTCGGCGAGTTCGGCATCCAGGCTCTGGAACGCTGCCGCATGACCGCGGCGCAGCTCGAAGCCGCCCGCGTCGCGATCTCCCGCTCGCTCAAGCGCAAAGGGAAAATGTGGATGCGCGTGTTCCCGCATAAGCCCGTCACCAAGAAGCCGGCGGAAGTCCGCATGGGTTCCGGCAAGGGCAATGTCGAATACTGGGCCGCGATCGTCCGCCCGGGCACGATGCTTTTCGAAGTTTCCGGCGTCCCGCTTTCGGCGGCGCGCGAAGCGATGCGCCTCGCGGACACGAAGCTCCCGATCCGCTGCCGCTTCATCAGCCGCGAGCAGCAGGAACAGTTTCTTTAATTTGAGATTGCATTCCGCGACCGAAAACTATTTTATCGCCCTTTCACGAAAATGAGCGCACAAACCAAACAAACTGCCGCCGCGAAAATCCGCGAGAACTCCGCCGAGGAGCTCTCGAAAAAGCTCCGCGACAACCGCGAGGAACTCCTGAACCTGCGTCTGCGTTCGCAGAGCGGTCAGGTGCAGAATCCGGCCCGCATCCGCACGCTTCGCCGCGAGAACGCGCGCATCAAGACCGTTCTCGCCGAAAAGTCGGCGGCGCAAAATTAATCATCAAATCGTTTAACCATGTCTGAAGAACAAAAACGTCCGTCCCGTAAAGTTCTTATCGGTGTTGTTACCAGCAAAACCGGCGATAAGAGCGTAAAGGTCACGTATTTCTACAAAAAACCGCACCCGATTTTCGGCAAGGAAATCAAGCGCAAGACCGTCATTCACGCTCACGACGAGAAGAATGAATGCAACGTCGGCGACAAGGTCGAAATCATGGAAACGCGCCCGATCAGCAAGCTGAAACGCTTCCGCGTCGTCGGCGTCGTTCAGGCCGCGAAAATCGTCGGCGAAGCCGCCGTCTAACAGAAAACAGGAGAGACTGTCACAATGGTACAACTCAAATCTCGTTTGGACGTCGCCGACAACACGGGCGCGCGCCAGGTGGAAATGATCCGCCGTCTCGGCCAGATCACCGACACGGCCTCCGTCGGAGACGTGATCGTCTGCGCGGTGAAGGATTCGATTCCCAGCGCTCCCGACGCCGTCAAGAAGGGCAAGGTCGTCAAGGCCGTCGTCGTGCGCACCAAGGCTCCGATCCGTCGCGCGGACGGTAGCTACCTGCGTTTCGACTCGAACGCGGTCGTCATCCTCGACGGCAACGGCAATCCGCGCGGAACCCGCATTTTCGGGCCCGTCGCGCGCGAACTCCGCCAGAAATTCATGAAAATCGTTTCTCTCGCACCGGAGGTGCTCTGATATGGCAAAACAAATTCTCAAGAAGGACGACGAGGTCGTCGTGATTTCCGGTTCCGAAAAAGGCAAGCGCGGCAAGCTCCTCGCGGTCTTCCCGTCCAAGGATTCGGTGCTCGTTGAGGGCGTCAACATCGTGAAGCGCCACACGAAGGCGAACGAAGCCGCCGGCGTCGAAGGCGGAATCATCGACCAGGAAGCTCCGATTCACGTCTCGAACGTGATGCTTGCCTCGAAGTTCGACGCGAAGCGCGCGGCAAAGAAATAATCAGGAAAGACACGTAAAATGCATACACCTGTTCTGAAGAAAATTTACATGGAGCAAGTCGTTCCCGAGCTGAAGAAGACGCTCAAGATCGACAATCCGCATCAGGTTCCCGCGATCACGAAGGTCGTCATCAACTCGGCGTATTCGTCCGACACGGACAAGAACGCGCAGGCGGAAATCCTCAAGGAAATCTCCAAGATCGCCGGTCAGAAGCCCGTCGTGACGCACGCCCGCAAGAGCGTTTCGAACTTCCGCGTCCGCGAAGGCATGCCGCTCGGCTGCATGGTGACGCTGCGCGGTGACGCCATGTACGAATTCCTGGCGCGCCTCATCTACATCGCGCTTCCGATGATCCGCGACTTCCGCGGCGTCTCCAATCGTTTCGACGGCCGCGGGAACTACTCCCTCGGCATCGCCGACCACACGATCTTCCCGGAAACGCAGGGCGACGGTTCGCAGCGCGCGAACATCGGCATGGACATCTCGATCGTCACGACGGCGAAGACGGACAATGAAGGGCGCGAGCTTCTCCGCCTTCTCGGCATGCCGTTCCGCAAGTCCGCCCGACAGGTCGCGGCCAACAACTAAAACGGGGAACTCTGAACAATGGCAAAAAAATCTTCCATCGAAAAGAATCTGAAGCGTGCGCGCCTCGTCGCGAAATATGCGGAAAAGCGCGCTTCGCTGAAAGCGATCATCGCGAATCCGGAAACGAGCGACGAGGAATTCTACAAGGCGCAGGTCGCGCTGGACAAGCTTCCCCGCAACTCGAGCAAGATCCGCCTCCGCAACCGCTGCAGCATCACGGGTCGCCCGCGCGCCTACATCGGAAAATTCGGCCTTTCCCGCATCACCTTCCGCGAGCTCGCCTCGAACGGAAAGATTCCGGGCATCACGAAGGCTTCTTGGTAATTCCATTAACCGCAAACACAGGAAAAATTTAATATGGCTACTCATGATACCTTAGGCGACTTTCTTACGATCATCCGTAACGGAAGCCGCGCAGGTCTGAAAAGCGTTTCCGCCCAGTGGTCCTCGGTCCGCGAAGGCGTCGCCCGCATCCTCAAGGAATCGGGCTACATCGCGGATTTCGCGAAGACGGAGAAGAACAAGCTTCCCGTTCTCGAAATCACGCTGAAGTACAACGGCAAGAAGCCGGTCATCACGGAAATCAACCGTATTTCCAAGCCGGGCCGCCGCATCTACACCGGCTACGGCGACATCCCGAAAGTCATCGGCGGCATGGGGATTTCCGTCCTCACGACCTCCAAGGGCATTCTCAGCGACGCGGAAGCGCGCCAGCAGAAGGTCGGCGGCGAAATCCTCGCTCAGGTCTGGTAATCATTGAATACAAGGAGACACTACAATGAGTCGAATCGGTAAAATCGCCGTTCACATTCCCGCCGGAGTCAAAGTCGCCGTCGACGGCAACACCGTCAGCGTCGAAGGTCCGAAGGGCAAGCTTTCCCAGAACTTCGCGGACTGCGTCGAAATCAAGGTCGACGGCGGTCTCGTCCACGTCGCGCCCCTGAACGAAACCCGTTTCGCGGGAGCGATGCACGGCACCGCGCGCGCCATCATCAACAACATGGTCAAGGGCGTCACCGAAGGTTATTCGAAGCAGCTCGAAATCCAGGGCGTCGGCTTCAAGGCCGCCCTCAGCGGAAGCAAGCTGGACCTTTCCCTCGGTCAGTCGCACCCGATCGTCTACGACGTTCCCGCCGGCATCAAGATCGTCATCACGGACGGCGTCAAGATCGACGTTTCCGGTCCGGACAAGCGTCTCGTCGGGCAGGTCGCCGCGGACATCAAGGCGTTCAAGCCGGTCGAACCGTACAAGGGCAAGGGCGTCCGCATCGTGGGCGAATTCGTCCTCCGCAAGGAAGGAAAGAAGACCGCATAATTCCTAACGTTTTCTGAAAAATGAAAAAGAACGACAGAAAAATCAAACTTTTGCAACGCCGTCGCTATCGCATCCGCAAGACGGTGGTGGGCACGGCGGAACGTCCGCGCCTGGTTGTGAAATTCACGAATCTTCACATTCACGCTCAGGTCATCGTCGACGGCGAGGGGCGCACGCTTCTCGGCGGTTCGACGACGCAGAAGGATCTGCGCGCGCAGAAAATTCTTCCGAACGTCGCCGGCGCGAAGGAATTCGGCAGGATTTTCGGCGAAAAGGCGAAAGCCGCCGGCATCAGCGCGATCGTCTTCGACCGCGCGGGTCGCCGTTATCACGGAACCGTCAAGGCGTTCGCGGAAGCGCTCCGCGAAGCTGGACTTCAATTCTAAGGAAACACCATGTCGCAAGAAATTTCTGCTCCTGAAAACGCTGCCGCTCCGGTCGAAACGCCGGCGACGGAAGCCGCCGCTCCCGTCCGGGAAGCTCCCCGCGGTCGCGGGAACGGTCGCCAGGGCGGCCGCCGCTCCGATCGTCGCGCTCCGCGCCAAGAGGCGGAAGCGTCCGAATACATGGACAAGGTGGTGCACATCAATCGTTGCGCGAAGGTCGTCAAGGGCGGTCGTCGCTTCAGCTTCGCGGCGCTGGTCGTTTCCGGCGACGGCAAGGGCAACGTGGGCATCGGCTACGGCAAGGCGAAGGAAGTTCCGGACGCGATCCGCAAAGGCACGGAACGCGCGCACAAGAATCTCGTTCCCGTCCAGCTCCGCAACAACACGATTCCGCACGAAGTGCTCGGTTCGCACGACGGCGGCGAAGTGCTGCTGCGTCCGGCGGCTCCCGGTACCGGCGTCATCGCCGGCGGCGGCGTCCGCGCGGTGCTCGAAGTCGCGGGCGTGAAGGACGTGCTTTCGAAGTCCCTCGGCTCCAACAATCCGGGCGCTCTCGTCAAGGCCACGCTCGACGGTCTGTGCAAGCTGCGCACGCTCGAGCAGATCCGCGTCGCCCGTTCGTAAGCGAAACAACATTCAGCAGGGTTCATAGAAAATGAAACTTCACACTCTTCCTAAAATCGAAGGCTCGACGCACCGTCACAAACGTCTCGGCTGCGGCATCGGCAGCGGACACGGCAAGACGTCCGGCCGCGGACACAAGGGCATGAAGGCCCGTTCCGGCGGCGGCGTCCGTCCGGGCTTCGAAGGCGGCCAGATGCCGCTCTACCGCAAGCTCCCGCATCGCGGCTTCCGCAACGTCAACCGCGTCGAATTCGCGGTCGTCAACGTCGGTCAGCTCGCGAAGCTCGAAGGCGACGTGATCGACCGCGACGCGATGGTCCGCGCCGGTCTCGTCCGCGCCAACGAGCTCTTCATCAAGGTGCTCGGCATGGGCGAAATCTCGAAGCCGGTCACGGTTTCCGCTCAGAAGTTCTCCGACTCCGCCAAGGCGAAAATCGAAGCCGCCGGCGGCAAGGTCGAAGTGCTTTCCTGCACGATCGAAGAAGCCGCCGAGTGATTCGGCGGCACTTAAAGCCAAAGCCCGCGAATGTTCTCGGCCTTCATCAACTGCTGGCGCGTTCCCGAACTCAGGAACCGCATCATCGTCACGCTCGGACTGATTTTCATTTCCCGCATCGGCGGCAATCTGCCGTTGCCGGGAATTGATCTCACGGTGCTCACCGGCTTCGTCGACCAGCTGCTCCAAAACGGCAACGGCGGCGTCGTCAGTCTCTACAACGCCTTCACCGGCGGGGCCATGCTCAAGGGCGCGATTTTCGCGCTCGGCATCATGCCCTACATCAGCGCGTCGATCATCATGCAGTTGATGGGAGCCGTCGTTCCCGGGCTGGCGCGCCTGCGCCAGGAGGAGAACGGTCAGCAGAAGATCGCGCAGTACACGCGCTATCTGACGATTCTGATCGCCTTCGTCCAGGGACTCATGATCACGAACATGCTCTCCAATCCGGAAACGGTCGGACGCGCGCTCGGCATGAACGAGTTCCACGGCAGCATTCTCGTCTGCGACAAGACGCTCTTCGTCTGCATGGGGACGATCATCCTCACGGCGGGCGCGGTCATCATGACCTGGCTCGGCGAGCAGATCACGCAGCGCGGCATCGGCAACGGCGCCTCCATTCTCATCATGCTCGGCATCGTCGCCGACATGCCGCAGGCCGTTTCGCCCTTCATCTCCGGTCTCTTCGGCGAGACGGTGGTGGACGGCACGGGAACGTCGGAGTTCACGCTGATCAAGCTCATCGGCATGATTGCGCTCTTCGTCGTCGGCTGCGCCGCGCTGGTGATGATCACGCAGGCGGTCCGAAAGATTCCGGTTCAGTACGCGAAGCGCGTCGTCGGCCGCAAAATGTACGGCGGCAACACGCAGTATCTGCCGATGAAGGTCAATTACGCGGGCGTCATGCCGGTCATCTTCGCGGGCGCGATTCTCTCCTTCCTCGCGATGCCCCTCACGTGGCTCGGCACCTCCACTCCGGCGTTGAGCTTTCTGCTCCCGTGGAGCTCCTACGTCGCTCCCGGACACGGCGTCTATTATTTCCTGATGGCGGCGTTCGTCTTCACGTTCAGCTATTTCTGGGTTTCGGTGATGTTCAAGCCGATTCAGGTGGCGGACGATCTGAAGAAGAACAACGGCTACGTTCCCGGCATTCGTCCGGGGCAGCACACGGCGGCGTACCTCGAGTTCGTCATGAACCGTCTCACGTTCGCCGGCGGCATCTTCCTCGTCGTCATCGCGCTCCTGCCGGACTACTTCATTTACAATCTCAACCTGTTCCCGCGCCTCGCCCGCGTCATCGGCGGCACGAGCGGTCTGATCGTCGTCGGCGTCGTTCTCGACACGATGCGTCAGGTCGAATCCCTCCTGCTGCAGCGCCATTACGAAGGCTTCCTGAAGAAAAGCCGCATCGGCGGCGTCTCCGTTCCTGCGATGCCGCGTTCCCGCCGCATCGCCGAAATCGGCGAAGAAAAGGGCATCGGGCGCCTCACGTACGTGCTGATCGGCATCTTCGTGCTCGGGCTGATCGCCTACGGCGTCAACGCCTGGCAGGCCTACGTCTCCGTTCCCGCGGGACAGTGAGATTTCAGTTCTTTCCCAAAATGAAAATCGTTCCGCTTTCCCGAGAAGAGCTCGGTCCGATGCGCGAGGCCTGCAAAGTCGCCGCGCAGGTGCTGGACCGCACGGCCCGTTTCGTGGAAGCCGGAGTGACGACTTACGAAATCGACCGCTTCGCCCACAAGGTGATGGAAGAGCTCGGCGCCGAAAGCACCAGTTACAACTACACCTGCGGAGGCGTTCCGTTCCCGGGCTACATCTGCGTCTCCGTCAACGAGGAGGTCATCCACGGAATCGGCACCATGCGGCGCACGATTCGTCCCGGCGACATCGTTTCGCTCGACGTGGTCACGCGCTACAAGGGCTTCGTCGGCGACAACACGCGCACGGTCTTCGTCGAACCCGTAGCGGAACCGGTCCGCAGGCTCTGCGAGGTCACCGAGGGCGCGCTTTACGCCGGCATCGCCGCCGCGCGCCGCGGCAACCGCGTCGGCGACATCTCGCACGCGATCGAGCAGTTCGTCCGCCCGCACGGCTACGGCATCGTGCACGAATACACGGGGCACGGCGTCGGTCGCTCCATGCACGAGGAGCCGCAGGTCCCGAATTACGGCAAGCCGCACAAGGGCGAAAAACTCCGCCCCGGCATGACGCTCGCGATCGAGCCCATGATCTGCATGGGGTCCCGCTACGTGGACGTCGCCGACGACGGCTGGACGGTGGTCACCCGCGACGGCAAGCCCGCCGCTCACTACGAGCATACGATTCTCATCACGGAGGACGAGCCGGAGATTCTCACGAAGCTCTGAGCACTTTCCGAAAAATTTTCTTTTCAAACGCGAGAAGTTTTGACATCCTTACAAACTTTTCCCTTTCCAAACAAACGATAATACATAACAGAACATGCCACGCTTACTTGGTGTAGACATTCCGAACAACAAACGCGTCGAATTCGCGTTGCGCTATATCTACGGCATCGGGCCGACCCGCGCCACGGAAATCGTGAACGCGCTCGGCATCGATCCCGCGCTCCGCTCCGACAAGCTCACGGAAGAACAGCTCAACAAAATCGTCAACTATATTGTTGAACGAGGCTACAAATGCGAAGGCGACCTTCGCCGCGAAATCAGCGGGAACGTCAAGCGCTTGCAGTCCATCAAATCCTATCGCGGTCTGCGCCACTTCCGCGGTCTTCCCGTGCGCGGTCAGCGCACGAAGACGAACGCCCGCACCCGCAAGGGCGCGCGCAAGACGGTCGGCGTCGTTTCCAAATAATCCACGAGAAAGTTCCTTTCAATGAGTCAAGAAGAAATCAAGAAAGAAGCCGCTCCCGCAACGCCCGAAAAGCCCGAAAAGAAGGAAATCACGGCCAAGGATCTCCTCGCCGAAGGCTTGGAGGAAATCAAGGTTCGCCGCGCCAAGGGCTCGAAGAACATCACGACGGGCGTCTGCAACGTTCTCGCGACCTTCAACAACACCAAGATCACGTTCTGCGACACGAACGGGAACGTCATCTCCCGCTCTTCGTCCGGTCAGTGCAACTTCCGCGGTTCCCGCAAATCCACGGCGTTCGCCGCGCAGGTCGTCTGCCAGGACGCCGCCCGCGTCGCCATGTCGCACGGCCTCAAGGACGTCATCGTCAAGGTCCGCGGTCCGGGAATGGGGCGCGACTCCGCCGTCCGCGCGCTCCAGTCGCTCGGCCTGAACGTGCTCTCCATCACGGACGTGACGCCGGTTCCGCACAACGGATGCCGCCCGCCCAAGCGCCGTCGCGTCTGATCGGCGTTCCCGTTTTCGGTCGTCGGTCGTCGATTCGCTTCGGCGCCGCCGACCGTTTTTCAACATCTTTTTTCCTGTCCGGCAATGGCAACCCGGGCAGCAGACTAAGCCGCCAAACCATAGATTAAAATGTCACGATACACAGGACCCACCAGCAAGTTAAATCGCCGCTTCGGTCAGAACATTCTTCCGACCTGCAAGGCTGAGGAACGCAAGCCGTATCCTCCGGGAGTTCACGGCCCGACGCTCCGTCGCAAGGCTTCAGAATACTCCGTCGGCCTGAACGAAAAGCAGAAGCTCCGTTTCATGTACGGCCTCGGCGAAAAGCAGTTCCGCCTCACCTACGCCCGCGCGAAGCGCATGGGCGGCGTCGTCGGCGAAAACTTCCTCACGCTCCTCGAAATGCGCCTCGACAGCGTCGTTTACCTGCTGGGCTTTGCGAACACGCGCCGCGCCGCCCGCCAGCTCGTCGGTCACGGCCACATCTGCGTCAACGGACACAAGGTCGACATTCCCAGCTTCTGCTGCAGCGTCGGCGACAAGATTGAAGTCCGCAACCGCACTTCCTCCAAACAGCTCGCGACCCGCGGCGTCGAAGAAAACCAGACGCGTCCGGTTCCGGCTTGGCTCACCCTCACGGCGGGAACGCTCGAGGGCACGGTCGACCGCAAGCCCACCCGCGAGGAAATGGCGCAGGACATCAACGTTCAGCTCATCGTTGAATTCTACAGCCGTTAATCCGTCAAAATTAGGAGATACCGAATATGCCGAAACGTCTTGGGAAATTTGAACTGCCGAAACATCTCAAAAAAGATGAAACGGTATCGACTGATACTTACGCGAAATTCATTGCGGAACCGTTCGAAACCGGCTACGGACAGACGATGGGCAACGCCCTTCGCCGCGTCCTCCTCAGCTCCATCGAAGGCGCCGCGATCTGCTCCGTCAAAATCGACGGCGTGGATCATGAATTCCAGTCCATCGACGACGTCGTCGAAGACGTCACGGATGTCGTCCTCAATCTCAAGAAGGTCATCATCCGCGCCCACAAAAACGACGTGTTCAACGTTCTCATCGACGTTGACCGCGAGGGCGTCGTCACCGCGAAAGACATTCAGCTCGTTTCCGACCTCGAAGTCGTGAACCCGGAACAGGTCATCTGCACGATCAACAAGAAACGCCGTCTGCGCATGGAGCTCACCATCCGCGTCGGCCGCTCCTGGTGCCCGGCGGAAGGCAACAAGACTCCGGACCAGCCGATCGGCGTCATCGCTATCGACTCGCTCTTCAGCCCGGTTCGCCTCGTCCGCTACAGCGTCGAGAACACGCGCGTCGGCCAGATGACCGATTACGACAAGCTTGTGCTCGAAATCTGGACGGACGGCCGCACGACTCCGGACGAAGCCCTCAAGGACGCGGCGGCGATTCTCCGCCACCACCTCGACGTCTTCGACTCCGTCTCCGACGAAAAGATCGAGTTCGCGACCGAAGGCAAGGAAGTCAGCGAAGAGCAGAACCGCCTCCGCAAGCTTCTCAACATGAGCGTCAACGAAATCGAACTCTCGGTTCGTGCCGCCAACTGCCTCAACAACGCGAACATCACGACCGTCGGCGAGCTCGCGCTCAAGTCGGAAGCGGAAATGCTCAAATACCGCAACTTCGGCAAGAAATCGCTCAACGAAATCAAAGCCAAGCTCGAACAGCTCGGTCTTTCGCTCGGCATGAAGCTCGACGAACGCCTCATCGACCGCGACATCATCGCCGCGCATCACAAGGCGCTCGCGGACATGCGCGCTTCCGGCGCGCTGCCCGAAATCTCCGACGACGAAGAAGAAGCCGGAGAAGAGTACGCGACCGAGGACGCCGGCCCCACCGTGGACGGCGACGAAGGCGAAGAGTAATCCACCAACCAATAAAATCGGAAATTTAAAACATCATGCGTCACTGCAAACACCGTTATCAACTCGGCGTTAAAAAAGAACACCGTCAGGCCCTCATGGCGTCTCTGGCGGGAGCGCTTTTCCTCCACAACCGCATCCAAACGACGCTCGCCAAGGCAAAGGCTCTCCGCCCGTTCGCGGAAAAGATTGTCACGCTTGCGAAGAAGGCTGCCCAAACCGACGACAAGGTGAAGAAGCTTCACTACTACCGTCTCGCGCTCGCGAAGGTGCGCCAGGAAGAACCCGTCGCCGTGCTTTTCAATAAGCGCGCGCAGGAATTCCTGAACCGCAACGGCGGCTACACCCGCATCTACAAGCTCGCGATTCCGCGCGTCGGCGACGCCACCCCGATGGCTCTCATCGAGCTCATCGCCGCGGACGACGAAGGCCACAAGAAGGCTCCCAAGAAGGCGCCCGCCAAGAAGGCCGAAAAGCCCGCCGAGGAAGCTCCCGCGGAAGCGGCTCCCGCTCCCGCCGCCGCCGAATAAGACGTCTCGTCCGACGTTTTGAACGCGAAGAAGAACGTTCCCGCCGATTTCCCGGCGGGAACGTTTTTTTTTGCGCGCGGCGCCGCGAAGGGCGAGGTGATGAAGCCGGTCGCGTTTCGCTTCGCGAAGAGATCTTCCGAACTTTTTTCGGCGAAAGCCGAACTCGCGGAAGCTCCATGACCATAATGACTTCATCGCCTCGTCATCTTCCGCGAAGCGTTCCCGCGCGTGCGCCGTCTTAAAGGTTTGACGGATTTTCGTCTCCGTGCTGAAATGTACGAACCTCTCAGAAAATTTATGTCAGATTCCTCACCGAATTCTTTCACCCGAGAACTTGTCGTTCAGAACAAGATGGGCGTTCACGCGCGTCCAGCGGCGATGATCGTCCGCATCGCGAACAAATATCCGAACGTCCAGCTCGACGTCGCGAAGGACGACGAGCGCGTCAACGGGAAGAGCATCATGGGTCTGATGATGCTCGCCGCCGGCAACGGCTCGAAGCTGGCGTTCGAGGCGAGCGGCGACGACGAAGCCGCCGCCAGACGTCTGCTCGACGAGCTCGAGGCGCTTTTCGCGCGCCGCTTCGACGAAGTCTGAGCCTTTTTCTCCGTCCGCTTTTTGCGTTCCCGCGCTCGTTTTCGCGGGAACGTTTTTTGTTTTCCCGAGCCGCGTTTTTCCTTGCGGCGCGCTCCCGAAAAGAGTTTCATTTCGAGCATAACGGCGAAGACGCATTTTCGCCTCCACCCCCTTTTGCAAAAGAACCCAATCATTATCATCATGATTCGCCCCTTCCGTTTATCTTTGACGATGCTGTTCGCCGGCGCGGTCGCGCTTTCCGCCGCGGAAACCGCCGTTCAGATACCTCCCACGAGCGTGCTCGACGACCCCTATCTCGGCTCGCAATGGCAGTGGAATCCCGCCAAAAACGGCATCGAAATCGCGGGCGCCTGGCAGGCGGGCCACATGGGCAGCGGCGTCGTCATCGGCGTCATCGACGAATGGCTGGATCCGGAGCATCCGGACCTCGCGCCCAATTACAGCACGCAGTGGAGCAAGGACTTCATCGGCTCGGCGCGCGACGACGACGAGGTGATGTATTCCAGCGAATCTCACGGCACCTTCGTCGCGGGCATGGCGGCGGCGCGCGGGAACAACGGCATCGGCATTTCCGGCGCCGCGCCCTACGCGCAGCTCGCGGGGCTGCACGTCGGCAACGGCAACGGAACGATGAGCTCGTCCGCGATTCTGCAGGCGTACTGGTACGGCGCCGGGTGGGGAACGAACACGGAAACGCAGACGGGAAAGCCGATCTCCGACGCCGCGATTCACATCAAGAACTGCAGTTACGGCTATACGCCGTATTTCGTCGCGAAGCTTTCGGACGACGTGAAGACCGCGCTGACGCAGACGACGCGCAACAACACGATTTACGTCTTCGCCGCCGGCAACGACCGCAACAAAAAGACCACGCCTTCCGACGCGAACGGTTCAGCGGAGCAGAATTTCGAGGGCGGCATCGTCGTGGGCTCGACGCATCAGGGCGGCTATTACAGCGCCTTTTCCAGCTACGGGGCCAATCTCTTCGTCTGCGCGCCGGGCGAAAACGTCTATTCCGCTTCGCGCGACGGCATCTCCGTGAAGAACGAGGACGAAGGCGATTCGGACACGACGAGCGCGCTCGCCGCCGCCGCTTCCGGCGGAAACGATCAGGTCAACTACGCGTACAGCTCGGGCACGTCCTACGCGGCGCCGGTCGTCTCCGGCGTCATCGCGCTCGCGGCGGCGGACAACGTCGCCATGGATTCGCGCTGGGCTAAGCATGCGCTCGCGCGCTCCTGCGACGTGCTCCCGCAGATGGAGGACGCGAGCAAGTCCAAGGATACGGTCTGGACGACGAATTCCGCCGGCTTCCGCTTTTCCAACGACTACGGCTTCGGCATGGTCAACGCGACGAATTTCGTCGAGGTCGCCGCGGACATCGCCTACGAGACGATCCGCACGACGACGACGCCGGACGTGGCGCTGAGCTCCAACGCCTCGTCGTGGACGCGCCGCGGCGATCCCGTCGTCGCGACGGTCAAGGTTTCCGAGACGCCGCTCGAGCAGAAGATCGAGTCCGTCGAAGTCACGTTCACCATCGACAACATCAACTATTTCAAGGACGCGAAGGTCGTGCTCGTTTCGCCGAACGGCACGGAGAGCGTGCTGCTCGATCAGGCGTCGCTTTCGTCCTCCGCGGACGGCGCGGACGCGTTCAAGACGGCTTACGATTCGGTGACCGCCGCGAACGGCACGACCGCGCTGATGTGGACCTTCGTCTCCAACGCGTTTTGGGGCGTGGACACGAGCGTCGAGACCGGCGACTGGCAGGTGAAGTTCATCAACGACGGGAACACGACGGGGAGAGTCTCCGACGTGAGCGTGAAGTTCAACACGGGCGACGTCGTGATGGAGTCGAGTTCGATGCTCATCGATTCGACGCGCGACGTTCACGCGCTCGTGCTCGACAGGAGCTCGACGAGCTGCGTCGTCGCCTCGGCTTCTTCGGCGGGAACGGCGGCGAATCTGCGCGTCGAGGATTCCGTCATTCTCAACGCCGGCTCGCTGACGGTGAAGGACGGAGGCGTGATTTCCTCTTACGACGGCGAAAACTGGAAGGGACTCAAGGTTTACGTCAACGGCGGCACGCTGGATCTCGCCGCGGGCGGCACGATTGACGCGCCGCGCGGCATCGAGATCGACGCGGGAACGCTCAAGCTCAACGGCGGCACGCTGGAAAGCGGAACGCTGAGCATTTACGGCGGCGTCGTGGCGGCGATTCAGAACGAGTCGAGCCTTTCCGGCGTCGATCTGCGCGGCGGCGTGCTGCGGACGAACGACGCGGGCACGCTCGAAATCGCCTCGTTCTCGATGACGGGCGGCACCTTCGACATGGGCGGCACGAACAAATTCGCGCTGAGCCCGACGGGCGGTCTCGTCAACGTCACCGGCGCGGAAACGCGCGTCAACAGCGCGACGATCGGCGCGACGGAGACCACGGCGGCGTCGATTTACGTTCCCGCGGGCAAAAAGCTCGTCGTCGGCAACATCGACGCGGAAGGCGGCTCTCTGGAAGTGCTGAGCGTGCGCGGCTTCTACCAGGCGGCGACCGTTCCCGCCGAGGGCGAGGAAGGCGAAGGCGCGCCGGAGAAAATCAACCGCGCGACGGCGGTGTTCGCCGGCGAGGTGAATTCCGGCGGCGTTTCGATTTCGACGGCGGCGGCGACGATCGCGGGCGCGACGTTTTCGGGAACGGGCGGTCTGCAGGTCGCGCAGAAGTCGGAAGTCGCGCTGAGCGGCGAAATTTCCGTCTCGGGAGCCTCCGGCGTGAACGTCGGCGGCGGATCCGTCGTCCGCGTCGCGTCGGGCGCGACGATTCTCGCGGCGGCGGTTTCGCTTGGCGGCGACTCGACGCTTTCGCTCGGCGGCGACCTGGCGATCGCGAAGTCCGCGGACGCGGAATCCACTTCCTTCCGCTGCACGGGCGGCACGATCGAACTGACGGCCGGCGACATGCTGAAGGTGGACGGCGCCGTCTCCATCTCCGGAAACGAAGGCGGCGAATCCACGATCAAGCTCGCCTTCGTCGGCAAACTGCCGAGCGACAAAATCAATTTCATCGAAGCGGACTCCGTCAGCGTCTCCGACACCGTCGTGACGCTGGACGCTTCGGCGCCGACCGTCTGGGACGGCACGCGGGAAATCGATCTGAACTACGTGATCAACGCGAACGGCGAAATCGAGGCGGACATGCCCGAGGGCGTCGAAGTGTCCCCGCTGCGGCTGACGTACGCGTCGATGAGCGGCGAACAGAAGGCAATCGCGCATTCGCTTCGCCTCTGCCTCGACGATCCCGCGCTGAAGGCGGAAAACGCGGTGCTGCTCGGTCAGCTCAACGCGTTCGAATATCTCGGCGATCTGCTCGCCGCCTACGACCAGTTCCTGCCCGTCAACCTGAAGACGGTCAACATGCTGCACGACATGCAGGCTTCGGCGACGACGGGCGCGCTCGAACGGCGTTCCCGCGAGCTGCGCACGGGCTTCCCGATTTCCGACCTGTGGTCCGCGCCGCTCTTCAATTCCTACGGATTTTCGTTTTCGGCGAACCCGAACGCCGTCGCCGCCAACGGCATGCGGCAGTTCGCGGGCTACGAGCTCAACCGCCAGCGCGCGATGCTCTGGGCGAACGGCGGCTATTCCTTCAGCAAGGGCGACGCCGCCGGGAACGCCCCCAAGACGGAAACGGATCTGACCAACGCGTTCATCGGCTTCGACTACGCGCTCTCGGATCGTCTCGCCGTCGGGCTTTTCGTCGGCTACACGGACGGCAAGACCGAAATGAAGGCGACGGATTCCGAGTCCGACGTTTCGATGCGCTCCGTCGGCGTCTATTTCGCCGGCTCCAACAACAACCGCGAGGGCAGCTTCTACTACATGGGCATGGCGTCCTACGGCATGGGCGAATACGACTTCACGCGCACGACGCAGATCGGCTCTTATTCCGGCCGCGCGTCGGCGTCGCCCGACGGCTCGCAGGCGATCGGCTACCTCGCGCTCGGCTACGAATGGGAGGCGGGCTCGCAGGCGCTGACTTATCAGTGGACGACGGGACCGACGGCCTCGCTCCGCTACGCCTACAACAGCATCGACGGCTACACGGAAAACGGCTCCGGCGCGGACAGGCTCACGACCGACGATTTCAGCTACGATTCGCTCGTCTCGACGCTCGGCTGGCGCGCGACGGTGCGCTTCGACGTCAAGGAGTGCATCACGTTCGTTCCCGAAGCCCGCATCGCGTGGAAGCACGAATTCCTCGACGGCGCGGAAGACGTGGACGCGCGGCTCGCGATTCCGGGCTCGACGCCGTTCACGACGGAAATGAACAAGTCCGGTGCGGATTCCGTCACGGCGGGACTCGGCGTGACCGTGCTCATCGCGGAATCGACGACGGTTTCCTTCGACTACGACTGCACGTTCCTGCGCGAAGACGCCGATCCGGAGCACAGCTTCAACCTGATGGTGCGCTGCCGCTTCTGACGCGCGCGCGGACGACACGCGAAAAGAGGGCAGGCGGGAACGCCTGTCCTCTTTTCGTATTGCTTCGGGCGGGGGCGCGGAATCTCTCTCGCGTCAGCGGGCGTCGAAGTATTTGGCGGAGGGCGAGGCGAAATAGAGGCCGCAGGTCGAAGACGGCGGCGTCATCATGAACGACTCCGTCAGCGTCACGCCGATGGCGGCGGGAACGTCGAGCAGGGCGAAGAGCTCGCGCTTCTGCGCGTGGTCCGGGAAGACGGGATAGCCGATCGCGGGGCGGATGCCCTTGTATTTTTCGGCGAGCAGCTCGTCCGCGGAAAGACGTTCGTCCGCCGCGTAGCCCCAGAGCTCGCGCCGGACTTTGCGGTGGAGCCATTCGGACGCGGCCTCCGCGATGCGGTCGCCGAGCGCGCACGCGAGCAGCGAGGCGTAATCGTCGCCCGCCGCGGCGAGTTCGTCCGCGCGGCGTTTGAGCGGCGTTCCCGCGGTCGCGGCGAAGGCGCCGATCCAGTCGGGCGTTCCCGCGGGGGCGATGAAGTCCGCGAGCGCGAGATTGGGCGTTCCCGCGGGCATTTTCGCGAGCTGGCGCGGCGTGCGGAAGACGACGCGTCCGCCCTCGACGACGATTTTTTCGTCTTCGGAAAAGGCGGGGAAAATCCCGACGACGCCGAGCGCGTGCGCGATTCCGTGCTCGGGCAGGGCGCGCAGCATGGCGCGCGCGTCGTCGAGCAGTTTTTTCGCCTCGTCCGATTTCGCGGCGGCTCCGCGCATCTCGAACACGCTCAGCAGCGCGTTCCACGCGATCAGCGGCTCCAGCTCGGCGAGCGGGATTTCAAAGCGCTTCACGCCGACGAAGCGCGGGCGCGCGGGCGGATTCGCGGCGAAGTCGAGGCGCAGCCGGTTCGCGCGCGCGGCTTCGGGGGAAAGCGTTTCGCGCGGCTTCTTCGCGGCGTATTCGGCGCGGATCTTCGCGTAGGCCTCCCGCGTTTCCGCGACGAATTTTTCCCGCAGTTCCCGCGAAAAATATTCGCTGCAGGCGGCGGAAAGCTGCGAGGCGTCCTCCGTGTGGAAGACGAGCTCGTCCGCGTAGTTCGGCGCGATCTTGATCGCCGTGTGCGCGCGCGAGGTCGTGGCGCCGCCGACGAAGAGCGGGATCGTGAAGCCCGCGCGCCGCATTTCCGCGGCGACGTGCGCCATCTCGTCGAGCGAGGGCGTGATGAGCCCGCTGAGAATGACGGCGTCCGCGGCGTGTTCCCGCGCAGCCGCCAGGATTTTTTCGCAGGGGACCATGACGCCGAGGTCGAAGATTTCGTAGCCGTTGCACGCGAGCACGATCGAGACGATGTTTTTGCCGATGTCGTGGACGTCGCCCTTCACCGTCGCGACGACGAGCCGCCGGCGCGCCGAAGCCGCGGGCGCGTTCCCGCCGTCCGCGCGGCGCTCCTCCTCCATGAACGGCGTGAGCACTTCGACCGCCTGCTTCATCACGCGCGCGGATTTGACGACCTGCGGCAGGAACATTTTCCCGTCGCCGAAAAGCTTGCCGACCGTGCCCATGCCCGCCATGAGCGGGCCTTCGATGACGCCGAGCGGAGAGCCGATTTTCGCGAAGGCTTCGAGCACGTCTTCGCGCACGTGGTCGGCGACGCCGTGGACGAGCGCGTATTCGAGGCGCGCGGCGACGTCCGCGTCGCGTCGGGCGTCGTCGTGCGCGAGAGGCGCCGCGCCCGGCGTTCCCGCGGCTTCGCCGGCGGCGCGCTTCACGTTGTATTTCGCGGCGATTTCGATGAGGCGGTCGGTCGCGTCCGCGCGGCGGTTCAGCACGACGTCCTCGACGCGTTCCCGCAGTTCTTCGGGAATTTCCTCGTAGACGCCGAGCATGCCCGCGTTGACGATGCCCATGTCCAGCCCGGCGCGGATCGCGTGGTAAAGGAAAACGGCGTGAATCGCCTCGCGCACGGGATTGTTCCCGCGGAACGCGAACGACACGTTGGAGATGCCGCCCGACGTGCGCGCGCCCGGGCAGCGGCGCTTGATTTCGGCGACGGCGCGGATGAAGTCGACGCCGAACGCCGCGTCGCTTTCGATGCCCGTGCCGACGGTCAGCACGTTCGGGTCGAAGATGACGTCGCTCGCGGGAACGCCGGCGCGCTCCGTGAGCAGCCTGTACGCGCGTTCGCAGACTTCGACCTTGCGCTCGAAGGTCGTCGCCTGGCCGCGCTCGTCGAACGCCATCACGATCATCGCCGCGCCGTAGCGGCGGCAGAGCTTCGCGCGTTCGAGGAACGTCGCTTCGCCTTCCTTCAGCGAAATCGAATTGACGACGCATTTGCCCTGCGCGCAGCGCAGCCCCGCCTCGATCACGTTCCATTTCGACGAATCGATCATGATCGGCACGCGCGCGATTTCGGGCTCCGCCGCGATCAGATTCAGAAAGCGCGTCATGCACGCCTCGCCGTCGAGCAGACCTTCGTCGAAATTCACGTCGATGACGTTCGCGCCGTTTTCGACCTGCTGCCGCGCGACCGCGAGCGCGCCTTCCCAGTCGCCCGCGACGACGAGTTTTCTGAATTTCGGCGAGCCCGTGACGTTCGCGCGTTCGCCGACGAGCACGAACGCCGAACTCGCCTCCGCTGAGCCGGGCGGCGGGAACGCGAATGTCTCCGTGCCCGAGAGCGTGAGCGTCTCCGCGAAGCGCGGAATCGCGCGCGGCGGGAACGGCTCCGCGGAACGGCGGATCGCGCGGATGTGCTCCGGCGTCGTTCCGCAGCAGCCTCCGAGAATGTTCACCAGCCCTTCGCGGGAAAATTCGCGCAGGTGCATCGCCGTCTCCTCCGCCGTTTCCGAAAATCCCGACGGCGCGAGCGGGTTCGGCAGCCCGGCGTTCGGGTGGCAGCTCACGGCGCAGTCCGCGATCTTCGCGAGCGCTTCGATGAAGGGCCGCATCGCGGGCGCGCCCATCGCGCAGTTCATGCCGATCGAAATCGGCCGCGCGTGGCGGACGCTTTCCCAAAACGCCTCGACCGTCTGCCCGGAGAGCAGGCGCCCGGCCTTGTCCGCGACCGTGCCCGAAATCATCACGGGAACGCGCTCGCCGCGCGCCTCGAAGATTTCCTCCATCGCGAAGATCGCCGCCTTGACGTTGAGCGCGTCCGTCGCCGTCTCGTAAAGCAGCGCGTCCGCGCCGCCGTCGAGCACGGCGAGAATCTGCTCGCGGTAGGCGTCGCGCATTTCGTCGAACGTGACGGCGCGCGCCGCGGGATCGCCGATGTCCGGCGACATCGAAAGCATCTTGCCCGTCGGGCCGATCGAGGCGGCGACGAAGCACGCCCCCGCGCGCGCGGGATTTCCCGCCTCGAACGCGTCGCGGACGCGCACGGCGATTTCCGCCGCCGCGCGCGCCATTTCGCCGACGTGCTCGTCCAGTCCGTATTCGTGCTGGGAGATGCGCGTCGAGTTGAAGGTGTTCGTCGAAATCACGTCCGCGCCCGCCTCCAGATACGCGCGGTGGATCTTTTCGAGCACGTCGGGGCGCGTCAGCGAAAGCACGTCGTTGTCGCCCTTGAGATCGACGGGATGCGCGCGGAAACGCTCGCCGCGGAAGTCCGCCTCGCTCAGCTTTTCGCGCTGAATCATCGTTCCCATGGCGCCGTCGAGAAAGACGATGCGGGAACGCAGGAGCGCTTCGAATTTTTTCCCGCGCGCGGACAATGGCAGTTCGTCGAAATTCATACGTATCATTAAATTATGATTTTTTGATATGTTAAGCCCAAAATGCGGAAATTTTTCGCCCCGCGTCCGGCGCTCTTCCGCCGCGGGAGCGGGCGCGCGAAAATTTTTTCAAAAAAAGCTTGCGCGTCGTCGGATAAAGAGTATTGTTAAGGCTTCATTTTTGACGTTTTCGCCACTTTAGCTCAGTTGGTAGAGCATCTCATTCGTAATGAGAGGGTCGTTGGTTCAAGTCCGACAAGTGGCTCCATTTAAGCGTTCCCGCCGGGAACGCTTTTTTGTTTCCAAGATTTCGGAACGCGTGTTTCAATCCTCGCCATCATGACGGCAACACATCCTTTTTCCGCCTACATCTTCGACTGCGACGGCACGCTCGCCGCGTCCATGCGTCTGCACCACGGCGCCTGGGAAAACGCCGTGCGGCGGCAGGTCGGATTCGAGTGGGCGTTCCCGTGGGATTTCTTCTGCACGCTCGGCGGCATGAACACGGCGGACACGATCGCGATTCTCGAAGCGCGCTACGGCTTCAGGATCAGCATCGAGCGCCTGCTGCCGGACTACCACGCCTATCTCGCCGAGCACATCCGCGACGTGACGCCGATTCCCGAAGTCTGCGACTACGCGCGGCGGCTCGCCGCGGCGGGCGCGAAGCTCGCCGTCGCCTCGGGCGGCTTCCGCAAGGAGGTGCATCAGATTCTCGACGTCATCGGCGTCGCGGACATTTTCCCCGTCGTCGTCACCTCGGAGGACGTGGCGAACTGCAAGCCCGCGCCGGACCTTTTTCTGCTCGCGGCGGAGCGGCTCGGCGTTCCCGCGCGGGACTGTCTCGTCGTCGAGGACAGCCCGAAGGGCTTCGACGCCGCCGAAGCCGCGGGCATGGCGTGCCTGATGGTTTTCCCGCGCTGACGGGGGGGGGGGAGTTGAGAGCTGAGAGTTGATTCGTCGGCTTCGCCGCCTGTTGATTCGCGCGGGCGCGATGAAAGTTTGAACAAAGGAAAGAGAAAGAAGAATTCATGTCGGTTTGGAGTTTTAATTTCGAGAAGCTGCAGGCGTGGCAAAAGTCGCGCGAACTGAGCAAAGAGATTTACGGAATCACGCGCGCGTTCCCGCAGACGGAGCAATTCGGGCTGGTTTCGCAGATGCGGCGTGCCGCGGTTTCCGTGAGCTCCAACCTTGCCGAAGGCATGAGCCGATCGACGGCGCGGGAACAGATCCGCTTCGTGGAAATCGCTTACGGCTCGCTCATGGAAGTTTTTTGTCAGGTCGTGCTCGCCGGAGACGCCGGGCTTCTGTCCGCCGCCGAGGTGGAAGAGCTTCGCGCGAAAATCAGCGAAATCGCCGCTATGCTTTCCGGGCTGCGGAAAAGCATCGTCCGCCGGAGCGCCGAAAAATCCTGATGCTCCACGGAAAATTTCTCGCGCCTGCGCGAATCAACTCTCAACGCTCAACTTTAAGCTTTTTTCCCGATGCTTCACGTCGTCCTCTTCAATCCCGAAATTCCCCAGAACACCGGCAACATCGGCCGCATGTGCGCGATCACGCGTTCCCGCCTGCACTTGATCCATCCGCTCGGATTCACGATCACGGACGCGCACCTGCGCCGCTCGGGAATGGACTACTGGAAGTCGCTCGACGTCGTGCACCACGAAAACTGGGACGCGTTCCTGGCGTTCCCGGAGCGGCCGACGCGCCTGTGGCTGCTCACGACGAAGGCGAAGAAGGGGCTTTGGGACGCGGAGTTCCGCGACGGCGACGGGCTCGTCTTCGGCAACGAAGGGCACGGCGCTCCCGCGTGGCTACACGCGTTCGTCGGCGAGGATTTCGAAATCAAGATTCCTCAGCCCGCGGAAACGCTCCGCTCGCTGAATCTTTCCACCGCGGCGGGCATCGCGACCTACGAGGCGCTCCGCCAGATCACGCGCGGGCGATGAGAGCGCCGCTGATTTTCGCGCGCTATTCCGCGCAGGCGGCGAGGAGGGCGGCGACGTTTTCGCGCATCATGCCCAGGTAGTCGCCGGCGGGAGAGCCGGGCGCGCCGAGCGCGTCCACGCGCAGCGTCCGCGGCGCGGGAACGCCCGCGTTCTGCGCCAGCACGCGCGGCAGGCGCGGCGACGCCGTCGCGTCCGCGAAGACGGGAATGCGTTCCCGCCGGATTTTTTCCGCGAGCCGCGCCAGCCTTTTCGCGGACGGATCCGCCGCCTCCGTCGTCGCGGAGTCGAGAATCGTTCCCGCGATCTCGAAACCGAAACGCGCCGCGAAATGCGAAAAATTGTTGTGGTAGGTGACGCAGCGGCGGCGTTCCCGCGGGATTTTCGCGAGCTTTTCCCGCGCCTCGCGCACGAAGGCTTCGAGCTCGCGGCGGTAGCGGCTTCCGTCCGCGCCGAGCGCTTTTTCGATGAGCGGCACGCAGTGCCCGGCGACGAGCGCGGGATCCGTCCAGAAATGCGGGTCTTCGGCGCCGTGCGCGCAGGGCGCGTTTCCGTGCGCGTGCGCCGCGTGCGTTTCCGCGACGAAAGGCTCGCCGAGGAAGACGAATTTTTCAGGATTCTTCCGGAGCTCTTCGCGGACGAGCGCGCCGAACCAGGTCTCGAAATGCGGCGAAATCGCGAAGATGACGTCCGCCTCGCGGATTTTCTTCAGGTCGCCCGGCGAGGGCGAATAGGCGTGATTGTCGGCGTCGGGAGGGACGAGCGAAACGACGTCCGCGCCCGCTCCGGCGACGTTGCGCGCCCAGTCGGCGGGAACGGTGAAGGTCGCGACGACGCGGCGTTTTTCCGGGCGCGCGGCGGCGTCGGCGGGCGTTCCCGCGAAGGCGGCGAGAGCGGCGGCGAAGCAGAGCAGCGGCGCGAGCAGGTTCGTTTTCATGACGCGCATTGAAACCGCGCGCGGAGTTTTTTCAAGAGCGTTTCGAAGCCGTTCGGCGGCGGCGCGACGACGCCGTCGAACGCGGGAACGCCGAGCTCGCCGCACGGCGCGATTTCCGCCAGATGCACGCAGGGCGCCGCGTAAAACGCCTTGTCGTCGCCCTTGTTGAGGCGCTTCTTCGGACGCAGTTCCGAGACGAGAACCGCGGGCGCGCCGCCGTAAAGCGCGTCGCCGACGGCGGGAATCCCGCTTTCCGCCGCGTGAAGCCGGATCTGGTGCGGACGCGGGAGAGTCGTTTCCGCGCGCCAAAGCTCCCACGCGCCGAGTTTTTCGAGCCGCTCGAAGCGCGTCGCGGATTTTTTCCCCGTCGTGTGCGAGACGAGCGCGCGCGCTTCGGAAAAATGCGCCGCGACGGGCAGCGCGCACGTGAACGCGTCGGGCGTTCCCGGCGCCGCGCGGGAAAGCAGCAGGAAGCGGAACGCCAGGCGTTCCGAGCCGAGCGCGTTGCGCCAGAATTCGAGCGCGCCGCCGTCGCGGTCGGCGAGCAGCGTCGCGCCGGAGCAGTCCGCGTCCGGCGCCGCGACCGCCGCGGGGCGCGTCAGCCCGAGCGCTTCCGCCGAGGCGATCTTCTGCGCGAGGCGTTTCCGCAGTTCGCCGCAGAGCGTCGGCGTTCCCGCCGCGTTCCACGGATGTTCGTCCGCGGGAACGCCGGCGGGCTTGGCGAGCGCGACGACGCCCCGCCCGCGGAAGATCACGGGGAGCAGCGTCGCTTCGGCGCGGAGCGTGTTCGGCGGAAAAGAGAGCACGGCGGAAACTGCGCGATTCAAAAAAACGTTCCCGCGACGGACGAGCGGCGCGGGAACGCGGAAAAGCGGAAAATGCTGCGAAGCTTACGCGGCGGCCTTCGCCTTGTTCGCGGCCTTCGCGAGGCGGGACTTCATGCGGGCGGCCTTGTTCGGGTGGATGACGCCCGACTTCGTCGCCTTGTCGAAGACGGAGGCGCAGAGCGGCGCGACCGCCTTGATGGCTTCCGCGTCGCCCGAAGCGATGGCTTGCTTCGCGGTTTTCGCCGTGGACTTGATGCGGCTCTTCACGGAGCGGTTGCGCTTCGCATTGGTCGCGGATTTACGAATGTTCTTTTGTGCTGACTTGATGTTGGCCATTTCGGTCTGTGATAAATTGAAAAATTTGGAAAGTTGAAACATCACAACATTTTTCGGGAGAAAGTCAACGGCGATTTTCGCCGCGCTTCTTCAGCCCGGAGGCCAGCCGAGCGCGCGCCCGCCGAGCAGGTGCACGTGCAGGTGCGGCACGGTTTCGCCCGCGTCGCGGCCGCTGTTGACGACCGTGCGGAAGCCCGTCGCGTCGATCCCGCGCTCGCGCGCGATCTTTCCCGCGACGACGAGCAGGTGCCCGAGCAGCGCGGCGTCCGATTCTTCGGCGACGCCGAGCCGCGCGACGACGCGCTTCGGAATCACGAGCACGTGGACGGGCGCCTGCGGGTTGATGTCCTCGATGGCGAAGCAGAGTTCGTCCTCGAAGACGAATTTCGCGGGGATTTCCCGGTCTGCGATTTTTTGGAATAACGTCTTCATGGAAATTCTTCAGCGCGTTTCGCGTTCCCGCGCGCGGAGGGCGGCGCGATAGACGCGCGTGACGATGGCGACGAGCTCCTCGAGCGGGCGCCGGTCGGTGAGCACGTTCACGCCGGAGCGCATGTAGGCGCGTTCCCGAGCGGCGAGCAGTTCGCGGATGCGCGCGAGCGGGTCTTCGCACTGCAGGAGCGGGCGGTTTTTGTTCGCGCGCGTGCGTTCGAGAATCGTCTCCGGAGAGGCGAAGAGCGCGACGACGACGCCGCGCGCGCGCAGGCGCTCCGCGATCCCGGGAATCGTCACGATCCCGCCGCCCGTCGAAATGACGGCGCCGCTTTCGGGCAGCCATTCCTCGACGCAGCGCTTTTCGAGCCCGCGGAACGCCGCCTCGCCGTCCTGCGCGAAGATTTCCGGAATCGTCCGTCCTTCGCGCTCCTGGATGATCTTGTCCGTGTCGCGGAACGGCCGTTTCCACGCCTGCGCGATCGCGCGCCCGAGCGTGGATTTCCCCGTCCCCATGAATCCCGTGAGAATCAGGTTCGGTCCGGAGGAAAGCTCTGCGTTTCGGCTCGCGTGCATCGGCGTGAGATTCAGCCGCGGGGCGCGTCGGCGAAAAGGCCGATGCGCTCGACGTATTTCGCCAGAATGTCGAATTCGAGATTCACGGGCTCGCCCGCGCGGCGTTCCCGCAGGTTCGTCTCCGCCATCGTGTGCGGAATCAGCCACACGTCGAACGTTCCCGCCGCGTCGTCGAGCTCGGCGACCGTCAGCGAAATGCCGTCCACGGCGATGCTGCCCTTGTAGACCAGGTACTTGCGGAATTGCGCCGGCGGGCGCACGCGCAGACGGAAATTCGCGCCTTCCCGCGCCAGCGAGACGATTTCGCCCGTCGCGTCCACGTGCCCGGAAACGAAGTGACCGCCGAGCCGCGCGTCCGCCTTCAGGCTGCGCTCCAGATTCACGGCGCAACCGGGCTTGAGCAGCGAAAACGACGTCTTCCGCAGCGTCTCGTCGAGCAGGTCGAAGCCGAGCCGAGTTCCCGCCGTCTCGACGACGGTGAGGCAGCAGCCGTTGTTCGCGACGCTGTCGCCGAGCGCGAGCGTTCCCGCGAAGCACGGCGCGTCGACGACGAGCCGCCAGACGCCGTTTTCCGCCCGCGTCAGCGAAACGACCGTTCCCGTGGTTTCCACTAATCCTGTGAACATGCGGAAAAATGTAGCCGCGCCCGCCCCGCCTGTAAAAACAAAAAGGCGGAAGGCGGCGCGCGCGGAGCCCGCGAAAGCGGAGGACCGAAAATTTTCCGTTCCCGCCGTCGGGGTTTTGTTGCATACTGACGGCAGAATATGAGGCTTTTCAGAAGATTCGGAACGGCGCTCGGGTTCGCCGTTTTGTTTTTGTTCTGCGGGGCGCTTCCCGCTTCGGCGGCGGAGGCGCTGCGCGTCGGAATTTCCCCGAACGTCGTCACGGAAAACCGCATGGCGAGCTTCGTCGTCTATTGCGACGACGGCGAATCCCTGCGCGGCGTTCCCGCGTTCCCGGCGGTGGACGGTGTCGCGTGGCACGCGAACGTGCGCGGCTCGCGGACGAGCTGGGTGAACGGCAGGACGACGCGCGCGGAGACCTTCGGCTTTACGGTCACGAAGCCGGGCGAAATCGAAATCCCGGCGTTCCGCGTCGAGACCTCGAAGGGCGAGCGCCTCACGCGCCCGCTCAAATTCACGGTCGGCAAATTTTCGACGGGGCTGACGCGCGCGGACGGCTCGGAGATGCCGCTCTCGGAGGCGGTCTTTCTCGTCGTTCAGGCGCAGGACGGCGCGCGCGAATCGTATTTCGTGGGCGAGGAGATTCCGGTGCTCGTCTGCGTGCTCTCGCGGCCGGGGCTGGACGCGCGGCCGACGTCGCGCCCCGCGCTCACGGGCGGCGCGGACGCCTTCGTCGCGGCGGAAAAGGGCTACGCGAAAAGCTCGGCGACGTTCCGCGGCGAGCGCTTCGACGCGGCGATCTTTCCGTTCGACCTGCGCGCGATGAAGGCGGGCACGTTCACGGCGGCGTTTTCCGCGTCGGCGGACTGCGTTTTCGATGACGGGAGCGCGCGCGACCCGTTCGCCGGCGATCCGTTTTTCGGCGGACTGCAGATGCGCGCGGCGGCGTTTCCCGGCGGGAGCGCCGTCGTTCCCGTGCCGCTGAAGGGCGAGCTGAAGGACGTCGTCGTGCGCGCGCGCCCGCCCGTTCCCGCGGGCGCGACGGATCTGGGGATCGTTTCCGAAAACGCGCCGGACTGGGAATTTTCCTCGGACGCCGCCAAGTGCGGCGAGCCGCTTTATCTGGATCTGAAGATCCGCGGGAACGCGTCGGGGCTCGTCGCGCCGGAACCGTCCGTGCCCGGCTTCCGCACGTATCCGGCGGAGATTTCCGAGGCGCCCGCCGCCGACGGGAACGCCGCCGAGCGCGAGACGCGCGTGCGGCTGATGCTGATTCCGCTCGAGCCCGGCGAGCGCAAGGTCTCGCTGACCTTCGCGACGCTGAATCCCGCGACGGGCGACTACGCGCTGACGACCGCGGAAAAGATTTTTTCGGTCGAGGAGAACCGCGCGCTCGCGGCGCCCGCCGTCTCGGGAACGCTCGCCGCGCCGCCGCCTCCCGCCGCCGGAAACGCGGAGACGCGCGTGAACGCCGCCGCGGACGCCGTCGCCTACATCCGCCCGCTGACGCCGGAGACGCTCGCGCGCGGAAAGACGCCGCCGGGGCGCGCCGCGCTCGCGCTCTGGGCGCTGCCGTTCGTCGTCGCGCCGCTCGCCTTCGCGCTCGCGCGGTTCCGCGCGCGCCGGGAACGCGCCGATCCCGCGCGTGAACGCCGCCGCCGCGCCCGCGCCCGCAAAGGCGCGCTGCTGAAGAAGCTCGCCGCCGCGACGCCGGAAGATTTCGACGCGCTCGTGCGCGAGGACGTGAGCGACTGGCTCGCCGACGCGAAAGGCGCCGCGAGCGCGGACGCGATCCGCGACGACGTGCGCCGCGCGAACGCCGAGCTCGCCGAAGTGCTCGACGAGGCGGAAAAGGCGGGCTATCTGCCGAAGGCGCGCTGCGCGCATTTCGAGAAATTCCGCGCGGTCGTCGTGCGGGCGGTGCGCTCGGGCGCGTTCGTGCTCGTCGCCGCGCTCGCGGGAACGGCGGCGTTTTCGGGCGAACTGCGCGCGGAAAGCGAGACCGCGTCGAAGATTTCCGCGGCGGAAGACGCCTACGCGCGCGGCGATTTCGCCGAGGCGGAACGCGGATTCGCCGCGCTCGCCGCCGAAGCGCCGTTCGCCGCGGACGTCTGGTTCGACCTCGGCGACGCGTGTTTCGCGCAGGGGAAGAACGCCGCGGCGCTCGTCTGCTTCGAGCGCGCGCGCCGGCTGGACGTCGGCCGCGGGGACGTCGTCGCGAATCTGAACGCGGCGCGCTTCCGGCTCGGGCTGCCGCCGCTCGGCGAAGTGAAGACGCCGCTCGACGCGTTCGCGGCGCTGCGCGACTCGTTTTCGCCGACGGCGTGGACGCTCTTCGCCGTCGTCGGATTTTCCGCGTGCGCGTTCGGCGCGGCGTTTCTGCGGAGGCGTCGCGTTCCCGCGCTCGCGCTCGGCGCGGCGCTGCTCGCCTTCGGCGCATTCAATTTCTGGATACAGCGCGCGGCGCTCAGGGACGCGGACGCGGCGGTCGTGCTCGCCGACGGACTCGTCGTCCGCGACCTGCCGGTGCTCGACGACGCGTCCGCGCGCGCCGTCGCGACGCTCGCCGCGGGAACGCCCGTGCGCGTCGCGGGCGAGCGCTCGGGGCAATGTCTGATCCGTTTCGGCGGGAACGCCGAAGGCTGGGTCGAAAAATCCGCCGTCGCGCGGCTTTGGGGCGATTGGAGCGTTCCCGCCGATGTTCGGGAAAAATGAGGAGTCGCTGAAGGCGAAGGTGCGCGCGCTCCCGCGCAAGCCCGGCGTCTATCTGATGAAGGACCGCCTCGGCACGATCATCTACGTCGGCAAGGCGAAGAACCTCAAGAACCGCGTCTCCACGTATTTTCAGCCGGGGCGGCGGCCGCTGCTCGGGCCGAAGATCAGAATGCTCGTCGAGCTGATCGCCGACTTCGAGTTTCACGTCGTGCGCTCGGAGACGGAGGCGCTTCTGCTCGAAGGTCGCCTCATCAAGGAGCTCAAGCCGAAATACAACACGCTTTTCACCGACGACAAGCAGTTCATCCAGATCCGCGTCGATCTCGGCGCGGCGCTGCCCGTGTTCCGCCTCGTGCGCGTGCGCGCCACCGACAAGGCGCGCTATTTCGGGCCGTTCCCGCACACGACGGGCGTGCGCCGCACGCTCGCGCAGCTGCGCAAGAAATTCGGCGTGCTGCTCGGCGACGCGCACCCGCGCCGGCTCGACGACGGCCGCTGGCGGCTCTACGACGACGCGCGCGCCGAGATCTACGGGCACGCGAACGAGGTGAGCGAAGCCGAATACCGTTCCCGCGTGGACGCCGCGTGCGATTTTCTCGAAGGGCGCGACCGCGAGGAGGTCGAACGCCTCCGCGCCGAGATGGCGCAGGCCGCGGAAACGCGCGACTACGAGCGCGCCGCCGCGCTCCGCGACCGCATCGCCGCGATCGAGACGACGCTCGAGAAATCCCGCCGCTTCGCCCGCGGGAATCCGCTCCCCGACCCGACCGCGCCCGAAGAGGCCGTGCGCCTGCTCGGCGAAATGCTCGGCATGGAAAAACTCCCGCGCACGATGGAGTGCTTCGACATCTCGCACATTTCGGGAACGTTCGTCGTCTCCTCCTGCGTGCATTTCCGCGACGGGCTGCCGGACAAAAACGAATACCGCCGCTTTCGCATCAAGGGCTACGTCGGCAACGACGACTTCCGCTCCATGCACGAAACGATTTTCCGCCGCTACTCGCGCCTGCACCGCGAAGGCCGCGCGATGCCCGACCTCGTCGTCATCGACGGCGGGCTCGGCCAGGTGCACGCCGCGCTCGAGGCGTTCGGCGAAATCGGAATCGCCCCGCCCATGATGATCGGCATGGCGAAGCGCGAGGAATACGTGATCTTCCACGACGGGCGCGCGCCGCTCAAAATGCCCGACGA
Source organism: Opitutia bacterium (assembly GCA_004558035.1). Lineage (GTDB taxonomy): Bacteria > Verrucomicrobiota > Verrucomicrobiia > Opitutales > UBA953 > Spyradosoma. Next base: position 97,889 of record SFEJ01000001.1, read on the forward strand.
CTCGCCCGCGCTGCGCCTGCTGCAGCGCCTGCGCGACGAGGCGCACCGCTTCGCGAACACCTACAACGCCGACCTGCGTTCCCGCAAAATCCGCGAATCCGTGCTCGACGAAATGCCCGGGCTGGGCGAACGCCGCAAGGCGGCTCTGCTCGCGCGCTTCCGCACGATCCCGCGCCTCAAGGCGGCGACGCTCGACGAGCTCCTCTCCGTCGAAGGCGTCGGCGAAAAATTCGCGCTCGACCTCCTCGACTTCCTGAAGACCGTCTGACGCCGCGCGCGCGGGAACGCTCCGCGGCGGGAGCGCTCAGGCGAGCTTTCTGCGCCAGGCGGCGAGCTGCTTCTTCACCTGCTTCGGGCCGGGCATGCCGACGCGTTCCCGCGACGCCATCGCCGTCTTCAGGTCGAAGACCTTGACCCAGTCCGGCTTTAGCGCGGGGTGGATCGTCTTCACCGCGTCGAACGGCAGCGCGTTCAGCGGCGTTCCCGTCTTTTCCGCGAGCGCGACGAGGTGCCCGACGACGTGGTGCGCCTCGCGGAACGGCACGCCCGCGCGCACGAGGTAGTCCGCCACGTCCGTCGCGAGTAGCAGCGGGTCGGCGACGGCGGCGGCGCAGCGGTCCGTGCGCATGGACGCGCCCGCGAGCGTTTCGCGCAGCACGTCGAGCGCGATCATCACCGTGTCGAACGAGTCGAACACGGGCGGCTTGTCTTCCTGCAGGTCGCGGTTGTAGGTGAGCGGCAGTCCCTTGACCATCGTGACGAGCGCGGCGAGATTGCCATGCAGCCGCGCGGATTTGCCGCGGAGCAGTTCGAGCGAGTCCGGATTCTTTTTCTGCGGCATGAGCGACGAGCCCGTCGTGAACGCGTCGGGCAGCGCGACGAAGCCGAACTCCGCCGTGTTCCACAGGATCAGGTCTTCGGCGATGCGCGAAAAATGCACGCCGCAGAGCGCGCACGCCGCCGCGAATTCGATGAACGTGTCGCGGTCGGAGACGGCGTCCATGCTGTTGCGCGTGACGCGCGCGTTCCCGCGGTCGTCCACGAAATCCATTTCGCGCGCGGAAAATTCGCGGTCGATTGGCAGCGTCGTTCCCGCGATCGCGCCCGAGCCGAGCGGCGACCAGTTCGCGTGGTCGAACACCGCCGCGAAGCGCTCGCGGTCGCGCGAGAACATTTCGACGTAGGCGAGCGCGTGGTGCGCGACGGACACGGGCTGCGCGCGCTGCAGGTGCGTGAATCCGGGAACGTAGACGGTCTGATTCTTCTCGGCGAAGTCGAGCAGCGCGTTCATCAGCGCGCCGAGCTTTTCGAAGATCTTCGCGCACGCGTCCTTGAAGAACAGGCGCATGTCGGTCGCGACCTGGTCGTTGCGGGAGCGCGCGGTGTGCAGCTTCGCGGCGGCGGGAACGCGCTTCGTGAGCGCCTGCTCGATGTTCATGTGCACGTCCTCGAGCGCGATGTTCCACTCGAATCGCCCCGCCTCGATTTCGGAGAGAATCGCGTCGAGCCCGCGCACGATGTCCGCGCATTCCTTTTTCGAAATGATGCCGACGTGCGCGAGCATCTTCGCCTGCGCCTTGCTCCCGGCGACGTCGAACGGCGCGAGCCGCGCGTCGAACGAGACGCTTTCGCCGAAGCGGAGCATCAGCTCCGCGGGTCCCTGGGAAAATCTGCCGCCCCAGGTCGCCTGTTCCTTGCGCGCGGGCGCGGTTTTCGTCGTCGAAGATTTTTTAGCCATGCGCAGAATCTAATGCCTCGGGATTGCGGCTTAAAGCCAAAACGCGCGGCGAGCGCGCTTCGCTCTCCGCGGGAACGCGCGGACGGCGCGGGCAAAATTTTCTCGCGGGAACGCGGGCGGCGGCGTATCGTCTTGCGAAATTCTTTCGTAAAATTTTTCGTCATCGAAGCAATCACCATGAGCAAGCCTTTTTATCTGACAACCGCGATCGACTACGCCAACGGCGCTCCGCACCTCGGACACGCCTACGAGAAAGTGCTTTCCGACGTCATCGTCCGCTTCCGCCGCATGAACGGCGAGGACGCGCATTTTCTGACGGGACTCGACGAGCACGGGCAGAAGGTCCAACAGAACGCGCAGAAGCTCGGCATCACGCCGCAGGAATGCTGCGACCGCGTCGCCGTGCTCTTCCAGGATCTCTGCCGCGAGCTCGCGATCTCCAACGACGACTACATCCGCACGACGCAGCCGCGCCACGTCAAGGTCGTGCAGGAGCTCCTGCAGAAACTCTACGACGCCGGCGAAATCTACAAGGCGGACTACAAGGGCTTCTACAGCATCCGCCAGGAGCAGTTCGTGCTCGAAAAGGACAGGCTGCCCGACGGCTCGTGGCCGGAGCTCTTCGGCGAAGTCATCGAAATCACCGAATCCAACTACTTCTTCCGCCTCGCGAAGCATCAGGACTGGCTCCGTAAATATCTCGAAGAAAATCCGGACTTCATCTTCCCCGCGTTCCGACAGAAAAACGTCGTCGAATTCCTCAAGGAGCCGATTTCGGACCTCTGCATTTCGCGCCCGAAGGAGCGCCTCGCCTGGGGCATCGAGCTGCCGTTCGACAAGGATTTCGTCACCTACGTGTGGTTCGACGCGCTGACGAACTACTATTCCGCCTCGCTCGAAAAAGGCTGCTGGCCGGCGGACATCCACGTCATCGGCAAGGACATTCTCGTCCCGCCGCACGCCGTCTATTGGCCGATCATGCTGCACGCGCTCGGGATTGAGCTGCCGAAAAAGATCGTCGCCCACGGCTGGTGGCTTTCCGCGGGCCGCAAGGTTTCCAAGACGAAGACCGCCGCGGACGCCGACGCGCCGCAGGAAAAATCCGCGATCGAGCTGATGCGCGAACTCGGCGCCGACGCGTTCCGCTATTTCGTCATCCGCGAAATGAACGTCGGCCAGGACAGCGAATACTCCGAAGCGCTCTACATGTCGCGCTACAAGAGCGACCTCGCCAACGACCTCGGCAACATGGTCAACCGCGTGCTCAACATGACGGGCAACTACTGCGGTCGCGTCCTTCCCGCGGCGAGCGTGGACGAGCCGCTCGAAAAGAATCTCCGCGAACTCTGGGAAACGACCGCGCGCCAGTATCACGCGCTTGCGGCGGACTTCCAGTTCCACACCGCGCTCGACGTGCTCTGGAATTTCGTGCGCGAGCTGAACCGCTACGCGAACGAGCGCGCGCCGTGGAAGCTGGCGAAATCCGCCGATCCCGCCGACCGCGCGAAGATGGAGACGTCGCTCGCGACCATGGCGGAAGGCCTGCGCCTCGTCGCCGTCGCCGTGACGCCCGTCATGCCCGGCATCGCCGCGAAGATTCAGACGCTCTTCGGCGCCGCGCCCGCGGAAAAATTCGACGGCGCGCAGACGTGGAGCGACGTTCTCGTCGGCAGGACCTGCGGCGAAAAGGCGATTCTCTTCCCGCGTCCCGACGACGGCAAAGCGCCGAAAAAGGCGTGAACCGCGGGAACGCGGGGCACGGAAAATCACCCCGCGGATTTCGCGGATTTGGAAGGTGAGCGGTTCGCTTGTCCGGCGCCTGGTGGCGAAGACGTCCGCGTCTTCGTCGCGGGGCGCGGGAACGCCGCGCGGGGAAAACGAGCCCTCGGGAAATCGCCCGTCGCGGGAACGAAGGCGGGAACGCCTTCTCCCCCAAATTCGAAATGATGATAATAAGGTCAAAGAAAAAATGTTTTCCGGGCGAAAATTCGCTTCTTGACGATTTACATACGGGGGGGGGGCATTACTAACGCCTCGGAAGATTATTCTTTCATGTGGGATTTTTCTGCGTCGGGGGCTCAGTTGGGCGGTTCTTCGACGGGCGGCTCGTTCTCGACGACGACGGAAACTATCGCGGGCGTGGAAAAAACAGTTCTTACTTCGGGAACGTTCTACGAAGTTGGAACTTCGATTCTCTACGATGCCATTAAAGCTGCATACGACGGAAAGGGAATTCTTACGTTTAACGCGTTGCTGAATTGGAGCGGAACGGACTCTGTCGATTCGATTCTTCACATCGGAAAGAAAGAAACGGGAGTTACGCTCGGGGTCACGCAGAGCGGCACGTTAACGTTTGCTCGCGGCAATGGGTATAATGCGGATAAGAGTTCTCAGGTGTTGACGGCGGGAACGTGGCAGACAGTTTCGTTTTCTTTGAAAAAAGACGGTGAAACCACGATTTCTCTTGATGGGGTGTCTGTTGCGGGAACGGTTCTCAATTGGAGCGGAACGGGTGACGGGAAGGGTATGAATTGGGATTCTGTGGAGGCTGAACGCGAAAAATATTCCATAGGAATCGGTGCTCCGGGATGGAGCTCCCTTTATCCGTTGACCAACACGAAGGTCGCGGATTTGGGCTTTTCCTATATCGCCATTCCCGAGCCGTCGGTGTTCGGGCTGCTGGCGGGCTTGGGCGCGCTGGCGTTGGCGGGAACGCGTCGCCGCCGGAGAAAAGCTTAAAGTTTAAGGCTTAAAGCTTAAAGAGGCGGAAATACCGCGTCTCTAAGCGTTCGTCACTTTTTCATAGTGTGTGTTGGCGTCCCCGCGGAGCGATCCGCGGGGGCGTTTTTTTTGTCGCGGGAACGCGGGGAGAAAATTCGGAATTCGTTTCGGAGGCGGGCGCTTTTCGCCGCGACGTTTCGGGACGGCGTTCGCTCCGCTTGTTTTCCGTGGAGACTTCCGTGCTTTTCCGTGGTCAAAAATCCGCGTTCGGGAGGCTCGGCTCCGGCGGCGGGAACGCGTCCAAAAGCTTTGACGGCGGGAGGGGGTTTCGGTAGATTTTGGGACATGAAATCGTTCAAGCCCCTTTCCTTTTCGCTGATCGCGTCCTGTGTGTTCGCGGGAACGCTCGCGGCGGCGCCCGTGAAGTATTCGCAGCGCGAGACGTTCGACTTCGGCTGGAAGTTCGCCAAGTTCGGCGGGCACGCCGACTGCCTCGCGCCGAACGATCCCGGCGCGGAGGCCGCCAAGCCCGGTTATGCCGACGGCAAGTGGCGCAAGCTCGACTTGCCGCACGACTGGGGCGTGGAGAGCCGCTTCTTGCCGCAGCTGCCGAACCAGACCGCCTCGCTCCCGTGGAACGCCGTCGGCTGGTACCGCAAGGACTTCAGCGTTCCCGCGGCGTCGAAGGGCAACCGCTTTTATCTCGATTTCGACGGCGTGATGATGACGCCGCAGGTGTACGTGAACGGCAAGCTCGCGGGCGAGTGGAAATACGGCTACAACTCGTTCCGCGTGGACATCACGGACTTTCTGAAATTCGGCGGCACGAACGTCGTCGCCGTGCGTGCGGAAAATCTGCCGAACTCCACGCGCTGGTATCCGGGCGCGGGCATTTACCGCCACACGTGGATCACGGAATCGAATCCCGTGCACATCGAGAATTGGGGCGTCTTCGTGACGACGCCGAAGATCGACGGCCTGCCGAAGATCAACGACAAGAAGCCGCCGAAGGAGCTCAAGGCGAGCAGCGCGAAGATCGCGACCGAGACGACCGTCGTCAACAAATCCTCGGCGCCGGCGAAGGTCGAAGTGCTGCAGGAGATTTATCCGCTCGGGGGCGCGAAGGCGCCGCTCGCGTCGCGCCAGTCTCCGGCGAAGACCGTTCCCGCGGGCGCGTCCGCGACGATCGACGTGGAGGCGACGCTCCCGTCGCCGAAGCTCTGGGACGTGGTTGCGCCGTCGCTCTACGTGCTGCGCACGACGATTCTGCTCGACGGGCAGATGACCGACCGCAAGGACACCGTCTTCGGCGTGCGCAAGGCGGAATGGAAGACCGACGGCTTTTTTCTGAACGGTCGCCGCGTGCAAATCAGGGGCGTGTGCCAGCACCACGACCTCGGGCCGCTCGGCGGCGCTGTGCACAAGCGCGCGATCGAGCGCCAGATCGAGGTGCTGAAGAGCTTCGGCACGAACTCCATCCGCACCTCGCACAACCCGCCCGCGCCCGAGCTGCTCGAGCTCTGCGACCGCATGGGCATTCTCGTGGACGCGGAGCTTTTCGACTGCTGGAAATACACCAAGGAAGGCAAGGCGAACGGCTACAATCTCTTTTGGAACGACTGGCGGGAACGCGACGTGCGCAATTTCGTGCTGCGCGACCGCAACCACCCGTGCGTGATCGCGTGGTCCGCCGGCAACGAAATCGAAGAGCAGGGCAAGCCCGACGGTCCCGCGATCGCGCGCGAGCTCGTGAAGCTCTTCAAGAAATACGACGTGACGCGCCCCGTCACCGTCGGCTGCAACGACCTCAGCGCGTCGTGGAACGGCTTCGGCAAGGAGTTCGACGTGTAATTTCGAGCCGTTCTGGCGGCGCAATTTCTGCGACAACATCGCGACGTGCCAGGTGAGCGACTACGGGCTCTACGCGCCCGGTTGGTCGTACGCGCCCGACGTGGAGTTCGGCGCGCTCGAGGACGAGCCGCGCTGCGCGGGCGAATACGTGTGGACGGGCTTCGACTACCTCGGCGAGCCTACGCCGTGGAACCTCGGCCGCAAGCCGGAAAACGATTTCCGCGACGCGCCCGCGAAGGATCTCGAAAAGATGAAGGCGGAGATGGAGGCGCTCAAGCGGCAGGGCTCGCCCGCGCGCTCGTCGTATTTCGGCATCGTCGATCTGTGCGGCTTCTGGAAGGACCGCACGTACATCTACCGCGCGCACTGGATTCCCGACAAGCCGATGGCGCACATCCTGCCGCACTGGAACTGGAAGGGCCTGCGCGAGGGCAAGACGACGCCCGTCTTCGTGTACACGAACGGCGACAAGGCGGAGCTCTTCCTGAACGGGAAATCGCTCGGCAAGCGCGAGAAGAAGCCCGGCGCGCCGCTCTCCGGAAAAGACATGAACGGCGATCTGCGGGAACGCTTCCGCCTCACGTGGATGGACGTGAAATACGCGCCGGGAACGCTCAAGGTCGTCGTTTACAAGAACGGCAAAAAGTGGGCGGAGGACGTTGTCGAGACCACGGACGCGCCCGCGAAGTTCGCCGCCGAGGCGGACCGCACGGAAATCCTCGGCGACGGGCGCGACCTCTCCTACGTGAAGATCGCGGTCACGGACGCGAAGGGGCGCGTCGTGCCGACGGCGTCGAACAAGTTCAAGTTTTCGGTGACGGGCCCGGCGGAAATCGTCGGCGTGTGCAACGGCTCGCAGACGGACCACGATTCGATGAAGGGCGCGGAGCTGAAGGCGTTCAATGGGCTCGTGCAGGTGATTCTGCGCTCGAAGCGCGATTCCTCGGGCAAGGCGACGCTGAAGATTTCCGGCGAAAAAATCGGCACGCAGACGCTCGACGTCACCGTGAAGAAACCGACCGCGCGCCAGCTCAAGAACAACACCTGAGCCGCGCGCGGCGGCGGCGGAAAGGAGGGCGAGCGTCCCGCTTGCCCGCCGCGGGAACGCGCGGACGCCGCGCGACGAAAGTTCGTCCGCAGAAAATCGTCCGCCGTGGGAACGAAGGCGGGAATGTCTTCGCTCCCATGTTCCCGCATGAAATGCGGAACAAAATAACCCCATGCGGCGACGCCGCCTAGGGCTGGACCCGCAAAAAGAACACGCGCTTGAAAAGCGCAACTGCCCCGCGGGAACGGTGTATCGCGGAAGCGATTCTTTAAGCTTTAAGCCTTGAACTTTAAGCTTTTTTCCGCCTGCGGCGTCGCGTTCCCGCGAGGGCGAGCGCGAGCGTTCCCGCGAGCAGCCCGAACGCCGACGGCTCCGGAATCGCCGTGAACGCGGGGGTGCCGTACGCGTCGAGCAGATGCCCGTCGTCGTAATTGATGTAGCAGATTTCGTAGATGTCGTGTGCGCCCGCGACGTTGGTCGCGCCCGTTTCCGGATTGTAGACCATGCACTGAAACGAAAAATTCCCGTTCGCGTCGTAAACGGCCGTCGCGACTTCGAGCGCGGCGGTATCGCCTTGAGTCGGGTCGGAATCCGTAATCCAGCCGCGCGTAATCTTCCCGGAATCCGAATCGTATTCGATGCCCCAGAGCGTCACGGCGTGAGAGGTGGAGCTGAGCGCCGCAAGCGTTTTCCCGGTGCTGAAATTGGCGACGAGGCTCGTCGTGATTTCGTCCGCGTTGGATTGGACGTAGTTCTGGTAATAGGGCGACGCCATCGGATCGAACCGATCCGTCTTCAGGTTCGGATAGTATTGCCCGAAATACCACATGAGCCCGTAAGCGGGAAGCTGTCCGCCCTGAATGCTCCCGTAATTCGTGTAATACCACGCCTTCAGTTCTTCGTTCGTGCGGGGAACGCCCGCCGGCAGCACGTATTTTTCCGCGAGGCGGTCCTGCCACCACGCGAGCATGTTCGAGCAGCACGCCGCCCAGCAGTGATTCGGATACTGCAGGCCGTCGAGCCAGCCGCCCTCCGTGCTCACGCCGTCCGCCCAGTATTGGACGAGATTTTCGGCGCGGGCTTCAGGCGACGGGAACGCGGACGCGGCGAGCGCGAGCGCGGCGGCGGGAAGAACGATGGATTTCATGAAAAGTCGTGGGGCTGTCTTCTTTTCGTCATGTTGCCGCGCAAGATAAGGAAAGGACGTTCCCGCGCAAGCGAAAAAGTTTCGTGCGGGAACGGCTCGGCGCGGGCTCGGGAACGCGGAATCTTTTTTCGTTGAAAGTGCGGACGTTCCCGCGCAGAATACGCGACGATTCGGGCGCAGCGCCCGGGTTCGCGCGGAAAGCGCGTCAACCGAAAATCCCCTCATTCGTCAACCCCACTGTTTTCAAAAAAATATGATTATCTCCGAAGCAGAACTTCAGTCCTTCACCGGCGTCGTTCAGTCGCATCCGCATGATTTCCTGGGCATGCACCAGGCGACCGTGGACGGCAAGCAGGGCGTCGTCGTGCGCGCTTATCTGCGCGACGCGAAGGCCGTTTCCGTAAAGAATCTCAAGACCGGCAAGGCGACGGCGATGACGCGCCTTTCCGAGGACGGATTTTTCGAAGCGTGGTATCCGCGCACGAAGGAGCTTTTCGGCTATCGTCTGCTTGTCGAGAGCTACGCGGGAACGCGTTCGGAAATCGCGGATCCGTACTGCTTCCTGCCGACGATCACGGACAGCGATCTTTATCTGATCAATCAGGGCACGGACCACCGCGTGTACGAAAAGCTCGGCTCGCACGTGCGCGAGATCGGCGGCGTGAAGGGCGTCTCGTTCGCGGTGTGGGCGCCGTCGGCGCGGCGCGTTTCCGTGGTCGGCGACTTCAACGGCTGGGACGGGCGCTACCACCCGATGCGCATGCTCGGCGCGTCCGGCATCTGGGAGATCTTCATTCCCGGCGTTTCCGCGGGCGCGAAATACAAGTTCGAGCTGCTGAATCAGTACGACCCGACGCCGTACTGCAAGATCGACCCCTACGCGATTTCGTTCGAGCCGCCGCCGAACAACGCGTGTATCGTCCGCGACGTCTCCGGATTTTCCTGGAAGGACGCCGCGTGGATCGCCGCGCGCGACAAGACGAACTGGCAGGAAAAGCCCGTCTCCGTCTATGAAATGCACCTCGATTCGTGGAAGCGCGTTCCCGAAGAGGACAACCGCCCGCTCAACTACCGCGAGCTCGGCGTCGAGCTGGCGAAATACTGCAAGGACATGGGCTTCACGCACGTCGAAATGCTCCCGCCGACGGAATATCCGTTCCCGCCGTCGTGGGGCTACCAGGTCACGGGCTTCTACGCGCCGACCTGCCGCTACGGCACGCCGGAGGACTTCATGGCGATGGTGGACACGCTGCACGCGAACGGCATCGGCGTCATCATCGACTGGGTGCCCGCGCACTTCCCGCGCGACGACTGGGCGCTTTCCGGCTACGACGGCACGCACCTTTACGACCACGCCGACCCGCGCCAGGGCGCGCAGCCGGACTGGGGCACGCTGCTCTTCAATTTCGGCCGCTGCGAAGTGCGCGGCTTCCTGATCGGCTCCGCGCTCTCGTGGATCAACCGCTTCCATGTGGACGGTCTGCGCGTGGACGCCGTCGCGGCGATGCTTTATCTGGACTATTCCCGCAAGGACGGGGAATGGATTCCGAACCGCTACGGAGGCAAGGAGAACATTGAGGCGATCGAGTTCCTGCGCACCGTGAACGACGTCGTGCACCAGTACCACCCGGGCGCGATCACGATCGCGGAAGAATCGACTTCGTTCGCGGGCGTCACGCGCCCGACCAAGGATTTCGGGCTCGGCTTCGACTTCAAATGGGCGATGGGCTGGATGCACGACACGCTCGCCTACATGAAGGAGGATCCGCTGAACCGCAAGTACCACCACAACAAGCTGACGTTCGCGATGCTCTACCAGTATTCCGAAAAGTTCATGCTCGCGCTTTCGCACGACGAGGTCGTCCACGGGAAATGCTCGCTGATCAACAAGATGCCGCAGCCCGACATGTCCGGCAAGTCCGCGAACCTGCGTGCGCTGCTCGGCTACATGTGGACCTGGCCCGGAAAGAAGACGCTCTTCATGGGCGGCGAGTTCGGCCAGTCGCACGAATGGAAATACGACGGCTCGCTCGATTGGCATCTGCTCCAGTACATGGACCACAAGGGCGTGCAGAACGCCGTGCGCGATCTGAACAAGCTCTACAAGGAATCGCCGGAAATCGCCGCGCTCGACCAGGATTACCGCGGCTTCGAGTGGATCAACGCGAACGACGGCGACAATTCCGTGCTCTCCTACGTGCGCAAGAGCCTCGACGGCAAGACGCTCTGGGTCGTGCTCTGCAACTTCACGCCGGTCGCGCGCACCTACCGCGTCGGCGTTCCCGCGGAAGGGCATTGGGACGAAGTGTTCAATTCCGACGCCGAATGCTACGGCGGTTCGGGACAGGGCAATTTCGGCGGCGTCGATTCCGAAGCCAAGCCGTGGAACGACCGCCCGAACTCCGTCGAAATCGCGCTCCCGCCGCTCGCGACGGTCATCTTCCGCAAAAAAGCGTAAGAGACGGAAACGCGAATCCGAAGAAGTCACGAGGGACGCCTCGTGACTTCTTTGTTTTTCGCAGTCCGCGGGATTGCGGGAAAATCCCGCGGTTCAGGAAATCGCGGCGAACATGACGGGGAAGGCGTCGGCGGCGGGAACGCCGTTCCAGAGCTCGAAGGCGAGGGCGCCCTGCCAGGCGAGCATGGCGCGGCCGTCGGCGGCGGGAACACCGCGTTCCCGTGCGGCGGCGACGAGCGCGGGAACGTGCGCGCCGTAGGTGGTGTCGTAGGCGGCGAAGCCGTCGCGGAAGAGTTCCGGCGGGAACGGCGACGGGTCGCCGGGCTTCAGCCCGAGCGGAGTGGCGTTCACGACGAGCGTTTTTCCCTCGCCGCGGAAATCGCGGATTTCGTCAGGAGAAAGAACGGAAATTTTCGGGGAAGCGACATTCTTGTCGCTTGTCGGAATCCGTTTTAAGGAAATTTCCTTGGAGGGGTTTTCATGAAGCGACTGGAAAGTCGCTTCCCCGGAATCCCCGGAAAGGGCGTCCTGCACATTCCTAAAAAGCTCCGGACTGTTGTAGCGCATATATTTCATGACTCGCGCGAAATGCGTTTCGTCGCGAATCAGCGTGTCCCAGGATTCTTTTTGCCAAAGTGTTCCCGCGCTTCCGAGGCGTCTGTTGATTTCCCGCGCGCAAAATCCCTTCCACGAACGCAGAATCTCCGGAATTTTGTTTTCTCCGAACGGAGCGAACAATACATGAACGTGATTCGGCATCACGACGAACGCGTAAAGCCGATAACGGTCGCCGTCGAAATGCTGCAGCGCGTTCTCGACGATTTTGCGGTTTTCGCGTTCCCGAAGAACGCAGGAGCCGTGGTTCGCGTCGAGCCATTTCTGGACTCTGACGACGAAATTTTCTCTGTAATCGTCGAATTCCGCGTCGCTCCAAGGTTTCGGATGCGCGTCGGACCAAGCGGACCGTTCGTGCGCGAGCGCGTCGAGTTTTTCCTGCGGGAGCGAGTCCGCAAGGCGGAATGTCGCGAAGCATGCGGTTTCGCCCTGCGCCCAATGCGGAAGATTTGCGCGGGAGTGGTCTGTTTCTTTGAGAGGATTGTAAAAAACAGGAACGCTTTTCGGGGAAGCGACATTCTTGTCGCTTGTCGGAATCCGGTTTAAGGAAATTTCCTTGGAGGGGTTTTCGTGAAGCGACTGGAAAGTCGCTTCCCCGGAATTCCCGGAAAGGGCGCGGGCGAGGGCTTCGGCGCGGTCGCGGGAACGATTGACGATCGTGAGCGAGGCGCAGCCCTGCGCGAGCGCGGTCGCGGCGATCGCCCGCGCGGCGCCGCCCGCGCCGAGAAGCACGACGCGCGTTCCCGCGAGCTTCACGCCGAGGCTCATTTCCGCCGCGCGCGCGAACCCGCGTCCGTCCGTGTTTTCGCCGCGCCAGCCGCCGAGCGCGTCGTCGCGCGCGAGCGTGTTCGCCGCGCCGATGATTTCCGCCTCGGGCGAAATCTTTTTCAGCATCGGGAGCGCGGCGACCTTGTGCGGAATCGTGAGATTGAGGCCGAGAAAATTCTTCGCGAAAAAGAGCGGGAGCGCCTCTCCGAGCTCCTCCGGCGCGATTTCGAAGCGGAAATAACGCCGCGCGGCGAGCTCGGGCGCGGAGCGTTCCCGCGCGGCGGCGTCGAGAGCGGCGTCGTGCATCTTCGGCGAAAGCGAATGCGCGATGGGCTTTCCGAGCACGGCGAAGCTCGGCTCGGCGCGCGTCCATGCGCGCAGGTCGGCGAGCGTGAAGACTTTTTCGGCGGCGTTCATCGTGCGGAAAACGCTTACAGAAACTGCGCGATCCAGCGGGCGGCGTCGAGGTCGCCCGCGCGGGGACGGAGCAGGGCGTGCAGCGCGTCGCAGTCGGCGCGCATGCGCGCGAGGACGGCGGGATCGTCGAAGCACGCGGAGAGCCGCGCCGCGAGCGCGTCCGGCGTCGCGTCGCCCTGCAGAAATTCGGGATAGACGACGCGGTCGAGCAGGATGTTCGCCATGCCGAGATACTTCACCTTGTCGCCGACGAGCGCGCGGCCGACCGCCCACGTGAGCGGATTCGCCTTGTAGAGAATAGCGCCGGGAATGCCCGCGAGCGAGCAGGTGCGCGACATCGTGCCCGAGCTCATCAGCACGGCGCTCGCCGCCTGCTGCGTTTCGGCGACGTCGTCCACGGGAACGAGCTCGACGCTGCGCGCGGCGACGCTTTTTCCGCGGAGCTCGCGGAGGATGCTCAGCACGGGTTCGCCGGGGTGGAGCACGACGGCGCGCTTGTCCGGGTGCGAGGCGTGAAATTTTTCCCACGCGGCGAGGAGAATCGGGAAAATGCGCTCGACGGGTTTCGGGCGGCTTCCCGGGAGGAGCAGCACGGGCGCGTCCGCGGCGTATTTCACGGGCAGACGGTAGTCCGGCTCGGCGAAGGGATCGCCGACGAAGCGGACGTCGAGCCGCGTGTCCGCGTAGCATTTCAGCTCGAAGGGGAAGAGCGCGCCGAGCGAATCGACGAGCTTCTCCATCTTGAAGCGGCGCTTCGCCTTCCACGCCCAGATCTGCGGCGAGACGTAATGGAGGACGACGACGTCGCCGCCGCCCTTGCGCGAGATGCCTTCCTTTTTCATCGCTTCGGCGAGACGCAGATTCATCCCGGGGAAATCGACGAAGCAGACGACGCGCGGGCGGTGTTCCCGGATCCACGCGAGGATTTTTTTGAAGAGCGCGGAATAGAACGAAAAATTGGAGAGCACTTCGACGAGCCCGACGGCGGAGAACGTCGTCATGTCGAAGAGCAGACGCGCGCCCGCGCGGCGCATGTCGTGGCCGCCGAAGGCTTCGATTTTGAGCCCGGGCCGCAGCGCGAGCAGGCGGCGGACGGCGAGGGCGGAGAGCTCGTCGCCGGAATGCTCGCCCGCGACGAAAAGGATGTCGGGGCGACCGGGTTTTTCCGGCGGCGGGAACGCGGCGGGCAGATCGGGCATGGATTTCTTCATGGCGGGAACGGAATTTTCGGCGGAAAGGAGTCGGGCAAGAGGGATTCGAACCCACGACCCTCTGCTCCCAAAGCAGATGCGCTACCAGACTGCGCTATTGCCCGAAATTATCGGGAAAGCATCGTTTTTTATTGCCCCGCGTGTCAACAACATATTCCATTCGAAGCTTACCGAAAATCATTTCAGATAAAGGATTATCGACTATGGAAGATTCTTCAATGGACACGGGTTTCGACGCTCCCGCGGATCTCAAGATTCCGATCGCTCTCGGGCTTCTCGGCCTCATCGTCGGCGGGCTGGCGCTGATTATCGTCTTCGTCGACCGCGGCAAGATTTCCCGCTTCACCGAAAAGGTGGACGCGGACATCGAGGACGTGCGCGCGACCGTGAACAAGACCGCCGCCGGGCAGGACGCCGGTGGGAACGCGAAGGAAGTCGCCGAGCTGCGGCGCGAGCTCGAAGCGCTCCGCGCGCAGGTTTCCGCGAGCTTCGAGTCCGTCAACGCCAACCAGGAGGCGCTCGCGCAGACCGTGGAGTCGCTGAGCCGCCGCCGCGGAGGCGCCCCCGCCGCCGACGGGAACGCCGCCCAGCCGCGTCCCGCGGGCAATTCCGGGACGCCCGCCGCCGCCGCCGCGGGCGGAGAATACAAGGTTGAGCCCGGCGACAATTTCTGGAAGATCGCGCGCAAGTTCGACTGCAAGCCCGCGGACATCGAGGCTCTGAATCCGGACGTCGATCCCGCGCGCCTGCGCGTCGGTCAGAAAATCAAGGTTCCCGCGAAGTGATTTCGCGTTTCCGTTTCGCGCGATGAAGACGCCTTCCCGCTGGATCGTCGAAAAAGAAGAGCTTTGGTCGGACTGCAAGGTCTTCAAAGTCTTCCGCGAGCACGACCGCCATCCGCTCGACGGGCGCGAGGGCGATTTCTTCGTGGCGCACGCGCCCGCGTGGGTGACGTGCGTCTGCGTGACGACGGAGGGAAAATTTCTCGTCGAGCAGCAGTACCGTTACGGCGTGCGCGACCTGTCGTGGGAATTTCCCGGCGGTGTCGTCGAGCCGGGCGAAGATCCGCTCGCGGCCGGCCCGCGGGAACTGCTGGAGGAAACCGGCTACGCGGGCGACGCGCCGGTGCTGCTGGGGCGGCTTTCGGCGAATCCGGCGATCTTCAACAATTACTGCAGCATCGTGCTCATCCGCAACTGCCGCAAGGTCGCGGAAATCTCGCCGGACGCGAACGAGGAAATCCTCGTGCGCGAAATCGAGCCCGAAGCGCTGCCGGAACTCGCGCGTTCCGGCGGCATGCACCACGCCATCATGACGGCGGCGCTGGGCGAAATCTACCTGCACTGTCCGGAACTGCTCCGTCCCCGCGCTTCGTGAGCCCGGCGCGGCGTTCCCGCGCGGCGCCCGCGTTTTCAAGGCTCGCGGGGCGTTTCGGTTCCGCCGCGGTCGAGAAAATTTTGTTTGAGATTGCGGCGGGGGTGCCGTTTAATAAGAAACTTTCGTTATGTTCAACATTCTCCTTTTCACAGCGGCCCTGGTGCTGTTCTTCGTCTGCGCGCTCGTCGTGCTCTTCGTGCTGATGCAGCGCCCGAGCGCGAACGCGGGCATGGGCTCGGCGCTCGGCGGCGCGACTTCCGAGAGCGTCTTCGGCGGGGAAGCCGCCGGCGTGCTTTCCAAGGCGACGGTGATCTTCATCACGCTTTTCTTTCTGCTTTGCGCGGGGCTTTATTTCGGCTTCATCGCCAAGTCCACCCGCGGCGACGTCGCCGAATCGCTGAAGATGGAGACGGCCGTTCCCGCCGCGCCCGCGGCGCTCGTGACGACCGACGCGGAACCCGCGGCGCAGCCCGCGCCCGAGGCCGTTCCTGCGCAGGAGCCGCAGCCGGTCGAGAACGTTCCCGCGCAGTAAAAATTTTTCTGTAAATCGTCATGAGCTGGGAAAATTTCAAGGAAAACTACATCGAGTTCGACGCGCTGAAATTCGCGATCGACCTCAGCCGCGTCGGCTTCCCGAAGGGCTACGTCGAAGAAGCCGCGCCGATGCTCGCCAAGGCGTTCGACGCGATGGCGGAGCTCGAAAAGGGCGCGATCGCCAATCCGGACGAAAACCGCATGGTCGGGCACTACTGGCTGCGCGCGCCGCAGCTCGCGCCGACGGCGGAGCTCGCCGCCGAAATCGCGGGAACGACCGACCGCATCGAAGCCTTCGCGAAGAAGGTGCACGCGGGCGAAATCCGCGGGAGCGCCGGCGCGTTCAAAAATCTGCTCTGCATCGGCATCGGCGGGAGCGCGCTCGGCCCGCAGTTCGTCGCTTCCGCGCTCGGCATGCCCGGCAAGGACAAGCTGAAGGTGTATTTTCTCGACAACACGGACGCGGACGGATTCGACGCCGTCTTCGCGGAGCTTGAAGGCAGGCTCGGCGAAACGCTCTGCGTCGTGACGTCGAAGTCCGGCAGCACGCCGGAGCCGCGCAACGCGATGATCGAGACCGAAGCCCGCTACAAGGCGGCGGGACTGGACTTCGCGAAGCACGCCGTCGCCGTGACGGGCGTCGGCTCGCAGCTCGACAAGACGGCGGTCGCGCAGGGCTTCATCGAACGCTTCCCGATGTGGGACTGGGTCGGCGGCCGCACGAGCGAAACGGCGGCGGTCGGGCTTCTGCCCGCCGCGCTGCAGGGGCTGGACATCCGCGGGCTGCTCGCGGGAGCGGCCGCGATGGACGCGCAGACGCGTTCCCGCGACGCGCGCGCGAATCCCGCCGCGCTGCTCGCGCTCGCCTGGTATTTCCTCACCGACGGCAAGGGCGCCAAGGACATGGTGATTCTGCCCTACAAGGACCGCCTGCTGCTTTTCGCGCGCTACCTGCAGCAGCTCATCATGGAATCGCTCGGCAAGGAAAAGGACCTCGCCGGGAACGTCGTCAACCAGGGCATTTCCGTTTACGGGAACAAGGGTTCGACGGACCAGCACGCCTACATTCAGCAGCTGCGCGAGGGCGTGCCGAACTTTTTCGCGACGTTCATCGAAGTGCTCCGCGACCGCGCGGGAACGAGCGTCGAAGTCGATCCCGGCGTGCGCGCGGGCGACTATCTCGAAGGCTTTCTGCTCGGCACGCGCGAGGCGCTCACGGAAAAGGGACGCGCCTCGGTCACGCTGACCGTTGAGGACGTGACGCCGGGCAGCGTCGGCGCGCTCATCGCGCTGTTCGAGCGCGCGGTCGGCTTCTACGCGACCTTCATCGGCATCAACGCCTATCACCAGCCCGGCGTCGAAGCCGGCAAGAAGGCGGCGGCGGGCATCCTGAAGCTGCAGGTGCGCATCGTCGAATTCCTGAAGGCGCACGCGCCGGAAAAATTCACGGCGGAAGCGCTCGCGGAAAAATTAGAGCTTGAAAACCGCACGGAATTAGTGTTCAAAATCTGTCAACACTTGGCGGCGAGCCCGTCCTGCGCGGTTTCCCGTCAGGTCGTGATTCCTGCCCATTGCTCAACTTTCAATTACAATCAATAAAACCCCATGAACAACAAAGTTTCTATTATTCTCCGCGCACTCGCGATTGTTCTTTCGGCCGCCGCCGTCGCGCTGTTCTTCCTCGTCCGCGGCGAGATGCAGAACGCGGTCGAAAAGACCAAGCCCCTCGTCCAGGTCGCCAAGACCTCCGAAGAGCCCTTCGACTACAAGAATCTCGCCAAGCCCGTCGATCTGAAGGCGGCGATGGAAATCGTCTCTCCCGCCTGCAAGGAAATCGAAAAGCGCCGCGAGCAGAAACGCGCCGACGACGCGACCATCGCCGGTCAGAAGGCGACGATCGCCGCGCGCGACGCCACGATCGACGGCCTGAACGCCGACATCGACGCGAAGAACACCGAAATCGCCGAGCTGACGCGCGCCCGCGACGAGCTCGAAGGCAAGAAGTCGCAGCTTGAATCCCAGCTCGCTTCCGCCGAAGCGACGCTCCGCGCCGAAAAGGAAAACACGGCGCGCCTCAATCAGCGCATCGCGAACATGAAGACGATGGAGGAATACAACGCGCGCCTCGACGAGATCGCCGACCTCCAGAAGAAGATGGAAAACGGGCAGAACCGCTACACGAAGTTCCGCCACTACGCGAAGGCGAAAGGCGTTTCCTTCTCCGAAGAAGAATATCCGTCCGCCCTTTACGTGGCGACCGGTCTCACGGGTCCGACGATCGAGTTCGCGGAACCCTACGTCGCGACGACCGTCTATTCGATCGACGTCCGCCGTGGTCTGATGGTGCTTTCCGTCGGCACGAGCGAATCCTACATCGCCGTCGGCAGATACTACAACGTCGAGGTCAACGGCGTGAACGTCGGTCAGATTCAGATCGCGGACGCGCAGCCGTCCAACGTCATCGCGCACATTCTGCCGAAATCCGACATGTCCGCGATTTCCGCGGGAACGAACGTCCGTCTGATTCCGTTCGTCACGAAACGCTGACGCTCCAATTCCGATGAGAATTTTTCTTTCGCTTTTCGCTTTCGCGGGTCTTTTCGGGCTCGCCGCGTGCACGGAAACGCCTCCGCCGGAAGATTCCAATCTGCCGGCGAGCGGCGCGCCGCAGGCGTGGGAAAATTCCATGCCGGGCATGGGCGGCATGACGCCGCAGGACCGCTGAGCGCGTTTCTCCGAAAAAATCCTTCCGTTCCCGCGGAAGGATTTTTTTTGCGCGCACGATCCGCGGGAACGCGAAGGAGGACTGTTCATCGTTTTCCTTTTTTTATATCAATCAATCTTGATATGAAAATACAATCTTGCGTTTCCTGCGTCTCTCGGGCAGACTGCGAGGCATCATGAAATCTTACACTTTCACATCCGAATCCGTCGGCGCCGGGCATCCGGACAAAGTCGCCGACCTGATTTCCGATTCGATTCTGGACGCGTGCCTCGCGCAGGATCCGCGTTCCCGCGTCGCCTGCGAAACGCTGGTGAAGGACGACCACGTGGTGCTCGCGGGAGAAATCACGACCCGCGCGAAAGTGGATTACGAGGCCGTCGCGCGCGCCGCGATCCGCGAAATCGGCTACGTGGACAGCCGCGCCGACGACGTCTTTCAGGCGGGAACGGCGAAAGTGATCAATCTCATCGGCACGCAGTCGCCCGACATCGCTCAGGGCGTGGACGCCGCCGCCGCGGAAGGCAAAAGCTCCGCGGAGCAGGGCGCCGGCGACCAGGGAATCATGTTCGGTTTCGCGACGGACGAGACGCCGGAGCTCATGCCCGCGCCCGTCATGTTCGCGCACAGGATTCTGCGCGCGCTGGAGTCCGTCCGCAAGAACGCCGCGCGCCCGGAAGCCGCCTGGCTCCGCCCGGACTGCAAGTCGCAGGTCGCCGTGCGCTACGAAGACGGCGTTCCCGCGCGCATCGAGAACGTCGTGCTCTCCACGCAGCACACGGAAGACGTGGACTGCGCGACGATCCGCGCCTTCGGCGAAGCGCTGATCCGCGAGACGCTTCCGGCGGAACTGATCGACACGGAGACGCGCTTCTTCATCAACCCGACGGGCAAGTTCGTCGTCGGCGGGCCGCACGGCGACGCCGGGTTGACGGGGCGCAAGATCATCGTGGACACTTACGGAGGCGCCGGTCGCCACGGCGGAGGCGCCTTCTCGGGCAAGGATCCGTCCAAGGTGGACCGTTCCGCCGCCTACATGTGCCGCTGGGTCGCCAAGAACGTCGTCGCCGCGAAGCTCGCGCGCCGCGTGGAGCTGCAGGTCTCCTACGCCATCGGCGAGCCGAATCCGACGAGCGTCTACGTGAACACGTTCGGCACGGGAACGGCGCCGGATTCGCGCATCGCCGCCGCCGTCCGCGAAGTCTTTTCCTTCAAGCCTGCGGACATCATCGCGCGCCTCGATCTGCTGCGCCCGATCTACGCGAAGACGACGAACTACGGGCACTTCACGAAGGAAGATCTTCCGTGGGAAAAGACGGATCGCGTCGACGCGCTTCTCGCCGCGATGAAATGAAAAAAAATTGCTTGCCAAAAATTTTTTTTAAGGCAAGAATGCCCACCATCAAAGGCTTTGCTAAGCAATTAGCGAATAGAGTAGATAGAGAAGTTAGAGTTAGTCAGTAGAGATAAGAGAAAGGCCGGGTATCCCCGTGAGGGGGTACCCGGTCCCTTTTTTTGAATTTTCGGAAATCCGCGCGCGGGAACGTTCCCGCGGTCAGGCGCTCACTTCTTTTCGGTTTTGGAGGAGAGGACGATTTTCGCCTCGCCGCGCGCGGGAACGGAGACGTCCCAGAAGATCATGCCCGTGTCCTTTTCGAGCGTGAAGCCGGGCGTGGTCGCGGGAACGTGCTCGTAGGGCGTTTCGAGCAGCGAGATCTTCACGTCGTCCACTTCCGAGACTTTGATCTGCGAGCGCAGGCGCACCTTGCGCGGCGTTCCCGTGAGGTTCGCGAGCGTATAGACGTCGCCCGCGGCGTCGGTCGAGCTCTTCCCGGAAAAGGAGGCCTTCAGCGAGCCGTGCGTCGCGCGGAAGGGCGGGAGCTCCTCGAACGCGGCGGAAAGCCCGTCCTCCGTTCCCGCGAAGAACGCGATTTCACCGCCGACGGGAACGAATTTCAGCGAGCTTCCGCCGATGAAGGCGCCGTCGCGGAAGAGCGACAGCTCGCCGGGCAGAATCGGGCAGGGCGTTTCGTTTTTCGCGGACGCGCGCAGATAGACGCCGGCGCGCAGGCGCGGCGCGGCTTCGGCGCGGAGCTCGACGTCCGCGAGCGTCGCGCGGGCGATGGAGACGCGCGGCGCCGCCTTGCCCGAGGGCACGTCGTGCGCGCCGCGTAATTCGAAATTCACCACGGCGCCCTGTTCGCGCACGCGGGAAAGCGCGCGGTCCTCGTCGGCGGGTGCGGCGTCGGCGAAATTCGCGGGCGGCTCGGCGGCGGGAGCCGCCTCCACCGTCTCCACGATGCGGCGCGCGCGCGGGTCGGCGAGGCTTTCGCCGTAAAGCTCGACGCGGCGCACGCGCGGCGGGAGCGCGCTCACCTGCGGCTGCGCGGTCGAGAGCGTGAGCGCGACGCCCTTCCAGTCTTCGCCCGTGTTCTGCGAGATTTCGCCGTCGTAGGAAAAATCGACCGTTCCCGCGGCGCGGTCGAGGCGCGCGGAATAGCGCGGCTTCCAGCGCGCGGCGCGCGTCGTGTAGGCGACGGAGATTTCCGCCTCGCCCGCGCGCTCCGCCTCGAGCGTGACGACGAGCGCGACGGAGCGCCGCGCGTCCGTTCCCGAGCAGAGGGCGTCGAATTCGGCCCGGACGGGCGCGATTTCCTTTTCCAGCGCCGCCGTCTGTTCGGAAATTTCCGTCGCGCGGGCGAAGATTTTTTCGAATTCCGCGCGCAGCGCTTCGGCGTCGGCGTTCCAGTTTTCTCCGCCTTTTCCGCCGACGCTGTTTTCCTCGACGGCGCGGCGGAAGCGGCGTTCGAATTCCCGCAGCGTTTCGCGGCGCTTCCGGTTGAAATCGGAGGCGTCGGAGAGCAGCGCCCTGCGTTCGTTCAGCGCGGCGAGCTTTTCTTCGAGCGCGGCGATTTTTTTGTCGTTCACGACGCGTTCGACGCGGCGCTCCCACGACACGCCGAGAATCTTCACGCCCGCGGGAACGTGCGCGCCCGCACGGATCGAGCGCAGATCGACGTTGGCGGGAACGCCCGCGAACACGATTTCGTTTTTGCCTTTTTCGAGCTTCGCCGTTCCCGTGCGGGTGACGACGGCGCGGTCGGTGAACACCGAGACGGCGCTCACGGCGTGCGCGATTTCCTCGGCGGCGAAGGCGCCGAAGGGCGCGAGCGCGGCGGCGAGGGCGAAGGCGGCGACGAGTGTCTTTTTCATCTTCAAAAAATCCTTTCTGCTGTGCGGTTGCGGCGGCGGTTCAGCGGAAGCGTTCCCGCAGTTCGAAGTTTTCGGGAAAATCGATTTCGTAGCGCGTCTTCAGCTCGATTTCCTGCGCGGGCTCGAGCGCGAGATCGCGCGTCGCGAGCCCCGTCTTCGCGTCGAACTTCGCGGCGGCGGGCGAAAACTCCGGCGCGGAGACTTCAATGTCGTCGCGCGTGCTCACGGGAACGGCCTCGTCGCAGACGACGCGGATTTTCTCCGGCGTGCGGTTGCGTATCTTCACGGAAACCTCGACCGCCTTGCGGCGTGATTTCGAAAACGTGCCGACGGTCTCGATCGCGTTCACGACGCGGCGCTCGACGGCGACGCGCGGATCGACGCCGAGCGGAATGCGCACGCTCCCGTCGCGCAGCGTGTAGGGCACGTCCATTTCGCCGATGAAGTCCGCGCCGTAAAAGATGTTCGCGGGGCCGGCGAGAATCGGGCGGAAGTCGCGGTGCGTCACGGCGAGCATGCGGTAGGCGTTCCCGTCGGCGGCGGGCGCGAGCTGCAGATAGGCGTCGCCCGCGTAGGTCTCGCTGCCGAGCAGGCAGCGGTGCGGCGTTCCCGCGGACGGAATCGTCTCCGCACGCGCGAGGTCGCGGCGGATTTCCAGCCCGCGCAGGTCCGCCGCCGGGTCGCGCAGGCGCGCGGCGGGAACGCTCTCGTTTTCCGCCTGCGTTTCGACGTAGTTCTGGGAAATGCCCGCGACGTCCTTCGCCGCGACGCGCTCGAGCACGCCGTCGGCGTTGCGGAAGACGTAGCCGCCGCCCGCGAGCCGGATGTCCCGCGCGTTCGCGACGACGCGTCCGCTGTTCAGCGCGATCGACAACACGCCG
Organism: Opitutia bacterium; assembly: GCA_004558035.1. Taxonomy (GTDB): domain Bacteria; phylum Verrucomicrobiota; class Verrucomicrobiia; order Opitutales; family UBA953; genus Spyradosoma. The sequence continues at coordinate 120,590 of SFEJ01000001.1, forward strand.
TTTTCGCCGGCGGTCAGGGCGGGCGCCTCGCCGGAATCGCGGGAAGAGGGCGAGCCGAACGACGCGGGGCCGATTCCTTCGCCGCGTCCGCCGCCGCTTTTCTTCGCGAGCAGGGCGACGGGAACGGGGCGCGGCGCGAACGCCTCCGTGATCAGGATTTTTCTGAACTCCGGAAGATCCGCGGACGCGTCCGGGTTCACGGTCGAGAGCGTCACGGGAACGCCGTTCCAGTCCTCGCCGGTGCGCTGGCTGACGACGCCGTAGGAGACGAGCGTCGCGGCGTTCGTCGCGGGATCGACGACGACGTCGTAGCTCGGCCTCCACTGCGCGGCGCCCATGAAATAGCTCAGTTCGAGCGTTCCCGCGCAGTCCGCGTCGGCGACAAGCTTCACGCGCACGAGGGTTTCCTTTTCCTGCGCGTAGGCGGAAATTTTCCGGTATTCGCTTTCGGCGATCTCGCGGACGAGCGCGGCTTCGTCGAGCGCCTTTTTCAGGCGGAGCGTTTCGCGCGAAGCGGCGTCCGCCTCCTTTTCCAGAAGCGCGAGCGCGCGGAGCGCCGTCTGCGCGTCGAAGGCGGACGGGAACGGCGCGTCCGCTTCGGGCGGACTGAACTCGCCGAGCGCGCGGCGGCGGGATTCGGCTTCGGCGTGCCGGCAGGTCAGATCGACGTGCGCGATCCGCGCGCGTTCGAGTTTTTCCTTCGCCGCTTCGACGGCCTCGCGCGGCGCGGAGGGCGCCGCGATCCGCGTTTCCGTCGAAACGGAAAGCACGCGCGCGCCCGGGATGCGCGTTTCCGCGGCGAGCGTCGCGGCGGAGAGGCGCGCGGGCGTTCCCGAGAGCAGGATTTCCTGCTCGCCCGCGCGGAGCGAGACTTCCGCCGAGCGCGTGACGCGCGCGCCCTTCGGGAACACGACCACGCGGGAGACGCGCGTCGGGACGGCGGCTTCGGCCGCCGGAGCGGGGAAGTCCGCGGCGGGCGGAACGGGGGCGCTTTCGTCCGCGAACGCCGCGGGAACGCACGGGAACGCCGCCAGCGCGACGGCGAAAAGCATTTTAGGATTCGGGGTGTGCATGACGTGATTTCGTGAAAAGCATGATGCCCGCGCGGCGTGCGGGTTTAAAGAAAAAGCGTCGCCGCCTTCGGGAAAAGTTTCGAGGCTCGAAAGGGCGGCGGCGGGGCGTTAGACTGCGGGCATGAATTTCTTGGAGACAGTCTGCATCGCGGCGGCGCTGGCGACGGACGCGACGCTCGTCGCGTTTTCCTACGGAGTCGTCATCGAGCGCGCGCGGCTCGCGGCTGCGCTGAAGCTCGCGGCGACGACCGGATTTTTTCAGGCGGCGATGCCGATTTTGGGCTTTTCCGCGGCGGCGGAATTTCACGCCTACTACGCGGCGTGGGACCACTGGATTGCGTTCGCGGTCTTTTCCGCGCTCGGCGGTTCCGTGATTTACGGTGCGCTGCGCGGGGACGCGGACGACGCGGCGGCGGGCGACCGTTCCTGCGCGTGCGGCAAGTGCGCGCTCGGCGCGAAAAAGCTCGGCGCGATCGGCGTGGCGACGAGTCTCGACGCGCTCGCCGTCGGCGCGGGCATGCGCTGCATGGCGCAGGATTACGCGGGCGTTTCCGACGTGCTCGTTCCCGCGGCGATTATCGGCGTCGTCACGTTCGCGGGCGCGTTCGGCGCGTTCTTCGTCTCGCGCTGCTTCCGCAGATTCCCGAAACGCGCGGCGGAAGTCTGCGCCGGGCTGATTCTCTTTTCCATCGGTGCGGTCGCGCTCGCGCGCGATCTGCTCGGGGAGGGCGCGGCGCAATGAACGCGGCGGAGCGGAATCCGAACTTCCCGTTCGCGGACGGCGCGGGCTCCGAACCGACCGTCGGCGCGCTCGGCGAGACCGCGCTGCTGCGGGAAATTTCCGCGCTGCTCGCGGCGTTCCCGCGCGTCTCGCGCCCGGCGCCGCGCGGCATCGGCGACGACTGCGCCGTCTTTCCGAACGAACACGGGAACGCGCGGCGGCTCACGACCGCGGACAGCGTGATTTTTTCCCGGCATTTCGACGAAGGCGTCTCCGCGCGCGAGGCCGGCGCGAAGCTGATCCGGCGCAACGTGAGCGACGTCGCCGCGATGGGCGGCGAGCCCGCCGACGCCGTGATTTCGCTGATCATGAGCCGCGACGTCCGCGTCGCCTGGCTCGCGGAATTCTACGAAGGCGCGGCGCGCGCGTGCGAGGCGCTCGGCGTCGAGCTCGCGGGCGGCGACGTCGCTTCCGCGCCCGCGGGAACGCGGCTCTTCGCGGCGACGCTCGCGCTGACGGGCTTCTGCGCGGGCGAACCGCTGCTGCGCACGGGCGCGCGCGTCGGCGACGCGGTCTGCGTCACGGGAACGCTCGGCGGGAGCCTCCGCCGCAGGCATTACGCGTTCGAGCCGCGCGTGCGCGAAGGCGCGTTTCTCGCGGCGTTTCCGCGCGACAAGGTCCGCGCCTGCATCGACGTCACGGACGGCGCGGCGAAGGACCTGCCCGCGATCGTTCCCGCGGGCGCGCGCGCCGAGATCGACTTCGCCGCGGTGCCCGTTTCCGCGGACGCGCTCGCGCTCTCCGGCGGCGACGCGGACGCCGCGCTGCGGCGCGCCTTCTGCGACGGCGAAGACTACGAGCTGCTCTTCTGCGTCGCGCCGGATTTCGAGGCGGAGCTTTTCGCGCGCTGGCGGGAACGCTTCCCGGAAACGCCGCTGACGCGCATCGGCCGCATCGCCGCCGGCGCGTCCGCGGAACCGCTTTTCTCCGGCGGCTACGAGCATTTCGCCCCGGAGAAGTGAGGCGGCGCGGGAACGCCGGCGGAAGACGTTTCCGGGTTCCGTTCCCGCGCGGATTTCCGTCATTTTCCGCTTTCCATTTTTCGCGTTCCGTTCAAGAATCCGCGTCAGCAATTTATCGTCATGAAAATCAGCATCGGCAGCGATCACGCAGGCTTTGAACTCAAACAGGAACTCGCCGAGTACCTTCGTTCCCGCGGGCACGAAGTCGCGGACTACGGCGCGGCGTCGAAGGATTCCGTCGATTACCCGCTTTTCGCGCACGCGGTCGCGCGCGACGTCGCTTCGGGCGCCGCGGATCGCGGCGTGCTCGTCTGCTGGACGGGCGTGGGCATTTCGATCGCCGCGAACAAGGTCGCGGGCGTGCGCGCGGGCAACTGCTTCAACGTCGAGATGGCGGGGCTCTTCCGCCGCCACAACGACGGGAACGTGATCTGCTTCGGGCAGAAGTTCATCGCTCCCGCGGACGCGAAGGCGATGCTCGACGCGTTTCTCGCGACGGATTTCGAGGGCGGGCGTCACGCGCGCCGCGTCGGCGAAATCGAGGATCTGAACGCCTGCGCGTGCCGTCTCTGAGCGCCCGCGCGGGAACGCGTCTCCCTTTTTCCCAAAACCGAAAAACCATGATAAATCCGACTCCACTCGCACAAATCGATCCCGAGCTCGCCGGCTTCATCGGCGGCGAACTCTCGCGTCAGCAGTCGCACGTCGAGCTGATTGCGTCCGAGAACTTTACGCTCCCGGCGGTCATGCAGGCACAGGGCAGCATCCTGACGAACAAGTACGCCGAAGGCTACCCGGGCAAGCGCTGGTACGGCGGCTGCGAATGGATCGACAAGATCGAGCAGCTCGCGATCGACCGCGCGAAGAAGCTCTTCGGCGCGGAGCACGCGAACGTGCAGCCGCATTCGGGCTCGCAGACGAACATGGCGGTCTATTTCGCCGCGCTCAAGCCGGGCGACAAGATTCTGACGATGAATCTCGCGCACGGCGGGCACCTTTCGCACGGCGCGCCCGTGAACTTTTCCGGGAAATTGTATGAAGTCGTCCATTACGGCGTCGGCGAGGACGGCTACATCAATTACGACGAAATCGCGGAAACGGCGGCGCGCGAGAAGCCGAAGCTGATCACGGTCGGCGCGTCCGCGTACCCGCGCATCATCGACTTCGCGCGCATGGCGGACATCGCGCACTCCAACGGCGCGCTGCTGCTCGCGGACATCGCGCACATCGCGGGGCTCGTCGCCGGCGGCGCGCATCCGTCGCCCGTCGGGCTGGCGGACTTCGTGACGACGACGACGCACAAGACGCTGCGCGGGCCGCGCGGCGGGCTGATTCTCTGCGGCGAAAAATGGGCGAAGGCGATCGACGCCGCCGTGTTCCCGGGCATGCAGGGCGGACCGCTCGAGCACGTGATCGCGGGCAAGGCGGTCTGCTTCGGCGAAGCGCTCAAGCCCGAGTTCAAGGCGTACGCGCACCAGATCGTCGCCAACTGCAAGGTGCTCGCGGCGGATCTCGCGGCGGCAGGCTTCAAGCTCGTCTCCGGCGGGACGGACAACCACCTCTGCCTCGTCGACCTGCGCGGGAGCCATCCCGACGTCACGGGCAAGGACGCGCAGCTCGCGCTCGACGCGGCGAACATCACGACGAACAAGAACACCGTTCCCGGCGAGACGCGTTCCCCGTTCCAGGCGAGCGGCATCCGCCTCGGCACGGCGGCGTGCACGTCGCGCGGCATGCGCGAGCCGGAGATGAAGCTCATCGCGAAGGCGATCGCGCTCGTCGTCAACAACATTCACGACGAGTCGAAGATCGCGGAGGCGCGCGAAATTTCCCGCGAGCTCTGCCGAAACTTCCCGCTCCCGTACTGAAGGAAAACGCGGGAACGCCGCGGCGGCGAAAAAATTTGTTTGCCAAAGCGTTTCCGCAGTGCATCATTGAGGACAAATTTTAAAACCCACAACCCCCAGAAAAAGCTTATGAAGAAATCTCAAACCAACCGTAAAGGTTTCACGCTCATCGAACTCCTGACCGTCATCGCGATCATCGGCATTCTCGCGGCTCTCGCCGTTCCGACGATCGGCATCGGCATGGACAAAGTCCGCCAGCTCGTGGCGAGCAACAATCTGAGCCAGATCGCCAAGTCCTACGTCTCCTACATGCAGGAAGGCACGAACGGTCGCCAGATCACCAACAAGGGCGACGAGCCCGAACGCGGCACCGCGTCCACCGTCGCCTCCGTCGCCGAAATTCTCGCGCGCAAGGCGGGTCTCGTCGACGCGGAAGTCTGGTACGTCGCTTCCGACGACGCGATCAACAACACGATTCCGAAGACCGTTCTCTCCGACGGCACGGACGGCACGAATCAGCTCCGCGAAGTGAAGCCGATTTCCTGGGCGGTCGTCGTCAACGCGAAGAAGAACCCGAAGGCGGGCAAGTCCGCTTACCCGATCGCGTGGCTCCGCGGCCTGCAGACGAACGGCGAATGGACGGAAGACGCGCCCTTCGGCGCCGGCGTCGGTTTCGTCGCGTTCGCGGACGGTTCCGTCAAGAAGTATTCCAACCTCCTTTCCGAAGAAGACCAGTTCCGCTCCGCGGACGGCAAGCGCGATTCGTCCAGCTACGAAGACGCCATCGGCTCCAACACGTCTTCCGGCGGTCTGACGCCGACGCGTCTCGAAGACCAGGGCGCCTGATAAGGTTTACGGACCTTTTCCCGAAAACGTTCCCGCGATTCGCTTCGCGGGAACGTTTTTTTTGCGCGCGGTCGGGACGCGCGCCCGAAAAAAACGTTTGCGGGGCGGAGCGTTTCGGTTTTCCGTTGCGGGCATGAAGATTCCGGAAGCGCTTTCGCCGTTCCGTTCCCGCAATTATCGGCTGTTCTTTGCGGGAAGGACGTTCGCGCTTCCCGGCATGTGGATTTCGCAGACGGCGATCGGCTGGCTCGTGTACGACCTGACGCAGTCCACGCTGATGTCCGGCACTGCGATGTTCCTGAGCCAGGTCTCGCACCTGTTCGTGACGCCGGCGGCGGGCGTGATGTTCGACCGCACGGACCGCTTCCGCATGCTCGTCGCGGTGCAGTTCGCGATGCTCGCGGCGTCGCTCGCGCTGGCGCTCTACGCGGTCTTCAACGGCGAAAATCTCGCGGTGCTCTTCACGCTGTGTTTCGTGCGCGGGCTCGTCGGCGCGGTGGAGATTCCGACGCGGCAGTCGCTCGTTTCGACCTTCGTCGGGCGGCGCGAAGATCTGCCGCAGGCGATCGGGCTGAACGCGACGCAGTTCAACTTCATGCGCGTCGTCGCGCCCGCCGCCGCGGGAGAAATCTACGCGCGCGCCGCGTCGCTGTTCCCGGCGCTCGCGCGCAACGTCGCCAATCTCGGCGCCGCCGCCTGCTTCTTCGCCGACGTGCTTCTGAACGTGCCGTCCATCCTGCTCGTCTTCGCGCTGAAGTTCGACGGGCGCCCGCCGGCGGGAACGCGCCGCGAGAGCCCGCTGCGCGCGTTCGCCGAGGGCGTGCGCTACGCGGCGTCCGTTCCCGTGCTGCGCGCGGTGCTCGTCGGCATCGGCCTGCTGAGCACGTTCGGCTTCAGCTACACGGTGCTGCTGCCGATGTTCGCGCACGGCGTCTACGGCGGTTCGGCGGGGCTTTACGGGCAGATGCTGACGCTGACGGGCGCGGGCGCGATCGTCGCGGCGCTGACCGTCTCCGTGCTGAAGCGGGAACGCCTGTTGCCGCGCTTTCTCGTCGTCGGCAATCTGCTGGTCGGCGCCTCGCTTGTCGGGATGATCTTCGCGCCGCCGCTGCCGTGCTTTCTCGCGCTGCTCTTCGCGGCGGGCTTCGGGAGTGTGCTGGTCGGCGCCTCGTCGAACACGCTCATCCAGCTCAACGTGGACGCGGCGCACTGCGGGCGCGTCGTCTCGCTCTACACGATGATGTTCACGGGAACGTTTCCGTTCGGCACGCTGCTGCTCGGATTTCTCGACGAACGCTTCGGCACGGGCGCGAGCCTCGGGCTGGGCGCGGGCGTGTGCTTCGCGATCGCGGCGACGCTCTTCGCGAAACGCCGCATCTTCGCGGACGGGAAAAGCGCGTGACGCGCCTCACGCGGCGGCGCGGAGGAACGCGGCGAGCGCGTCGAACGCCTTGCCGCGGTGCGAAAGCGCGTCCTTGATTTCGCCCGAGAGCTCGGCGAACGTCTCCGCGTGCCCCGCGGGAACGAAAAGCGGATCGTAGCCGAAGCCGAATCCCGCGTCGCGCTCGCGCTCGGCGATCGCTCCCGGGCAGACGCCTTCGAAGATTTTTTCGCCGCCGTCGGGCGCGATCAGCAGCAGCAGGCAATAAAAATTCGCGCCGCGTTTCGCCGCGGGAACGCCCGCGAGCGCGCCGAGCAGCTTCGCGCGGTTCGCCGCGGAATCCGCCTGCGGTCCCGCGTAGTAGGCGGTCTCGACGCCGGGCGCGCCGTCGAGAAAATCGACGCGCAGACCGCTGTCGTCCGCCATCACGAAAGCGTCCGCGGGCGCGAGCGCGCGTAGCGCGGCGGCCTTCAGACGCGCGTTGCCGACGAACGTTCCCGAGTCTTCGACGACGTGCGGCATGCCGCCGGGAACGGCTTCCTTCGCCGAGACGAAGCGCACGCCGCGCAGGCCCGCGCGCGCCGCGAGGCGGTTGAATTCTTCGACCTTGTGCGCGTTGCCGGTCGCGATGACGACGATTTTTTCCTTCATGGCGCGAAAGCGTAGCGCGCGGGAACGGCGAAGGCAAAAGTTTTGACCGCGCGGCGCCGCGCCCGCGATTTTGCGTTTTACGCGGGAGCGCGGAGCGCTTATCGTTTTCCGCATTTGGAAGACAGCGCGCCGCCTATGCAAATCACGGATCTCAACAGCGAAGAAGACATCGGTTCCAACTGCATGCTTTTGGAAATCGGACCTTTCCGCATTCTCGCCGACTGCGGGATTCACCCGAAGAAGCTCGGCCGCGCGGCGCTGCCCGATCTCGCGAAGGTGCGCGACCTTTCCGTGGACTTCATTCTGCTGACGCACTGCCACCTCGACCACCTCGGCGGTCTGCCCGTCGCGCTGCGTGAGCACCCGAGCGCGCGTGTGCTCTGCTCGCCGGCTTCGCGCGTCGTCGCGACGCGGATTCTGCGCAATTCCATCGGCGTCATGATGCGCCAGCGCGAGGAGCAGAACGTCTTCGAGTATCCGCTTTATACATACAGCGAACTCGACCGCGTCGAGGCCGCGCTGACGGCGCTGCCGCTCGGCGTGCCGAAGACGTTTCACGAGCACGACGACGAAATCACCTTCACGCTCTACGCCGCGGGGCACGTCGCGGGCGCCGTCGGCGTGATGATTGAATACCGGCACCGGAAGATCTTTCTCACGGGCGACGTCTGCTTCCACGATCTGGAGACGGTGGACGGCGCGGCGTTCCCGCTCGAAAAAATCGACACGCTGATCATGGAGACGACGCGCGGCGCGACGGAGGTCGATCCGGATCTGACGCGCGACGGCGAGCTCGAACGTCTCGTCGGCGACGTCGCGGGAACGCTCGCGGCGGGCGGCTCCGTGCTGATTCCCGCGTTCGCCTTCGGGCGCATGCAGGACCTTTTTCACGTGCTGCTGAAGGCGAAGCTCGACGGACGCATTCCGAAGAACGTTCCCGTCTTCTGCACGGGGCTCGGGCTCGATCTGGCGGACTTCTTCGACACGATGGCGCGCAAGACGGGCGACGTGCATTTCCACCGCGCGATGGCGAAGGAGCTCGGCGTGCAGCCGCTCCGCGCCTGGGAAGCGCCGGGAACGGACGTCGCCGTGCAAGGTATTTACCTCGTTTCGAGCGGCATGCTCGTCGAAAACACGCCGGCGTGGTTCATCGCCTCGAACATGCTCGACCACGCGCACAACCTGATCGCGTTCGTCGGCTACTGCGATCCGGACACGCCGGGCGGACGCCTGCTCACGCGCACGAACACGGACGAACTCCGCTTCGCGCCGCTGAACTACATCGCGCGCGTCCGCGCCGCCGTCGCGCGCTACGATCTGAGCGGACACACGACGCGGGAACGCATGATGGAATTCGTGAACGTCGTCGAGCCGCGCCTCGTCGTGCTGACGCACGGCGATCCCGCCGCCCGCGAATGGTACGCGGAAGAGCTTGCGATTCAGCTCCCGAAAACGAAGGTCGTCAATCCCGCGCCCGGCGAAGAACTGAGCGTCTGACCCGCGGGAACGTTTTTTCGCCACGGAATCTCACGGAAATCTTCACGGAAAACGCCCCGACGGGGCGGAACAAGCGTAACCCCATGCGCGGCGCGAAGCGCGCGCTTGGGGAACGCTCCGCGCATCGAGCGCGCCTGAAAGGCGCAACCGCCCGAAGCGCACGAGGCCTCGCGGCGCGTCGTTCCCGCAGGGGAGTTGCGCCTTTCAGGCGCGTGTTCTTTTCGAGACGCGGCCCCAAGCGGCGTTCCGCCGCATGGGGTTATTTTTGTTCCGCATTCCATGCGGATCCGCTCGCGGGAACGCTTGGGGGCGAAGACGTCCACGTCTTCGTCGCGGGGCGCGGGAACGCCGCGCGGCGGGCAGAAAGTTTTTTGCCGCAGATGTCACGGATGAACACAGATGAAAGCCCCGTCGGGGCTGCCCTAAAAGAAACCCCGGGCGGAAGCCCGGGGATGCACGCGAAACGGAAAAGCCTTGTAAAGGCGACCCTGTTCCCGCGGCGGACGGACGCGCCCGGAGCAGGGTCGCCCCGACGGGGCTTGTCGGATTTTCCGCCCTTAAGAGGGTTGTCCCCGGCGGGGGCTTTTCAAAGTGCGGAAGGATTTTCAAGAGCCCCGACGGGGCGGAATTGCCCAGCGTAGGGTGCCAACCCTACGGAAACGGCAACGAAAACGATGCGCGCTGTAAGTGCGCGATTGCGGGAACGCGCAACGCGGAAAATCTCCCGCGGAACTCGCGGATTGACGCGGATTTTTTATCCACGAATTGCTCGAATTTCACGAATTCGGAGAGGCGCGGGAACGCCGCGCGGGGAAAATGCGGAGGCGGGAAATCGGGCGTCGCGGGAACGAAGGCAGGAATGCCTTCGCCCCCAAATTCGAAATGATGAT
>SFEJ01000012.1 GCA_004558035.1 Opitutia bacterium
GAATCTGATAGTAGCGACGAGAATCAGCAGGATTTTCGTTCTTTGCCGAATGTCGACGTCGAAAAGGACGAGTTCAACATTCGTCGCTACATGCAGAATCTGAATAAAGACAGCATTGCAGACCTTTATCCAAAATTGCTTGAAGAATGGGATTACAAAAAGAATGAAGGCTTGAATCCGAAAATGTTCAAGCCGAGTTCCAGCCTAAAAGTCTGGTGGAAATGTCAAGATTGCGGTCACGAGTGGAAAACGGGCATAGGTCATCGAGCTAAAGGGAAAACCGGATGCCCGGTCTGCTTCCGCCGAAAGAACAAGTCCGGAGCAAATTCCAAAGCTAAAAAGATTTATCAATACTCAAAAGACGGCGTTTTTATTCGTGAATGGAATGCCGTATCCGAAGCCTCTCGCGCGTTAAGAATAAACGATTCGAACATCTCGATGTGCGCAAAACACATACGCCGCTTTGCGGGCGGTTTTCGATGGGAATACAAAAAAATCGAGGCGGAAATGTTTCTTCCGCTTGAATTCTGATTTCGCCGTAGTTTCGGAATTTCCTGATCGCGCCGCGCGGCGTCAGTCCTTCACGATGCCGTGGGGGGTGCGGAAGTCGGGCGAGGCGAGGGCGCGGTTCAGGATCTCGATGTTGCGCGCGTCGCGGGAACGGTCGTTTTCCTTGTGGAAAAGGTGAAACTGCACGCCGCCGAACTTCAGCGACTGCCGCCGCACGCCGAGCTTCATCAGTCGGACTTCGAGCTCGGCGTCCTCGCGTCCCCAGCCGGAGATTTCCTCGTTGTAGCCGTTGACGGCGAGCAGGTCCTTCGTCCAAAAGCCCATGTTGCAGCCTTTGGAAATGTAGGGTTTTCGGGCGCGGTAGCTTTCCCGGATCAGCCGCGAAAGCCACGGCAGGCGCAGCGCGTTAGCACGGTTTCTCACGCCCCGCGAAAACGCGCCGAGCCCGTCCGCGTCGCCCGCGGCGAGCAGTTCTTCCGTGCGTTCCCGAGTCAGCAACGTGCGGCTTCCGCAGGTGAACCAGCCCGGACGCGCGACGTTCAGATGGTCTTCGACGAAGCGCGGCGAAATCACGCAGTCGCCATCGATCTGCACGACGTATTCCGAAGCGATCCGCTCGATCGCCTTGTTCCAGATGACGCATTTGCGGAAGCCCGCGTCCTCGTGCCAGACGTGGCGGAGCGGACAGGGCGCCTTTTCGCGAAAGGCGTCGACGAGTTCTCGGGTCGCGGGGCCGCTGCCGTCGTCGGCGACGAGGATTTCGTCGGGCAGGCGCGTCTGCCGCAGGGCGCTTTCGAGGACGAGGCGCAGCGCGTCCGGCCAGTTGTAGGTCGAAATCAGCAGAGCGCATGTCTTCGGTTTTTGCATCAGAGGCTGAAATTTTTTTGGAAAAACGTCGGGAACGCAAGCGCGGATTTCGCGGGATTCGCGCCTGCGCGCCCGCGGGCGCGTCAAAATTTGCGTTGAAAAAACGCGGGGGCGCCGCAATCCTTGCGGGCATGGAAAACGTCATCATTCTCGGGAGCGGCTGCGCGGGCGCGACGGCCGCTGTTTACGCCGCGCGCGCGGGATTTTCCCCGCTCGTTCTCGAAGGTTCGCTGCCCGGCGGGCAGATCACGACGACCTCCGTCGTCGAAAATTTTCCGGGCTTTCCCGACGGCGTGGACGGTTTCACGCTGACCTGGAACATCCGCCAGCAGGCGGAAAAATTCGGCGCGCGCTTCGAGGTCGATCTGATCGAGTCGGTCGATTTTTCCGGCGTCGTGAAGAAGCTGAAGGCGAGCTCCGGCAAAGTCTATGAGGCGAAGGCGGTCATCGTCGCGACGGGCGCGGCGCCGCGGCTGACGGGCGTTCCCGGCGAAAAGGAATTTTACGGCGGGAACGGCGTGAGCACCTGCGCGACCTGCGACGCCGCCTTCTACAAGGGCAAGGACGTCGCCGTGATCGGCGGCGGCGATTCCGCATGCGAGGAGGCGAACTTCATCACGCGCTTCGCGTCGAAAGTCTACATCGTGCACCGCCGCGACAAATTCCGCGCGTCGGACATCATGGCGAAGCGCGTGACCGAGAACCCGAAGATTGAACGCGTGATGAACGCCGCGCCGGAGCGCATTCTCGGCGGGGCGGACGGCAAGGTGCGCGCGCTCGTCGTCAAGGACGTCGCGACGGGAACGCTCCGCGAGATCCCGGTTTCGGGAATCTTCGTCGCGATCGGGCACGTGCCGAACACGAAATTTCTCGCGGGCGCGCTGCCGACGGACGAGGAAGGAACGCTGATTTCCAACGACAATTCGGGCGTGCACACGCGCGTGCCCGGCGTGTTCATCGCGGGCGACTGCGCGGACCGCCATTACCGCCAGGCGATCACGGCGGCGGGCATGGGCGCGCGCGCCGCGCTCGACGCGCAGCGCTATCTCGAGAACCAGTGATTCCGCGCCGCGCATGAGGGTTTTCTCCGCCGCGATTTTCCGCAAGCTCTTCGCCGCCGCCGCGCTCGCGGGCGCGCTCTGCGCCGTTCCCGCGTCCGCCGCGGAGCCGGAGACGCCCGCCGCCGCCGTTCCCGCGGAATCCGTCGTCGTCGCGGAAAAATCCCTTCCGGAAAAAATCGTCGCCTGGTACGCCGACCACCTGAACTACGGAACGGTGGCGCTGCTGATGGCGGTGGAAAGCTCGTTCATTCCGTTCCCGTCGGAGGTCGTCGTGCCGCCCGCCGCCTACGCCGCGTGCACGCCGGGGAGCCCGCTTTACGCGACGGAGGACGAGCGCGTGAACGTGGCGCTCGTCGTGCTGGCGGGAACGTTCGGCGCGCTCGTCGGCGCGTTGGCGAATTACTGGATCGCGCTGTTTTTCGGGCGCCCGCTCGTGAACCGCTTCGCGGAATCGCGGCTCGGCAGCCTGTGTCTGATCGACCGGCGGAAGGTCGAAAAATCGGAGGCGTTTTTCCGGAAATACGGCGTCGCCTCGACTTTTTTCGGGCGGCTCGTTCCCGTGGTGCGCCAGCTGATCAGCGTTCCCGCGGGCATCGCGCGGATGCGGATGACGCCTTTCGTGGTCTTCACGTCGCTCGGCGCGGCGATCTGGAACGTCGTGCTCGCCGTCGTCGGCGTCGCGGCGCACGGGCGGCAGGACGCGATCAACGAATACAGCCGCGAACTCTCGTGGGCGATTCTCGTCTGCGCGGCGCTTTTCGGCGCGTTTCTGATCTACCGCTTCTGGCGCGGCGGCAGGAAGAGCGACGACGTGAAGTGACGAAGTTATAGGAGGTTATGAAGGTTATGAGGTTATGAAAGTTATGAAGGTTGATTGCGTTTCGCTTCGCGAAAAATTTTTCGAAATCCTTTCGGCGAAGCCGAGCGCAAAGAACTTTCATAACCTCGTCACCTCATAACCTTTTCCCCTCTTGCGCGGGAACGCGCTTTGACGCAGAATGAGCGGCAAATGTCCGACCGTTTCATCGAAGAATTTTCCAAGCTCGACCTGAACCGCGTGCCCTCGCCGTGCCACCTGATGCACCGCGGGCTGCTCGAGGAGAACTGCCGCGTGCTGCGCGGCGTCATGGACCGCACGGGCGCGAAGATCCTGCTCGCGCTCAAGGGCTTCGCGCAGTTCAGCGAGTTCCCGCTCGTCTCGAAATATCTCGCGGGAACGACGGCGAGCGGCCTGCACGAGGCGCTGCTCGGGCGCGAATTTTTCCCCGGCGAATGCCACGTCTATTCGCCCGCGTTCCCGCCCGCGGACATGGACGAGCTGGTGAAGTTCGTCGATCACGTCTCGTTCAATTCGCCGTCGCAGTGGCGGCGTTTCCGCGACGTCGTGAAGGCGAGCGGACGCGCGGTCTCCTGCGGGCTGCGCGTCAACCCGCAGTACGCCGAAGTCGAGCACGAGATCTACAATCCCTGCGCGGCGGGATCGCGCCTCGGCACGATCCGCTCGGAGATCCGCGACGGCGATCTCGACGGGCTCGAAGGCCTGCACATGCACACGATGTGCGAACAGGGCGCGGACGTGCTCGCGCGCACGATCACGCATTTCGAGGAAAAATTCGGCGAGTTCATTCCGCGCATGAAATGGATCAATTTCGGCGGCGGGCACTGGATCACGCACCCGAGCTACGACGTCGATCTGCTCTGCGAGACGATTCTCGCGTTCCGCAGAAAATGGGGCGAGCACCTGAAGATTTACCTGGAACCCGGCGAGGCCGTCGCCATCCGCACGGGCGTGCTCGTCTGCACCGTGCTCGACGTCGTGAACAACGGCATGCCGATCGCGATCCTCGACACGTCGGCGAGCGCGCACATGCCCGACGTGCTCGAAATGCCCTACCGCGCGGAAATCCTCGGCGCGGGCGCGCCGGGCGAATTCGCGCACACCTACCGGCTCGCGGGCGGCACCTGCCTTGCGGGCGACGTGCTCGGCGACTACTCGTTCCCGCAGCCGCTCGCGCCCGGGCAGCGCCTCGCGCTCCTCGACATGTCGCACTACACGATGGTCAAGAACACGACGTTCAACGGCATCCGCCTGCCCTCCATCGCGAGCTACGTTCCCGAGACCGGCGAATACCGCCTGATCCGCGACTTCGGCTACGCCGACTACAAGAACAAGCTGAGCTGAACGGAAGCGGAAAATTTTCCGAAAAAAAACGGCGTTCGCGCGGGGGAGATTCGCGGGAACGCCGTTTTCGTTTCTTTAAGAGAAGTTCAGGATTTGCGTCTCCGACGGCGGGAGGCGGCGCAGAGGGCGAGCGCGAACGCGCCCGCGAGCAGCCCGAACGCCGAAGGCTCGGGAACCGTCGAAGTCAGCGTCACCGTGCCCGTCGCCTCGATCGTGCCGCTCGCGTATTGCGCCAAGTAGCAGACGTTGACGCTGTAGTCGGAGAACATTTTGACCGCCGTCGTCTCGGTGTAGGTGCTCGCGAGAATGTTCGACGCGATCGTGATGTCGCCGCGCTGACCGCTTTTCGCGTCGGGTTTGACCGTGAACGTGTACGACGTGTCGTGCGGATCATTGGTGACGCCCAGGAGCGGATTCGGCGCGACGAGGCTGAGCTCTTCGCAGCTGCCGATGATGAAGACCTCCGGATTTTCGTAGTTCGCCGTCGAAAAATCGCCGAGGAGCGTCGTGTTGCCCTGCACGGTGTAGCCGAGGGCGGGAAGCGTTCCCGCGCACGCGAGCAGGAAGCCGAGAGAAATTTTCGCGCCGACGCGCGCGCCCCGCGCGGAGTCAGAACTCGAAGAGTTCGACGTCGTCGAAGGCGACGAAGTCATCCGGCGCGAAGAGGCCCGCGCTGAGCAGGATTTCGAGCGTCGCGGCGTTTTCCGGCGCCGTTCCCGCGACGACGAAGCGCGTCCATTCCGGCGTTTCGCCGCAGGAGAGGCGCGCGAACTCGACGCGGAGAATCTTCCTTTCCGCGTCGCGCCAACGTAGCATGAAGCCCGCCGTCGCGCCGACGGAGAGGCGACCGCGCGCGCGCACGCTCAGCGCCGCGCGCGCGCCCGGGCGCGTCTCCACGTCGCGGGAAAGCTCCGTCATCTCGCAGGCGCCGGAAATCTTCAGCGCGGACGCGCCGGCGCACGCGTCGGAGGTTTCGCCGCAGAAGAGATTTTCCGCGGGAGCGCTGCGCAGCGTGAACGACGCGGGCGCGGCGACCGTCTTGCCGCGCCGCCAGCCGTTTTCGTCGAGCGCGACGAAGGCGCTCTTCTCCCGTTCCTCGCCGTCTTCGGGATCGCGCGAGAGGCGCGGTTCGAAATTTTCCGCGAAGACGGGCGCGCCCGCGAGCGCGGGAACGAGCGCGCGGAAAAGCGTTTCCGAGACGCGCCCGTCGGGAAGCCCGCGCAGCACGCCCGCCAGTTTTCTTTCCGCGGCGAGCCGTTCTTCGTCGCGCGGCATCGCGCGCAGCGCGTCAACGACGCGCACGAACGCCGACGCGCGCGGGTCGGAAACGCCCATGCCGCAGGGCGCGAAACCCGCGTCCGGGCGCGCGCGCAGCCACGCGGAATCGGAATAGATTTTTTCGAAATTCCACGCGGGATTTTCCAGCGCCGCCGCACAATCTTCGGGAGTTTTCATCTCGCGGGTCCGCGTCTCGAGCTCTTTTCTCGCGTCGTAGCTCTTCGCGAAAGCTTCGGCGCGTTCCCAATAAAGCCGCGCCGCGTCGAGCCGCGCGACGATGCGGCGTTCCCGCGCGTCTTCGGGCGCTTCGGGCAAGGCCTTGCGGGCGGTCTCGAGGAGCGCGCGGCATTTCGAGCGCGCTTCGGCGTCGAAGATTTCGACGGAATTTTCGACGCGCCAGCCCTTGATCCATCGGCACTGTCCGCCCTGCTCCCGCCAGATTTTTTCGCAGAGCGCGAAGAATTCGCGCATCTCCGCGGCGGCGTTCCCGTAGGCGAGCGCGAAGAATTTTTCGAGCAGCGCGTCGGCGTCCGCACGCGGATTTTCGAGCAGCTTCGAGAGCAGCCAGACCTTCGGCGCGTCGAACGGCGCCTGCGGGCACACTTCGCCGTAGAAAAGCCGCGCGCCCGCGGCGTGCGCGAACGCGACGGAGTCCGCCTCCGCGCGGAAAAAGACGCGCGGGAACAGGAACGGGTCGCCGTAGTAATAATCGTAAACGCCCCAGCCGCCGACGCCGGACGCCGCCCAGCGCCGCATCAGCGCCTTGTCCTCCGCCGCGAACTCGGGAAAAATCCACAGCGAGCGGTCGGCGCAGAGCACGGGAAAGACGTTTTCGGCGAGGCGGAAGGTCGGCGCGTCCTGGCAGTCCAGATACGCGATGGCGGAGATTTTTTTGCCGGCGAAGGCGCCGCCGTCCGCCGCGGCGAGCGCGCGCGCGGTCGCGTCGGCGAAGCGCCAGAAATAATCGGACCTGTTCGGCAGATTGCGGAACCAGCGCATCGGCGCGTCGCCGTAAGCGCGCGCGGACTCCTCGGATTCGTCCCAGGAAAAACAGTCATTGACGCCGACGGAAAACATCGGCGCGTCGGGGTTTTCCGCGAAGTATTCCTTCGCGGCGGCGAGGGCGACGCGCGGCGCGTCCGGATTCGCGAGATTCGGCTGCGGCGCGTAGCCGCCTTTCCGTTCGGCCTCGACGCGCCCGTTGCAGAACGGCGCCAGGTGCGGATGCTCCGCGTAGATTTCCGGCGTGAAGATGCGGCACAGGTTGTGCGAAAAGCGCGGCAGCTCGCCGAAGCCGAGCCGGCGCGCCCACGCCGCGTTTTCGGCGCCGCCGCCGAGAGCGACCGCGCGGCGCGTCCACGCGGGGACGCAGACGAAATCCTCGCGCGGGAACGGCACGTCTTTTTTCGGCGTCCATTCCGCGCCGTCTTCGCCAGGGAAAAGGAACTCCGCGCCGAAATCGCGCGTCAGCAGCTTCGCCGCCGCGTGCGCCGTCGCCGCGGGCGTCCTGCCGACGAGGAAGAGCGCCTCGCCTCGCGGCGCGACGACGTAGGATTCGTCGCCTTCGGCGGGAGCGGCGACCCGCGCGCGCGCGGCGGCGAGCGTCTTGCCGACGAAAACGCCGCGCGGATTCGCGGCGTCGGCGAAATTTTCCGTGCGGACGCGCACGTTCTCCGCGCCGGAAATTTTTCGGATCCAGTTCGCCAGATCCTGCGCGGCGGCGAGCTCCGCCATGTCGCAGTCTTCCGCGACGAAGACGCTCCCGGCGAAGACGCCGTCGGCGACGAGCGGACGCGGCTCGGCGGGAACGCCGGGAATTTCCGCGCCGCGCGCCGCGGCGAAGACGAGCGCCGTTCCCGCGAGAACGCCGAAAAAGATTTTTTTGGAAACCGAAAACTTCATCGTAAAAACCGCGCGAAGCGCTCACTCACAGCGGGAGCTTCGCGCCGGGAAGCAAATCGTAGAGCGAGCCGCCGATGATTTCCTCGAAGCGCGCCTTGATTTCGAAGAGCCTGCGCCAGCGCGCGAGCGAGCACGCGGGAACGCCGTAGCGCAGCGCGACGTCGAGAATGCGCGTTTCGAGGAAACAGAATCCGCCCGGGAGCGCGAGCCCGTCGCAGAGCTGCACGAGGCGGTCGTAGTCGTCGTATTCGACGCTTTCGAGGTAGCGTTTCAGAAACGCGACGTCTTCCGCGGGAACGTCGAGCCTGCCGACGCCCGCCGTCACGTCGGGAATCATGAACGCGTGCGTGATGCAGATCCGCGCGGCCTGCGTCCAACCGAAGCGGGAACAGTAGCGGTAGCCGTCGAGCAGATGCTTTTCCTGAAAGACGCCTTCGCGGCGCCCGACGTCGTGCATCAGCCCGAGCACGTAGGCCGTTCCCGCGTCGAGGTGCGGGATTCTTTCGGCGATTTTTTCGCACGCGAGCGCGCAGAATTTCGAGTGCGCGACCCAGGCGCCGGGATTCATCTTCCCGGCGGTTTCGAGTTCCCGCTCGGCGCGTTCCCGCGTGAGCGGCGGAAGGTCTTCTCCGTCTTGGGCCTTCATTTTTTCGGCGCGCGGGGCGAAAGCGTTCCGCCGCCCGGCGCTCACGCGCGCAGAATGCGCGCGGCGGCGAGGGCGCAGTTCGACGGTTCGAGCACGGTGAGCACGGGCGTCTTCGACGGCATCTGCAGCGTCGAATTGATGTTCACGAGGAAGTCGAGCTTGTCCTTGAACGGCGGGCACGCGAGCACAGGCTTCTTCGAGTTCGCGGCGACGACGCCGGAAAGCGCGTTGGAGCGCCCCGCGATCGTGATGAAGAGGACTTTCGCCTCGTCGTCGTGCGCCTTCACGAAGTTGAAGACGCCCACGGGATCCTTGTGCGCGCTGCGCACGAAATATTCGAAATCGACGCCCTCGTCCTTGAGCCCCGCGGCGATTTTTTCCGCGTGCGGCATGTCGGATTCGGAACCCATAAGAATGTAGGCTTTCATGGTCTTTTCGGATCTGCGGTTTCGGGTTGCGCGTTCCCGCGGCTCAGAGGCTCATCAGCTTTTCGAGCGCGCCGAAATAGAGGTCGCGCGACTTCGCGACGACGTCCGCCGGGAGCGCGGGCGCGGGCGGGAGCTTATTCCAGCCGATGCTTTCGAGGTAGTCGCGCACGAACTGCTTGTCGAACGACGGCTGCGGCCTGCCCGGCGCGTAGCCTTCCTGCGGCCAGTAGCGCGAGGAGTCCGGCGTGAGCACTTCGTCGATGAGGAAAAGGTTTCCGGCGTCGTCGAGCCCGAACTCGAACTTCGTGTCCGCGAGAATCAGCCCCGCGTGGTCGGCGACCTTCGAACCGAGCGCGAAGAGCGCGAGCGTCGCCGCCTTGACCTTCTCGAAGACGGGCGCGCCGAGGATTTCCGCGCAGCGCGCTTCGGTGATGGGCTCGTCGTGGCCTTCCGCCGCCTTCGTCGAGGGCGTGAAGATCGCCTCGGGCAGACGCTGGCTTTCGAGCATCCCCGCGGGCAGCGCGTGGTCGAGAATCGCCTGCGTCTTCCTGTATTCCTTCCAGCCCGAGCCGGCGAGGTAGCCGCGCACGACCGCCTCGATCGGGAGCGGCTTCAGCTTGCGCACGATCATCGAGCGCGCGACGAGCTGCGGGAAGTCCTTGAGCAGCTCGGCGACGGCGGCGTCGTGGTCGGGCACGAGGTGCGTCGGCATGATCTTGGCCGCCTGCGCGAACCACCAGAGGCTGATCTGCGTGAGCAGGATTCCCTTGCCGGGAACGCCGTTGGGCATGATCGAGTCGAACGCGGAAATGCGGTCGGTCGCGACGATGAGCAGCTTGTCGCCGAGGTCGAAAATTTCGCGCACCTTGCCGGAGGCGATTTTCTTGAAGGGCAGCCCTTCGACGTTCATGAGCGCCTCGGAAGGCAGGCTTTTGCGGATTTCTTCAATGGTCATAATGCGGAGAAAGCATAATCGTTTTCCGCCCCGCGGGAAGCGAATTTTTCGCGCGGGAACGCGCGGACGCGCGAAAAAAGCGCCGGGCGGGAAAACGCCGGACGCTGCGGGAACACCTTAAAAATGGCGGAGAGGATGGGATTCGAACCCACGGTAGGGCTTGACACCCTACGACGATTTAGCAAACCGTTGCCTTCAGCCACTCGGCCACCTCTCCGTCGCTTTTAAGATTGTCTCATGGTACCCGGAGTGGGGGTCGAACCCACACACCTCGCGGTATCAGATTTTGAGTCTGACGCGTCTGCCAATTTCGCCATCCGGGCAGAATCAAAAAAGGAGATTGTATTAAACTCCCCGAACCGCGCCTTGGCAAGCACGAAAATTTCAGAGCATCACGTCCGCGGCGATTTTTTCCGCGACCGCCTTGCCGCGCAGCGCCTCGACGAACGCCAGCCCGAAGGCGAGCGCCGTTCCCGCGCCGCGGGAGGTGAGGATGCCGCCGTCCAGCGCGACGGGAGCGCAGGCGCGCGCGGCGGGGATTTCGTCCCAGGTGCAGGAATGCGCGGAAACGCGCCTGCCGTCGAGCAGCCCGGCGGCCTTGAGCACGAGCGGCGCGGCGCAGATCGCGGCGACGAGCCTGCCCTTCGCGGCGAAGGCGGCGGCGAGCTCGGCGGCGTTCCCGTCCTCGAGCAGCGTCCACGTTCCCGGGCCGCCGGGAATGAAGAGCGCGTCGAAATGCGCGGCGAGCTCCGCGTTCCCGCCGAGGCGCGCGCGCAGCGCGTCGAGCGTCTCGTCCGCCTGCAGGGAAATTTCGGAACGGCCCTTGAGCAGCGTCCGCCCGCCGGCGGCGACCGCGGCGAACGTGTTGGCGACGCCGGCGCGGTGCAGCATGTCCGCGGGAACGACGGTCTCCGTCTCCTCGAAGCCGTCCGTCAGAATCGTGAGCGTCTTCACGGGCTTCATCGCGCTTCGACGGTCTTCGCGTTTTCGGGAAGCGTTTCGACAAGGCCGAGCGCGCGCATCTCGTCGGGCGTGAGCGGCACTTCCGAGCGCAGCGGCGAATACAGCCCCGTCGATTCCGAACGGCGCCAGTAGGTGTAAGTGACGTCCGGCGAATACAGACAGCCGGACAGCGCGACGCCGCAGAGGGCGCAAAGCAGAACGGTGAGAACTTTCATGATGCGCGACATTTTGCGCGCGCGGCGGGAACGCGTCAAACCAAGAGCTCGCAGGAAAACGCCGGGAACGCCCCGCGCGTTCCCGCGCTTCGCGGGGTCAGAGATCCTTCAGCGCGAGGGAGAAGCGCAGCGCGGAGGCGATCTTTTCGCGCTTGAAGGCGCGCGCGGCTCGGAGGCGGTAAAGGCACGGCGGCTCGAGCGGGAAACGCCGCGCGCCCGTGAAGATGTTGGTGGAAAGGTGCCCAAGCGGGAACCAGCGTTCCGCGGAAAAATCGACGAAGAGCGCGATCAGCGGGCATTCGGTCGCAACGGCGAGATAGGCGTAGGCGTTCTCTCCGGAAAAGCACAGGCGCGCGCCGCTCACGAGCCAGGCGTCTTCCGGCGGCGTCGTCTTCCCGCGCAGGTCGATGACGTGCGCGCCGTGCGAATCGCGGCTGAAGCGCAGAAACGCCTCGTTCCCGCCGGCGCGGCCGAGCACGATGATCGGCATGCCGGAATCGCGCGTGATGCATTCCGCCGCCTGCGCGAAGACGGAAGAAGCGACGCCGTGCCCCGCCCGATTCGGATCCAGGCTGACGACCGCGTAGCTGCTCCGGGAATCGAGCCCGTATTTCTTCGCGATCTCGGCGAAGATCTCGCGCTTGGCGTCCTTATAGACCGAAAGCTCCATCACCGGGCGCTCGGGAACGGCGACGCCGAAGGGCTCGAGCACCTCGAAATTCAGAAACGCCTCGTGCCCGGCGAGCGCCTTTTTCCCGTCGACGATTTCGAGCGAGACGCCGCCGTCGTGCGTTCCCGCGCGCGCGACGGAAAAAGGAATTCCCGCCGCCTTCACCGCGTCGCCGACCTTGCGGTCGAAGCTCAGGTGCGCGACGGCGTCGATCTTCTGTTTCCTGAAGCGCGCGGCGAGCTCGTCCGACGTGGATTCGGACGAGATCGTGAAGATGCCGTCGAGCGAAGGATGATCGACGAAGAGCGGCGCGAACTTCTCCTGAATCAGCAGGTAGAGGCGCGCCTCTGGCAGCGCGGCGCGCAGAGGCGCCAGCACGGAGGAGGCGAGGACGGCGGAGGCGAATTCCGCCGGCTGGGAAACGACGAGAGCCTGCGGCGCCAGCGAAGGCAGTTCTCCGACGTTCGTCACCATTTTCGGCGAAGCGCGCGGTACGCGCTCACGGGATCGGAGCCGCTTTCCCAGACGGCGCCCACGGCGGCGACGCCGTCGAAGCCCAGCTTGCGGCAGAGCCGCACGTTGTCCGCGGCGATACCCCCGAACGCGAAGATCGGCGCGGAAAATCCGTGCCCGCGCGCGTAGGCGGCGATCGCGCCGAACTCCGCGGGCGTGCGCGCGGGAACGGTCAGGTCGCGGTCCGCGCGCGGGAACACCGGCCCGAGCATCACGCAGCGGCACGCGCCGCCGAGCTTTTCCAGATCCGCGTATTCGCGGCACTGGACGCTGATCTTTTCGCGCGGGAGATCCGCCGGAAACGCGGCGTCCGCCGAAACGTGATAGCCGAGCAGCCCGAATTTCTTCACGAGCTCGGGGCACTGGTGAAGCACGACGCGGGAACGGAACTCCGCGGGAAGCGCGCGCAGCCACGCGGCGACCTTGTCCGCGTTCCAGCGCGGCCGGCGGAGATGGTATTCGGAAAGCCCCCGTTCAAAGAGCCCGCGGACCGCGTCCGCTTCGTTCTTGAGGTTTCCCGAGGGCGAAAGCACGACGACCGGCGCCGTCTCGCGGGGCGGGAAAAATAATGCGGAAACTGCTTTGAACACGGACATGCGTAAAACAAAAATCCCACGACGAAGCGTGGGGAAACGTGTTTTTTTTGAAAAGAGGAAACGCGCTCCCCGGAAGCGGCGCGCGAGGCGGCTTCCGGGAAAAGCGGCGCGCCGATTCAATCGGCCTAGCCCCAGAGACGCTTCTTGTGGCGGTTCGCCTTCGAGCGTTTCCGGCGTTTGTGCTTGTTCATCTTCAGACGACGTTTTTTCTTGAGATTGCCCATTTGTTTCGATGGTTGATTTGAAAATTGAAGCGCAAGTATCGCCTTTATCCGGGCGCGTGTAAAGCCCTTTTTTCGGGTACGCCGCAAAAAGCGCCGCCCGCCCCTCCGAGGACCGCGGACGAAAACGTTCTTAACCACGAATCGACACGAATTTTCGCGAATTTAAAAGTATCCATAAAAAAATTACAATAGTCCCTGCGGGACGCGCGCGGGAACGCGCATGGGAGCGCCGAGCCCCGAAGGGGCGGAACAAACGGAACCCATGCGCGCCGCGGAGCACGCTTGGGGGACGCCGCAAGCACGGACCGCGCCTAAAAGGCGCAACCGTCCGAGGCGTCCGACGCCCCGCGATACGCCGTTCCCGCGGGGCAGTTGCGCCTTTTAGGCGCGTGTTCTTTTTGAGCCGCAGTCCCAAGCGGCATTCCGCCGCATGGGATTATTCTTGTTCCGCATTTCATGCGGATCTGCGCGAGAACATATGGGAGCGGAGACGTCCACGTCTCCGTCGCGGGAACGCGCGGACGCCGCGCGGCGGAAGTTCGTCCACGGGAAATCGCATGCCGCGGGAACGAAGCCGGGAATGTCTTCGCCCCCAAAACCGCAAAACAGAAAGGCGCTGCGCGTCTGCGCCTTTCCTGCCGCTAAAGGAGGGAATGGGGAACTTTCTTCTCCGCAAAAACCTGAATATCGATCATGCCCCGACCCGATTTGCACCATTCGCTTTGGCCCTCCAGCGTATGTTCGGCTCTCCTTATGAGCGGCCGCAGCTGCGCGTCCAGCTCCTTAAAGGCTTTCTGGCGGAGCGTTTTCGGCTGCACGTCTTTTGAAAGCCCTTCTTTTTCCAGCTCCGCCCGCCAATCTTCCTGAAGAGTTTTAAAAGAAGCGCGCATGCTTTTAAAATAAGTTCTGTATGCGTACCAACGCGTCAATATGGCTTGCCGATTCCATCCCCAACGCGGTAATACCGCTTTCCGGGAGCTTCCTTTGATCATTTGTTCCCCATTAGTCAACGGCACGACGCTGAAGGGAAACAAGCCAAAGGATTCATTGACTCCCCCCAACTCCGGTATTCCTGAACACGTTAGCCCAAAAACCGGCGTCACGATATCCGGAAAAGTTTCGCCGATATTCCAAAGGGGCGCGCCCAAGCGCTTTTGAATCTCGAATTTCAGCGGATTGCCGCCGGCTAAATGCTTCATCAGATAAGCTTCATCATAATATTTTTGAGGAATATAGTCTTTATATAGATTGCGAATATATTTTATCCTTTTTGGCGAAAAGGAAGAAGTATCTTTTAACGTCGGATCTTGTGAAACATCTTCCAGAGAAACGGGTTTAAAGCGCGTCGGAATCAAGAGGAGCTTGCCGAGATAGGCGCCCCTATACATCTCTTTGAGCGTAAGCTGCGGAATCGGCGAAAACATAAAATGCAGATTTTCGTTCAGCACTTCCGCAAGCGTTTCAAGATAAACCGCGTCTTTCCTGGAAAGCTCCGCCTTCAGCTTGGGAGACAAGGAAACGTAAGGCTTTTTTAGCGGCGTTTTTTGGGGCGCGATCCATTCGGCAGCGCCGAACGTCAGCGGCACGACGAAAATACGCCGGGTGCCGGAAAGATAAATGCCGAGCGCATCCGTCTGATAAAACACAAACGCCATGCTGTCCCTGCGAATGTTCTTTCTTTCGTCTTTTGAGCGCACGCTCTTGGCAAAATTAATATAATCTCTTTTGGAATCGACCAATTTTTTAAAGCGCGGCGTCAGCATGTCTTTCCAGACAGGCACTTTTTTTTCAATCTCGTCCCACCATTGCTTTCTGTCCGGATTACGCTCCGTCAGGCAATCTCCAGCCGGGTCAAGCAGCTTGTCCGCGCCTTTTCTTTCAGCCGACGGTGCCGCATAAAGCGCCGACGGCGTGTTCGTCATTTCCGCGAGAACGGCGGAGGAGACGCCCGCGAGCGCGACAAGAAGCAATGCGATTTTTGTCTTCATGGGTTTTGCGAAATCTCCCCGAAAAGAGCGCGCTTGCGGGAACACCGCGTTCTCGCGACGAAAACGCCTCGTTTTCGAGCTCGCCCGATTCTGCAAAAAAAAACGCGCGACAAGCGCAAACGCGTCGGCGGGCATTTCGCGCCCGCCGTCGCCGCCGAATCCGAGCGCCCGCGGCGAGTTATTCACAGGCTGCGCGCTTTGGGAGCGGGGCGTCCGCGTCTCCGCCGCGGGAACGAAGACTGGAATGCCTTCGCCCGAGCGTTTTGGGGACACGATCTGACTCCACGCTTCGCTTACCAGTCGTTTGGCGAAATCGGGAAAAAGAATTTCCTTTTAAGAGGCTCTCGACGAAGCGACAGGAATGTCGCCTCCCCGGAAGAGCCGCGAGAGCCAACGGCGCACGGGAACGTCGTAGAGCCGGAGCGCGAGCCACGCCAGCGCGATGCAGCCGAAATACAGCGCGAGCGCGCCGGGAAGCGACTGCGCGAAGGTGAGGTTTTCGTTCTTCACCCACGCGAAATAAAGGTAGATGAACGGGTAGTGCACGATGTAGAGCGGGTAGGAGATGTCGCCCAGGAAGGTGCACACGCGCGCGGTCGCTCTGCCGCCCGCCTTGCCCGAGGCGCCGAGCCACACGATCAGCGGGAACGCGACGACGCAGCACAGCAGGTCGTAGAGCCCGTTCTGCCACGGCGCCGCCTCCCCGCCGACGCGCGGGAACGCCGCGAGCGCGACGAACGCCGCCGCGCCGACCCAGAACGCGACTCCGCCGCGCACGCGCAGCGGACGGAAAATCCGCGCAATCAGCAACCCCGCCGAAAACGAGAACGCGAGCCGCAGGAAGCCGCCCGCGAGATTGTTCGGCGTCATCGCGAAGCCGACGCAGACGTCGCCCGGCGCCGTTTCCGCAAGCCCGAACCAGGGCGCCGTCAGCGCGAACGCCGCGAGCCCGATTCCCGCCGCGACGGTCAGCGCCGCGAGCGCGAGCGTCGGCAGCCGCCGCACGACGAGCGCGTAGAGCACGTTGCCGACGTATTCGAAGAGCAGCGACCACGTCGGGCCGTTCAGCGGATACATTTCCGTCACGCCGCGGATTTCCGTTCCCGTGCCCGCGGGAATCATCAGCGCGTTCATCAGCGTCGCGACGAGCAGCGCGGCGACGGAAATCTTCGAGACGTCCCAGAACTCGCAGCCCTGCGTGTAGAACATCGCCCCGCCGATGAGCGCGCCGAGCACGACGAGCGGCTGCAGCCGGATCAGGCGGCGCCTGAAGAACCCGCCGACGCTCAGCGTTCCCGCGCGCAGGCGCTCGTCATACGCGTAGCCGACGACGAAGCCCGACAGAATGAAAAAAAAGTCCACCGCGAGGTAGCCGTGATTGACGCGCTGGTCGAAATGGCTCGTCGCGAACGCTTCGAATATGTGAAACCAGACGACGGTGAGCGCCGCGACGCCGCGCAGCCCGTCGAGCAGCGCGTAGTGCGGTTTCGTGTCCGCAAACGCCGCCGCGGAAGTTTCGGGAAGGGGATTTTTCATGCGTTCACCTTAAACCGCGCCGCGCCCGCCTTACAAACGAAAGTTTGATAAAGAAGAGCTTAAAGCTTAAAGGGAAGTTCGCGCGGGCAGATTCCGAGGGCAAGCGGGACGCTCGCCCTCCTTTTCGTTCCCGCGACGCCGAATGAAAAACTCTTTTTCCGCTTCTGTTCCTTCCCGGTTCAAAAAATTCGGCGGCGCGGTTTTCTTCGCGTGCTTTGCGTTTGAAATTGCGCCGTTCCCGCGAAAGGGGCAAAATCGTCGGTACTTATGAGCAAAACAGTTCTACTCGTCATCCGAGACGGTTGGGGAGCCAACCACAACAAGGAACAGGACAAATACAACGCGCTGAAAATCGCGGACATCCCGTTCTCGAACAAACTTTCCGCCGAATGGCCGCGCACGGAAGTCGCCGCGCACGGTCCCGCGGTCGGTCTGCCCGAAGGCATCATGGGCAACTCCGAAGTCGGCCACCAGAACATCGGCGCCGGGCGCATCGTTCCGCAGGAAATCATGCGCATCGACCTCGGGCTCACCGACGAGGGCATGAAGAACAACGCCGTCCTCCAGGCCGCGTTCGGAAACGTCGTCAAGACCGGCGGCGCGCTTCACCTGATGGGCCTCGCGAGCGCCGCCGGCGTGCATTCGACGCTCCCGCACCTCTACGGGCTCATCCGCGGCGCGAAGGCGGCGGGCGTGAAGAACGTCTGCATCCACGCGTTCATGGACGGCCGCGACTCGCCGCCGACCTCGGGCGTCGGCTTTATCAAGGAAATCGAAGACAAGTGCGCCGAAATCGGGCTGGGAAAAATCGCCACCGTCGCCGGACGCTTCTGGGCGATGGACCGCGACAACCGCTGGAACCGCGTCGAGAAGGCGTACAAGTGCCTCGTCGGCGAAGACGCGCTGACCGCCGAATCCGCGACCGCCGCCGTCGAGTGGTATTATAAGAATCCGTCCTCGGATTCCGAACAGGGCGACGAGTTCGTGCTCCCGACCCGCATCGTCAAGGACGGCGCTCCCGTGGGGAAAATCGCCGACGGCGACAGCGTCATCTTCTTCAATTTCCGCGGCGACCGCCCGCGCGAGCTCACGCACGCGTTCATCGACGATTCGTTCGACGGCTTCGCGCGCGCGAAGAAGCTCGACATCTACTACGCCACGATGACGGAATACCAGAAGGGGCTCTGCCCGAACGTCGTGTTCCCGAAGCCCGCGCCGATGGTCAACATTCTCGGCGACTGGATCGCGAAGCAGGGACTGAAGCAGTTCCGCACGGCGGAAACGGAAAAGTTCCCGCACGTCACGTTCTTCTTCAACGACTACCGCGACGAGCCGTTCCCGGGCGAAGAGCGCGGGCTCATTCCCTCGCCCAAGGAAGTCGCCACCTACGACCAGAAGCCGGAAATGTCCGCCGAAGGCGTGTGCCAATCCACGATCGACGCGCTGCGCAGCGGCAAGTACGCGCTCATCGTCACCAACTTCGCGAACCCCGACATGGTCGGTCACACGGGCAAGCAGCCCGCGATCATCAAGGCGGTCGAAACCGTGGACAAGTGCCTCGAGCGCATCTGCGCCGTCGCCGACGAGTGCGGCGTGGACATGCTCGTCACCGCCGACCACGGGAACGTCGATGAAATGTACGACGAGGCCACGCACGGCCCGCACACGCAGCACACGCTCAACCCCGTCGAAGTCGTGCTCTACGGCAAGGGCGTGAAGGACGTGAAGCTGCGCCAAAACGGCGGCGCGCTCGGCGACATCGCCCCGACGCTGCTCGACATGATGGGCCTGCCCACGCCTCCGGAAATGACCGGCAAGTCGCTCATCGAGAAAGCTTAAATTAAGGCTTGGGGCTTAGAGAAGGCGTTCCCGCGGTTTTTCGCGGGAACGCTTTTCTTTTACTCCTTACACCTTTCTTTTCCCCTGCTCCGCTCGGCGCGACGCGGCGTTCCCGCGCAAAAAAAAGCGTTCCCGGGACTGCTCCGCGGGAACGCTCTTCTTTGAGCTTCGGGCTCTTACTTGTTGATGTCGCCGATCATCTTTCCGCCGAAGACGGCCGTGTCGCCGAGCTGTTCTTCGATGCGGATGAGCTGATTGTACTTGGCGATGCGGTCGGAGCGGCTCATCGAACCGGTCTTGATCTGACCCGCGTTCGTCGCGACCGCGATGTCCGCAATCGTGGAGTCTTCCGTTTCGCCGGAGCGGTGCGAGATGACCGCCGTGTAGCGGTTGAACTGCGCCATTTCGACGGCGTCGAGCGTTTCCGTGAGGGAGCCGATCTGGTTGACCTTGACGAGGATCGAGTTCGCGACGCCGAGCTGGATGCCCTTCTTGAGGAACGTCGTGTTCGTGACGAAGAGGTCGTCGCCGACGAGCTGCGTCTTGGAGCCGAGCTTGTCCGTGAGCTTCTTCCACGTTTCCCAGTCGCCTTCCGCGCAGCCGTCTTCGATCGAGATGATCGGGTAGCTGGAGCAGAGGTCGGCGAGGAAGTCCACCATCTTGTCGCCCGAGAGCTTGCGGCCGTCGGACTTCTTGAAGATGTACTGCTTGGTCTTCGTGTCGTAGAACTCGGAGGAGGCGACGTCGAGCGCGATGCAGATGTCCTTGCCGAACTTGTAGCCCGCGTCCTTGACCGCAGCGGCGATCGTGTCGAGCGCGTCTTCGACGGAGTTCAGGCGCGGGGCGAAACCGCCTTCGTCGCCGACCGCCGTGTCGAGTCCGCGTTTCTTGAGGACGCTCTTGAGCGCGTGGAACGTTTCAGCGCCCATCTGGACCGCCTGGCGGATGCTCTTGGCGCCGACCGGCATGATCATGAATTCCTGGAAGTCGATCGGAGCGTCGGAGTGCGCGCCGCCGTTGATGATGTTCATCATCGGGACCGGGAGCACCTTCGCGTTCGGGCCGCCGAGGTACTTGTAGAGCGGCTGGCCGCACGCTTCCGCCGCCGCCTTCGCGACCGCGAGGGAGACGCCGAGAACGGCGTTCGCGCCGAGCTTGGACTTCGTCTTCGTGCCGTCGAGCGCAAGCATCGCGGCGTCGACCGCCGGCTGATCGAGCGCGTCGAAACCGACGAGTTCCGGAGCGATGATTTCATTCACGTTCGCGACGGCCTTGAGCACGCCCTTGCCGCCGAAACGCTTCTTCGGGTCGACGCCCTTCGCGAACTGCTTCGCGGGAACGCCGCCGTCGCGGAGTTCGAGCGCTTCGTTCACGCCCGTGGAAGCTCCCGAAGGAACCGCCGCGCGACCGATGGCGCCGCAGGAGAGTTCGACGTCGACTTCGACCGTCGGGTTACCGCGAGAATCGATGATTTCGCGACCTTTGATGTCAATGATGGTGGACATAATTTTTTGTGGTTGAAAAAAGGTTTTGCGCTTGAAAAGGAGTTTGAATGTTCCGCGAGAATAAATTTCGCTCCCGCGGAAATCAAGCGGGAACGCGCGCGGAGGCGCGGAATTTCGCGGCTCGGGAACGCACCGTCACTTTTTCGGGTCGAACGCGTCGCGCAGCGCATCGCCGAAAAGATTCAGCGCGAAGAGCGTCGAGGCGAAGAAGAGCCCGGGGAAGATCAGCAGCCACGGATAGTCCGCCATCGAGTCCGCGCCTTCCTTGATCATGAGACCCCACGACGTCATCGGCGGCTTCACGCCCAGTCCGAGAAAGCTGATGAAGGCTTCGAGCAACATCACGCCCGGCACCGTCAGCGTCGCGTACACGATCACCGTGCCGAGCACGTTGGGCAACAGGTGGCGCGTCATGATTTTTGTAGTGGACTGGCCCATACAGACGGCGGCCTCGACGAACGCCTGCGTGCGCAGCTCCCGCACCTGATTGCGGACGATGCGCGCCATCGTCAGCCACGAGATCGCGCCGATCGCCACGTAAATCAGCCGCATGTCCTGTCCGAAGACGACCGTGAGCAGAATCACGAACAGCGTGAACGGCAGCGCGTAAAGCGCGTCCACG
Organism: Opitutia bacterium; assembly: GCA_004558035.1. Classification (GTDB taxonomy): domain Bacteria; phylum Verrucomicrobiota; class Verrucomicrobiia; order Opitutales; family UBA953; genus Spyradosoma. The sequence continues at coordinate 20,501 of SFEJ01000012.1, forward strand.
ACGCGCATCATCAGCGAGTCGCGCGCGCCGCCGACGTAGCCCGCCGCCATGCCGTAGGCGACGCCGATGACGCACGAGACGAACGTCGCGATCAGCCCGACGCGTAGCGAGACGCTCCCGCCGTAGAGCAGCCGCGAAAGCACGTCGCGCCCGAGCGTGTCCGTGCCGAGCCAATGCTCCGCGGACGGTCCCGCCGGTCCGAGCGCGAGATCCTGCGCCTCGAACGGGAACGGCGCGATCCACGGCGCGCACGCGCACGCGAGCGTCATCGCCGCGGCGAAGACGCCCGCCGCCACGCCCGCGCGGTTCGCAAAGAAGCGCTCGCGGGAACGCTTCCACGGCGAGACCGGAGCGCCCGCGAAACGCGCGTCCGAAACGGCGCCGTTCTGTTTTTCCGTTTTCACTCTGGCGCGCGATTATCGCGCGTCGCCCCGCCTTTCGCGAGCGAGAAAAAAGGCTTTTCGCGGACGAAGTTTCCGGAGGCGCGGCGCGCCGGAGGACGGAGGTCCGGAAAACATATGCGGATTTCAACGACGTTTTCGGGCGGCGCGCCGCCGCGAAATTTCATGAAGTTCTAACGTTCCCGCAACACGCCCCGAACACGCGTCGCGTAAGCTCTGCGGCACAATCATTCATAACCCATGAAAAACAAAATGAACATCCAGACGTTAATCACGGCTTCGGCGCTCCTCGCAGGCGTCGCGACCGTCCAGGCCGCCGCCGAAGCTCCCGCGCAGGGCGTTCCCGCGAAGGCCACCGACGAGGGAATCACGATCAGGCTTCCCGACTTGAAGAAGGCCGCCGAGAACGCGAAGATCAAAGTCTCCGGCTACGCGCAGGCGCAGTACATCTACGCCGACAGCAAGAACAACAATCACAACGCGAACTCGGGCTTCGACATCCGCCGCGCGGCGATTTCCGTCAAAGGCGAGCTCACCGATGACTGGTCCGCGGAGGTCGGCTTCGAAATCGACAGCGGCGACAAAGGCGGCAAGCTCGGCGCGGAAAACAGCACGATCTTCGTCGACAAGGCGATCATCTCCTACAAGACGGACTTCGGCAAGCTGACCGCCGGCTATCAGAAACCCGCCTTCGTCATGGAAGAATACCAGTCCTCCAAGACGCAGCTCTGCATCGAGCAGTCGATCGCCACGGCGTACTTCACGAACCTCGCGGGCGGCTCGCTCGCCGGGCGCCACGGCGGCGTGTGGTGGGACGGCAAGGTCTCCGGCCTCAAATACGGCGTCGCGATCACCAACCAGTACAAGGAGGACATGAACAAGGACCAGAACGACGGCGTCGCCTTCTACGGCAACCTCGGTTACGAGTTCAAGAACGATTCGCTGAAGATCGAAGTCGGCGTGAACGGCGTCTACAATCCCGGCAACGACGACGAGGACGCCGCGGTCGCCGGACTCGCGGGCGCGGTCTACGGGCTTGAGACCTTCGCGAAGATTTCTTCGGGCAGCTTCCAGGCGATCGTCGACGGGCTTTACGCGGACGGCGACGACGACGTCATGAGGGACTCCGTGTTCGGCGTGAACGGCACGCTCGCCTATCGCTTCGAAAGCGGGATCGAGCCGGTCGTGCGCGTCTCCTACCTCGACGCGGGCGACAACAAGAACATCGACCCGAGCAAGCTGAAGTTCGTCCCGACCGACGGTTCGAAGGACTACGATTCCGCCTGCGGCGTGTACGTCGGCGCGAACTTCTACGCGAACAAGTACATCAAGATTTCCGCCGGCTACGAATACACGAAATTCGACGGCGGCGCTCGCAGCGAAGACGTGAACGCGTTCCGTCTCCAGCTCCAGGCCTCCTTCTGAGAACGCCCGACTCGGAAAGACGAAAAGAAAAAAGCGTTCCCGCGGGAAATCCCTGCGGGAACGCTTTTTCGTCCGCGGCGGCGGCGGAGAAGCGGCGGCTTACTGCTCGCCGAAGTTGACGATGTTGTCCGCGCGCGCGTCGGAGAAATAGTAGTCCGAGCCGTCGGGATTGAGCTCCGGCATGCCCGTCTTCTCCATGTCGCCGGCGAAGTAGTCTTCGTCCTCGACGGGCTCGTTGTATTCCGGGCCGGCGGAGATCAGCAGGAACGTCGTGCCGTTCCAGTCCTTCCCGGGCTTGCCGCCGGAAATGTAGTTGTAGCGGTAGCACCACGGATTGTCCCACGGGTCGAGAATCTGCGTCGCGTTCTCGACGCTGTCGTCGTCGAGCGTAAAGTCCGCCAGACTCAGGAACGGCCGCTTCTCCGCGCCGGAACGCCCGTCCGTGTAGTCGATCACCTGCATCTGCCCTTTGCGGCGGACGAGGATCTTGTCGCCGCGCAGAGAATCGACGAGCAGCTGCCGCCATTCGGTGTCGGAGCCCTCGCCTTCCGCCATCGGAAATTCGCCGTAAGTGTCCTTGAACTGGCTCAGCGCGAGCGTGAGCTTGTCGCGCTGCGTCTTCGCGTTCGCCGTCAGAATCGCGGTCTGCACGGGACCGAGCAGACCGACCGTGACGGAGGCGAGCACGGCGATGACGGCGACGACGACGAGCACTTCCACGAGCGTGAAGGCGGAACGTTTTCTTGGGGCGGAAAATGAAGTTTTCATGCCCGCGAGACTAATCCCTTTTTCCGCGCGCGAAAAGCAGAAACTCGGCGCGCGCGGGAACGCCGCCGGGAAATAGGGATTTGCGTTCCCGCGCGGGATCGGAGAGAATGCTTTCGTGTCCAGACCTCCGTTCACCATTTCCGCGAAAGCGGTCAATCTGATCGCCGAAATCGCCGGTCGGCTCGGGCGCCGCGCCGAGCGCGCCGACCGGACGGAGTCTCTGCGTCTGCGCAAGGCGAACCGCATCCGCACGATCCGCGCCTCGCTCGCGATCGAAGGCAACACGCTCACGGAAAGCCAGGTCAGCGCCGTTTTCGAAGGCAGACGCGTCGTCGCGCCGCCGCGGCAGATCCTCGAAGTCCGAAACGCAATCCGCGCCTACGAACTTTTCCCGACGCTCGATCCGTTTTCCGCGGACGATCTGCTCAAGGCGCACGGCGTGATGATGGAGGCGCTGACGGACGACGCGGGCGCGTTCCGCCGCGGGAACGTCGGCGTGTTCGCGGGAACGCGCGCGGTGCACGTCGCGCCTCCGGCGGACCGCGTGCCGTTTCTCGTCGAAGACCTTTTCCGCTGGCTCCGGACGTCCGTCGATCATCTGCTCGTCCGCAGCTGCGTCTTTCACTACGAGCTCGAATTCATCCACCCGTTCAGCGACGGGAACGGCCGCATGGGGCGGCTCTGGCAGTCGCTGATCCTCGGTCTGCTGGATCCGGTCTTCGAGCAGCTGCCGGTCGAAAATCTGGTGTACGCGCGGCAGAGCGATTATTACGACGCGATCAACCGCAGTACGGAAGGCGGCGACAGCGGGCCGTTCATCGATTTCATGCTCGGCGAAATCGCCGCCGCGCTGAACGCCGGGGAATTCCGCCCGTCCGTCGTTTCCGAAAGCGCCGCGGAATACGCGGCGAATGTCGGTGCAAACGTCGGAGAAAATGTCGGTGCAACCGAACGCCGCGTTCTGGCGATTCTCGCGGCGGACAAATACGCCACCGCGAAAAAAATCGCCGCCGAGCTCGGGAAAACTCAGCGGCAGGCGGAACGCGTTCTGAAAAAGCTCCGGGAAAAGGAGCTCATCCGCCGAATCGGTCCGGACAAGACCGGCTTCTGGGAAGTCCGCGGGAACGCCGTGCGAATTTTCTGAAACGCTTTCGGCGATGCCGGGCGCAAAGCGCCTTCACGGCTCCGCGTCCCCGTCGCTCCGCCGGTCTTTCGTCTTCGAAAAATTTTGCTTTTCGCGGCGGGCGCGGGAGCATTGAATAGCGCCATGAAAATTTCTTTGCCCGTGCTCGCGCTCGCGTCGTCGATTTTCTGCGGAACCGCGGTTTCGCTTCCCGCGGCGGAAGAGCACGCAGCGCTTCCCGTGGATTGGCCGGGAACGGAAATCTTCTCCGGAAAAACGGAGTTTTCGGCGGACGGAGACGCCGCGGCGCTCGGGAACGGCGTCGTCTCGCTGAGCGTCGCCGACGGGAACGCGGTCTTCGATCTCGCGGGGACGAAAATCGCGCTCGCGGACGTCTGCTCGCTCGAAATCACCGACGCCGCCGGCAAAAAGACGACGGCGAAATTTTCGCGCGTCACGCCTTTTTCCGCCGCGGAATACGCGCCGCCGAGCCGCCCCGTCCGCCGCGCGGACAGCCTCGGCGAAGACGGCGCGGCGCTCGAGGCGCGCTTCGAAAACGCGGAGACGGGGCTGGAGCTCCGCTGGCGGATCGCGCTCCGCGGGAACGCGCCTTACTTCACGCAGCGCTTCGCGATTTCCCGGGGCGAAGCCGCGCGCGCGTCCGCCGGCGCCGCGGAAACGCGCGTCCGCGTCACGGGCATCCGTCTCGGCGAGTTCCGCGTTCCCGACGCGGACGCGGTCGCGGCGGTCGGCAAGGTCGTCGGCTCTCCGGTCGCGCTCGCGGACGACGTGCTCTGCGGCGCGGAGTTTCCGAATTTCCGCTTCGAGAAGACGAACGCGGGAACGGTCGCAATCGTCGTTCCCTGCGATTTCGACTCGGGCGCGGCGGAAACGCCGACGACGCTCTCGTCCATGCTCGGATTTTTCCCGAAGGAGCAGCGCAGGCGCGCGTTCAATTTTTATCTCGAACGGGAACGCGCCGCGCCCTCGCGCCCGTTTCTGGTCTACGACGGTTGGTACGACCTGGAGCTCTCGCCCAGCGCGGAAAAAATCGGCGAGACCATCGACGCCTACGGCGACGCGCTCGTGAAACGGCGCGAAATCGCGATCGGCGCCTTCGTGCTCGACGACGGCTGGGACGACCCCGAGCGCGAGCTCTGGGCGCCCGCGGCGGACAAATTTCCCGAAGGCCTGAGCGGGCTCGCGAAAAAGGCGGCGGAATTCGGCGCGGGATTCGGCATCTGGATTTCGCCGACGGGCGGCTGCTTCGGCGTTCCCGAGCGGCTGAAGTCCTGCAAGAAGCTCGGCGGCATCGCCGAAGACGCCTACGCGTTCGACCTCGCCGACCCGCTCTACGAAAAATGGTTCTTCGAAAAATGCCGTTCGCTCGTGCTCGACGACGGCGTGACCTACTTCAAGTGGGACCGCATCGGCGAGGACGCGCCGCAGCACTTTCTGCGCCTGATCGACGTCGCCGACAGGCTTCGCGAAATCCGCCCCGAGCTCTTCATCAACGCGACGGTCGGCTCCTGGCCGTCGCCGTTCTGGCTGAATCACGTGGATTCGACCTGGCGCGGCGGCGCGGACATCGCGTTTCAGAACTCCGGCATCGGCGACGCGCGCGACCGCTGGATTTCCTTCCGCGACTTCGAGCTGATTGAAAACGTCTGCTCCCGCGCCCCGCTCTACCCGATCGGCTCCGTCATGCACCACGGCATCGTGCTCGGCACGCACTACCAGGGCGCCACCTGCGCCGAAGCCGGCAACGACCTGCGGCGCGAGATTTTTTCCTACTTCGCGCTCGGTCCCAATCTGCGGGAACTCTACCTGGACTTCCGCATGCTCGACGACGATCCCGCGAAATCGCGCGAATGGGCGCTCGAACACGTCCAGAGCCCGCGCAACGACGCGAAGAAAAACGCGCGGGCGCGCGAGGCCGTCGCGCAGGCGACGTGGATTCCCGGCGGCGCCGTCTGGAACGCGATCGCGCGCGCGTCCGTCTGGGCGCGGGAAAACGCCGCCGTGCTCGCCGACATGCATTGGGTCGCCGGCAAGCCGTGTTACCCGCCCGCGCCCTACGCCTTCGCCGGCTGGCACCGCGGGAACGGCGTCGTCTATCTGCGCAACGCCTCCGACAAGCCGGCGCAGATCTCCTTTTCGCTCAAGGACGCGTTCGAGCTGCCGCCGACCGAACCCGCCGACGCGCGCTATTCGATCGCGGACGTCTACGTTTACGGCGCGGCGGGCTCGACGGCTCCGGCCTACTCCGTTCCCGCCTCCGCCAAGATGACGTTCCGCATGAACCCGCTCGAAATCCGCATCCTTCAGGCCGCCCGCCGCTGATCGGACCGAAAAATTCACTTTCATTCAACCGGAATCATCATGGAACTCATAGACGGAAATCTGATCGCGAAGCAGGTGCTCGCCGAGTTGAAGGCGGAAGTCGCGGAACTCTCCGCGCGCGGCGTCGTGCCGCACATCGTCGTGATGCGCGTCGGGAACGATCCCGCGAGCGTCTCCTACGTGAACAAAAAGGAGAAGACCGCCCGCGAACTCGGCATGAAGAGCACCGTGAAGCTCTTTCCCGAGACCGTTTCCCAGGCGGAGCTCGAGGCGGAAATCGACGCGCTGAACGCCGACTCGACCGTGCACGGCGTGCTCGTGCAGGCGCCGCTCCCGCCGCACGTCGACGCGACCGCGATCTTCAACCGCGTTTCGCCGGAAAAGGACGTGGACGGATTTTCGACGACGAACGTCGGCCGCCTCGTGCAGGAGCTCCCGAACGCGTTCGCGGCGTGCACGCCCGCGGGCATTATCGAGCTGCTCGAACGCTCCGGCGTGAAGACCGCCGGCAGGCACGCCGTCGTCGTCGGGCGCTCGCTCATCGTCGGCAAACCCGCCTCGCTGCTGCTGCTTTCCAAGAAGTCGAACGCGACCGTCACCGTCTGCCACTCGCGCACGGCGGACCTGCCCGCGGTCGCGCGGCAGGCGGACATTCTCGTCGCGGCGATCGGCAGGCCGAAATTCGTCACGGCGGACATGGTGAAGCCCGGCGCGGTCGTCATCGACGTGGGCATCAACCGCGTTCCCGACGCGACGAAGAAAAGCGGATTCCGCCTCGTCGGCGACGTCGATTTCGAGAACGTCGCGCCGAAATGCTCGCTCATCACGCCCGTTCCCGGCGGCGTCGGCCCGATGACCGTCGCGATGCTGATGAAGAACACTCTCGCCGCGGCGCGCCGCGCGCTGAACGGAGAATGACGCACGGCGCCGTTCGATTCACCGTAGTCGGTCATCAGTTATCCGTTATTCACTGAAAAATGCTTCCTCCGCCGCTTCCGAACGAGACTTCCGCCGACGCGCAGCTTCCTCCGCCGGCGCCGCTGTTCCCGCGCACGCTCGCGTTTCTGGCGGACGCGGCGCTCGCCCTGCTCTTCGGCGTGCTGGCGACGCGGCTGCTCGTTCCCGTCTTCGCGGCGGACACGTTTCCGGTCTTCGTCGAAACGCTCGAAGAAATCGCGCACGACTACCGCGAAACGACGCTCTCGCTCGCCGGCGGGAACACGGAAGCCGCCGCGGCGTTTTCGGAACGCGTCGTCGAAAGAGCCTCCCGCCCGGAAGTCGCCGACGCGCAGCTTTTCCTCTCGCTCACGCTCACGCTGACGGCGCTCGCGTATTTCACGCTTTCGGAAACGCTGACGCGCGGCGCCTCGATCGGCAAAAAGATCTTCCGCCTGCGCGTCGTCTCGACGGTCACGGGCGAGCCGCCGAACGTGCTTCAGAGCCTTTCGCGCTCGATCTGGCGCGCCTGCGCCGTCGCGCCCGCGGGGCTGCTGGTGACGCTTCTCGTCCTCGTCGACGCGCACGTGCCGTTCTTCGCTTTCCGCCGCCGCGCCTGGCACGACCGCCTCGCCCGCACTGAAGTCGTTGACGCACGAAACCGCAGTCGCTATAAGTAAATGCGTTATGGGAAAAACATATGCTGAAAACAAAATAATTGAAATGTGCAGAAACGCGTTGGACAATCCCGCGGAATTCTACAAAAAGAAGTTCGTCAACTATACGGGGAAAACTTCGGATACGAAGATTCCGTACACGGAAATCATCGCGAAATTCCTCTGCGACAACTTCAAAACGTACACCAAAGGCATCCGAACAATCCGCAGAGTCGAATCCTACAATCGAGGACACACAGGGGAGCACGATTCCAACTCATCTCGAAAAGAAGAGGTTACCGCCATGGAAATGTTTAATTTCTGCAAAGACGAAAACGGCGGGCGCTATCCGAAAATCGGAAAAATCATCGATTATCAGACGCCGCTGAAAGACGTAATCAGCGACAAGGCCGGGAAAATCGACCTTTTGGCTTACGACGAAGCAACGAATACCCTTCGCATCCTGGAACTGAAGACCGCGGATACGGATGAAACCATGCTCCGGTGCGTTTTGGAAGGATACACCTACCTGCGGACGGTGGATCAGAAAAAGCTCTGCAAAGATTTCGAGAAACCCGAAGACGCATCCGTAAAAGCGAGCCCGCTCGTTTTCAAACACTCCCGCCCCGACAAGGAATACCAGGATAACGCTAGGCCGCATCTGAAAAAACTGATGAAATTGTTGGAGAGCGAGCCCTTCTTCGTCGTCGCGACCGGCTACGAAGTTTCGGGAACCGTCGGCTGACGGGAACCGCGGCGAACGAACCCGGACTTGAAAATCTGCATACATCGGGGAACGCACCAGATCGGCGGCGTCGCCACGGAAATTTCCTCGGCGACGTCGCGCATTCTCATCGATTTGGGCGACGAGCTGTCCGTCGAGCCCGGCTTCGTCTCCTCGCCGCTGAACGTTCCCGGCGTGACCGATTCGAACGGGCGTTGCGACGCCGTGCTGTTCACGCATCATCACGGGGACCACGTCGGGCAGATGTCGCGCATCCGTCCGGGGATCCCGCTCTACACCGGAGCGCTGACGAAGGCGATCATGCTGAAATCCGCGCAGTACGGGCGGGCGAACGACGACCTCGTCGCGCAGACAGAAAGCATGCGCACGTTCTCTCCGGGCGAATCCTTCTTCGTCGGCGACATGAAAATCACGCCGTTCCGCGTCGATCATTCCGCCTGCGACAGCTGCATGTTTCTGGTGGAAGCGGACGGCAAACGCGTGCTGCACACCGGCGACTTCCGTCTGCACGGCGTGCGCGGCAAAGCGATGGATAAGATTTTGGAAAGGCGAATCGGGAAAGTCGATGCCCTGATCGTCGAGGGAACGACGCTGTCGCGCCCCGCCGGACCTCCCGCCTCGGAATGGGATCTGCAGGACCGGCTCGCCGCCTATCTCAAACGCTACAAGTACGTTTTCGTTTTGTGCGCGAGCACCAATCTGGATCGGATATTCGCGTTAGCGCAAGCCGTTCCCCGCGGGAAATATTGTCTTTGCGACAAGTACCAGTACGAGCTCGCAGAGCTCGTCTCCGAGCACTGCAAAAGCGCCTCCACCTTTTACGAAATGCCCAAACTGCTCCAGCTCAGGAAAAATCCGCCCGCCGACTTCGAACGCCTGGGCGGGCTGATGTTCGTTCGGGCAAACCGCAGGTTTGAACAAATCATACGAAAATTCGATCCGGCTCAGAGTATCATCCTCTATTCCATATGGGACGGCTACCGCACGGCGCCCGAAAGCCGCATTCCCGAATTTTTGGCGCTGACGGGCGCTTGGGAATCTCTGCACACGGGCGGACATGCCTCCCCGGAAGCCGTCCGCCGCGTCATCGAAAAAGCCGATCCCGAAATCGTCATTCCCATGCACACCGACGCGCCGCAGAAGATGCGGGAACTCTGTCCCGACCGGACGGTCGCGCTGCTTCAGGACGGAGAGGCCATCACGCTTTGACGTTCCCGCGGGGGCGCAAAAAAACTCCGTCCGGAAAAGGGACGGAGTTTTTTTCGCTTCTCGGAAACGCGGGCTCAGCCCTTGATTTCCTTGTGAAGCGTGCGGCGGCGAAGGCTCGGATTGTATTTCATCTTCTCGACCTTCGTCTGCATCGTCTTCTTGTTGCGCGTCGTCATGTAGCGCGAAGGATTCTTGCCCTCTTTGCGGGCTTCAGTGCATTCGATAATAACGGTTTCTCGTGGCATGATGTTATGTTCCTAAAAGTTTTTGAATGTGAAGCGGAATAATGGATTTTCGCGCGGGAACGCGCAAGCAGAAATTTCGCCGCGCTCACATTCTGAAGTCTTCGCCGAGATAGAATTTCCGCGCCTCCTCGTCGTTGACGATGACGTCGGACGAGCCCTCGATGAAGACCTTGCCCTGGTGAATCAGATACGCGCGGTCCACGATCGAAAGCGTCTCGCGCACGTTGTGGTCGGTGATGAGCACGCCGATGCCCTTGTTCTTGAGCTCGATGACGATTTTCTGCACCTCCGCGACGGAGATGGGATCGACGCCGCTGAACGGCTCGTCGAGCAGCATGAAGCGCGGCTTCGTCGCGAGCGCGCGCGCAATTTCGAGGCGCCGTCGTTCCCCGCCCGAAAGCGTGTAGGCGGGCTGTTTCGCGAGGCGCATCAGGCCGAGATCCTCGAGCTGCGCCTCACAGTAGGCTTTGCGTTCCCGCGCGGGAATGCGCATCGTCTCGACGACGCCCATCACGTTGTCCCACACGGAAAGCTTGCGGAAAATCGACGCATCCTGCGGCAGATAGCCGAGCCCGCAGCGCGCGCGCTGCCACATCGGCATCGCCGTGATGTCGCAGCCGTCGAGCAGCACCTTGCCGCGCGTCGCGGGAACGAGCCCCACGACCATGTAGAACGTCGTCGTCTTGCCGGCGCCGTTCGGACCGAGCAGTCCGACCACTTCGCCGGACTTCAGGCTCAGGCTCACGTCGTGCACGACTTCGCGCTTGCCGTAAACTTTCGCGAGGCTGCGCGTCTCGACGACGCCGGGCGGCGTTCCCGAAGCCGTCTGCGCGGCGGCGGGAGAAGGGGCGGTGGCGGGAACGGATTCGGTCGGGCTTGTCATGGCGAAACAATTTAAAGATTAAAGCCTGAGGCTTAAAGCTTAAAGCGCGTGCGCGCGCGTCGTCAGCAGGCGAATCCGGGGCGGGCGGGAACGGCCTTCAGCAGCGCGTCCGCCTCCGCGTCACCGCGGAAACGGCCGTTCGCGGCGTCCCATTCGAGGCGGCGGCCGAGCCGCTGCGCGATCACGCCGAGCAGCACGATCTCCGTCAGCGGCGCCGCGTAGTCGAAGCCCGAAACCGTCGGCGCGCCCGTGCGGATGCCTTCGATCCAGTTGCGGTAGATGTTCCCGCGGACGCGCGGATATTTCCTCGGCGGCGGATTCGCGCGCACGGCGGCCTCGTCGCGCAGCAGCCGCAGCGTCTCGCCCGACGCGCCGAGCAGCATCATGTTCACGCTCCCGTAAAAGACGCTGCCGCCGATGCCGTTCGGAAAGGCGACTCCCGCCGGCAGCCCGGCCGGGCGTGGCGGCACCTGAGAACCGTCGAACCAGACGATCTTCAGCGGACCGCGCGACGCGTTCCCGGGGAAAACGTAAGTGATTTTCGACGACGTCGGGAACGCGAGCGGCGTGCCGCCGACGGACTCCGCCTCGATGCTCTCCGGCGCGCCGAGGCCGAAAATGTAATACGCGGGATTGAGCACGTGCTGCGCCATGTCGCCGAGCGCGCCGGTGCCGAACTCCGTCCAGCCGCGCCAGTTGAACGGCGCGATCGCCTTGGAATACGGGCGTTCCCGCGAGGCGCCCAGCCAGAGATTCCAGTCCAGCGCCGCGGGACACGGGTCCGCCGCCGGCTCCTCCGCCATGCCCTGCGGCCAGACCGGGCGGTTCGTCCAGGCGTGAATTTCGCGGACCTCGCCGAGAATCCCCGCCTCGTACCACTCCCGCGCGAGCCGGACGTGCTGCGACGCCGCGCCCTGATTCCCCGCCTGCGTGACGACGCCCGCCTCGCGCGACGCGAGCGTGAGCCGCCGCACCTGGTCGATCGTGCGGCAGAGCGGTTTTTCGACGAAAACGTGCTTCCCGCGCGAAACCGCCTCCATCGCCACGGCGAAATGCGAATGGTCGGGCGTCGCGACGACGGCGCCGTCGATGCGTTCCCGCGCGCGGTCGAAGACCGTGCGGTAGTCCGCGAACGCCTCCGGCTCCGGCATTCCGGCTTCGCGCACGATTTTTTTCGCGCGCGCGCAACGGCGAGAATCCGGATCGCAGACCGCGACCGCGCGCACGCCCTTCACGTGCAGCAGCGCCTCCAGGTCCGCCATGCCCATGCCGCCGAGGCCGAAGAACGCGAGATTGACCGTGCCCGCGTCTTCGCGCGTCTTCGCGGCGTCCGCCGGCGCGTCCGCGTCGTTTCCGAAGAAACCGCGGCAGCCGCCCAAAAACAACGTTCCCGCCGCCAGGGCGCCGAGTTTCAAAAATTCGCGTCGAGTCTGCATGCCGCCATTTTGCGCCCTGCGCCCCGCCCTTGTCCAAGATATTTTTTCCGGGTCCGCGCGCGAACGAAAATCCGCGCAAAGATTTCCTCGAAACGGCGGGGCAAAACGCCTATGCTCGCGACATGATTTTACTCAACTTTTTCGCGCAGGCGGCGCAGGCTTCGAGCGAACTCGCGTACGACGTCCCGACCTGGGCCTGGCTCGTCTTCGGCGTCTTCATCGTCGGCATGCTCGCGCTGGATCTGGGCGTCTTTCACCGCAGCGACAAGGCGGTGCCCTTCAAGGACGCCGTGCTGTGGAGTCTGATCTGGGTCGGGCTCGCGGCGGCGGCGTGCGCGCTCGTCGGCGTCTGGCACGGGAGCGCGGTCGCGGAGCTCTTCGCGGCGGGCTACCTGCTCGAGCTCTCGCTCAGCGTGGACAATCTGTTCGTGTTCCTGCTGATCTTCTCGTTCTTCAAGGTGCCGGACAAATACATGCACCGCGTGCTCTTCTGGGGCATCATCGGCGCGGTGATCTTCCGCGCGCTCTTCATCTTCGGCGGCGTCGCGCTGGTGACGAAGTTCTCGTGGATGATGTATCTCTTCGGCGCGCTGCTCGTCTACACCGGCGCGAAGATGTTCTTTCCGGAAAAGAAGGACGAAGACCTTTCGAGCAATCCGATCGTGCGCGCCGCGACGAAGACGGGGCGTTTTTCCAAAGAGCTCCACGGGCACTCGTTCTTCTTTCTGAAGGACGGCGCGGTCTTCGCGACGCCGCTTTTTCTGGTGCTTCTCGTGATCGAGCTTTCGGACGTGATGTTCGCGGTGGACAGCGTTCCCGCGATTCTCGGCGTCATTCCCAAGAACGCCGACCCGGAGATGAAGATGTTTCTCGCGTTCACGTCGAACATCTTCGCGATTCTCGGGCTACGCTCGTTCTTCTTCGCGCTTTCGGGCTTCATGAAGATGCTGCGCTTCCTGCGCTTCGGGCTCGGCGTGATTCTCGTCTTCATCGGCGTGAAGCTCTTTCTCGCCGAGCTCGACTGGTGGCACCCGAGCACACAGCTCTCGCTCGCGGTGCTCTTCTGCGTGCTGACGGCGTCCGTGCTCGCCTCCGTCTTCGCGCCGAAGAAAAAGGAAAGCGCCGCCGAAGCCGCGGAGACGGAGGCGCTCCCGCCGAAGGAGGGCGACGTCCCCGCGGAGGCTTCTCCCGACGCCGAACGCCCGTGGATCGGCGTCGATCTGGACGGCACGCTCGCCGCCTACGACGGCTGGCGCGGATTCGACCACGTCGGCAGGCCCGTTCCCGTGATGCTCGCCCGCGTGCGCCACTGGCTCGCGAACGGCTACCGAGTGAAGATCGTGACGGCGCGCGCCTCCGAGCCGGAAAAGGGGATTCCGCCCGTGAAGCGCTGGCTCGCGGAAAACGGTCTGCCCGATCTCGAAGTCACCGACCGCAAGGATTTCGGGATGATCGAGCTCTGGGACGACCGCGCGATCCAGGTCGTGCGCGACAGCGGCCGCCCGTTCCTTTCGCTCTATTCCGGCGGTCGCCCGAAGGCGCCCATCCTGCCGGACGAGGCCGACGGCTCCACGTTCCACCTGCTGAAGCCGAAACGCGGCGACGACGCGAAAAAAAATAACGCTTGACGTTTTCGCGCGAAAAGAACAAACTGTCGTCTCAATTTTTCGCCAGAGTAGCTCAGCGGTAGAGCACGGGACTCATAAGCCTATGGTCGGTGGTTCAAATCCACCCTTTGGCACCAATTTTCGGGAGCGTTCCTTCACGGGAACGCTCCCTTCGTTTCTGCCGCCGCTCATGCGCGCGCGATTTTTCGGAAAAATTTTCTTGCCTTTGCGCGGCGCGGAATGTTTCATTTGAACTTCAACATTTTTTAGCAAGCAATGAAAGCGACAATCATCACGCAGGGGCGTCAGTTCACCGTTTCCGAAGGCGACATCTTTTCCGTCAACCGTTATCCCGAAACGAAGGCGGGCGACACGGTCACCGTCGACAAGGTCATCTTCGCGGGCGAAGGCGCGGACGCCAAAATCGGCACGCCGGTCATCGAAGGCGCGAAAGTCACGCTGAAGATCCTCGAAAACAAGCGCGGCGAAAAGATCACGATCTTCAAAATGCGTCGCCGCAAGAGCTACTACCGCCGCCGCGGTCACCGTCAGGAGCTTTCGGTCGTCAAAGTCGAATCGATCGCGCTCTGAACTTTCCTTTAACTGAAAACGATTCACAACCATGGCACATCATAAAGGCGGAGGAACTTCTTCCAACGGACGCGACTCGAACGCGCAGCGTCGAGGCGTGAAACTCTACGGCGGGCAATTCGCCACGGCGGGCAGCATTCTCATGCGCCAGTGCGGCACGAAAATGCGCCCCGGCAAAAACGTCGGTCTCGGCCGCGACTACACGCTCTTCGCGCTCTGCGACGGCACCGTCGTCTGGGACCGCGAACACCGCAAGGTTTCCGTCGCTCCGATCGAAGCGAAATAATTTCGCGAATCATTCGTCAAAAAGAGAATCGCCTTCCCGCGGTTCTCTTTTTTTGCGTCCGCGCGCGGCGGCGTTCCCGCATCGACGCCGCGAAAGCGCGCGAAAAAACGCGTTCCCGCGCGGATTCGGCGGGAACGCGTTTTCGTCCGGAACGCGGGAAAGCGCTCAGTCCTCCGAGGCTTCCGGAGCCTCCGCTTCGGCGGCGGCGGGAGCTGCCTCTTCCTCCGGTTCTTCGTCCTTCGGCTCGGGCAGGAGCGAGAGCTTCGAAGGCGCCTGCGCCTCCTTCGGCTGCGGGAAGATCTCGTAGGTCAGCAGCTTTTCGATCGGCACATTCATGCCGACGGACATGCCGTTGAACTCCTCTTCGTCGGGAACGAGCATGCAGAGATTCCGCTGCTTCCTAGCTGTCGCTTCGTCCTCGTCTTCGGCGGGAACGCGCGCCACCTCGATGTAATTGAGCCTGGGCGACTTGCGGGTCACGTTGACCGTGCGCTTCTGAATCTTGCCGGTCGTGAAATAGGTCTTCCCGCCGACGGAAATCTTTTTGACGAGCTCGTATTTTTCGTCGGGCAGCAGATCCTGCTGCTTCACGCGAAGGTGTTCGATCTTGCCCATGTTCACGGCCTTGACCTCCGCTTTCTTGTCTTCGGAGCCGCGCGGACGGAAGCGCAGATCCGCGGGAACGTAGAGCGTGTCGCCGCCCTTGAGCTTGAGACGCAGGCAGAGATTGTTGTCGCGGGCGCGCGCGATGCGGAAGGTGCCGTCCTCGTTCAGCGGGAACGATTCCGCGTCCGCCGCTTCCGCGAAGGCGGTCTTCAGCTCTTCGGCGTATTTTTCGCGCCAGGCGTTCCAAAGCTCTTCGCGCGCGGCGGCGGAATAGTAAATGCGGTTGTCGTCGATGAACTTCTGGAGCTTGTCGAGGAAGATCGGCATGTCCTGCACGCACCAGCGCACCGTCGCGGCCTTGGTCGGATTGTCCTTGGGCATGTTCTCGATCTCCTTTTTCAGCTTGGAGGAATTGATCTTGTTCATCAGCTCCCGCGACGGCTTGCGCGTGAGCAGACGTTCCTTTTCCTCCGGACGATAAAAGCGACCCTGATTGTCCTGCACCTCGACTTCGCGCGCGAGCCAGCGCGCCCATTCGTCCGGCTTTCCGGCGATGTCGGCGACCGTGACCTGCCCGAGCTGTTCGCGGAGCGAACCGGAATAGCGCGCAACGCCCTTCGGCGAAGGCACCTGCTCGCCGAGCGCCTCGACGACGCGCGCCGCGAGTTCGATGTCCGTCCAAAGCGGGATCTTCGAAAGCGCGAGCAGCCCGATCTGTTCCTGCAGACCTTCCTTAGCCTTGCTGCTCGGCGATTTCTGCGTGAAGAAGATGCGGATTTCCTCCGGCTTTTCGCCTTCGGGAAGCACTTCGGCGAGAACCGGCTCCGCCGAAATCGTTCCCGAAATGAACTCGGCACGGCTCTTCGGAATGACGACGCGCTTCACGAGTTCCGGGCGCGACGGGCGGCCGGGCTGCGTCTGAAAGCGGAGCTTTTCCACGTCGGCGCGGAGCGCGTCGAGCTTCTCGATGTCCGCCGCGGTCGCGCGGATCTGCTTTTTGTATTCTTCGTTGGGCGCGGAATACATTTCCGTGATCGGCGCGAGCAGACCGCGGTTCACGCCCGAAAGCTTCACGTTGTTCAGCGTCGCGAAAAGCCCGCCGAAGACGAGCGCGAACGCGCCGACTCCGACGCCGATCTTCACGTATTTTTCGCGGGCGCGCGCGCGCTCGAAAGTCTCGACGGCGGCCTTCGCCTGTTCCGGCGAAAACTTGTCCACGGAAATCGCGTCCGCCAGATCGTAAAGCATCAGCTTGCGGCGGATTTCGGGATCGAGCTTTTCCTCGCGGGCTTCGCGAAGGCGGCGTTCCTCCGCCTCGGACTTGCGGGAAAGGCGGACGCCCGGACGGACGCCGAACACTTCCTTCGCGGGCTTCCATTCGGTGTCGCCGGGAGCGGCGACCATCACGTCGGCGGGCAGCTCACCGCTCTTGATCTTGGCTTCGAGCTCCGCCTGCGGGAACGGACCCGCGATTTGACCGTCAACAAAAATGGAATACTCTTTCATGGATTTTCCGTGGCTTTCGGGGAATGGGTGAAGGGGAATTTGTATTGGGCGAAATTATGCCCATGCGTCCGAGCGAGGCAAGGAATTTTCCAAGCCGCGGGAACACGACGCGTCAGTCGCCGACGAGCTGGTCGGCGGGGTCGGTGGCGACGAGGTAGGCGATCGCGGCGACGGCTTCTCGGTAGTCGTATTCCGCGGAGACGGTCGCGGCGCGCGCCTCCGTCAGCGAGACCTGCGCGTCCGTGCGGTCCAGCGACGAGGCCTTGCCGACGTTGAACTGCTCGGTCACGATTTCGAAATTCTCCTGCGCGGCGCGTTCGGAGACGAGCGCGACCTCGTACTGTTTTTTCGCTCGCGTGAGCGTGAGCACGGCGGTCGTGATCTTCGAATACAGGTCCTGCTCGTAGGCGGCGACCTTGCTGCGCGCGACGCGGAGCTGCGCGACCGCGTTCTCGATCGCGCGCACGTTGCGCCCGCCGTTGAACACGTTCTGCGTGAGCGTTCCCGCGCCGATGAGGTTCCAGATCTTCGGCATGTCGAGGTCGTCGCCCGTGAACGCCGCGGAGACGCTCAGCCCGAGCGACGGGTAGAGGTCGGCGACGGTCTTGTCCACGTAGGCGGAGGCGGCCTTTTCCTGCGCGACGAGCGCGGCGAGCCCGGGTTCGCGTTCCCGCGCGAGCGCGAGCAGCGTCTCCGCGTCCTCCTCGAAGGTGCCCATGACGTGCCCGCCGAGCCCGTAGGCCGGCGATTCGGCGAAGCCGAGCGCGAGGTTGAGGTTCGCACGCGCGGTCTTCACGTCGTTCGCCTTGCTGATCTGGTCGAGCACGGCGTTGTTGTAGTCCACTTCCGCCTTGGTGCACGCGTATTTCGTTCCCGTGCCTTCGGCGCGGCGCACGCGCATCTGGTCGAGGTGTTCGCGGTACTGCTCGACCGCCTGTTCGGCGACGACGTTCAGCTCGATGCTGCGGCGCAGCTCGAAATACGCCTTGCGCACGTTGTAGCGGACGAGATTTTCCGCCGAGAGCAGATTCTTTTCGGCGGCGAGCAGTTGGGCGACCGCCTGCGCGAGCTTCGCCTCGGTCTTGCCGAAGTCCCACAGCAGCAGGTCCATCGAGAGCGCAACCTTGTCGCTGCCGTAAGAACGGAAGCTGCCCGAGGACGTCGTGTTCTGCGTCTGGCGCGTGTAGGAGGCGGAGCCCTCCACGGTCGGCAGATAGTCGGCGCGGACGTCCTGCACGGCGAGCCGCGCGAAAACGACCTGCTGGCGCGCCTGGAAGATCTGCGGGTTCGCGACGAGCGCGATGTTTTCGAGATCCGAAAGCGAAAGCGCCATGCCGTCCGCGTAGCCGAACTCGGAGAAGGAAACGGTGCGCTCGCCCTGCAGCCGGTTTTCGGGCTTCTGCGCCTCGCGCGCGTCCTCGACCGTCGAGCACGCCGCGAACGCGAGCATCGCGGGAACGGAAAGCGTAAGGAATGTTCTGGAAAGTTTCATGGTCGGAAAAATTTTTGGTGAGGGATGATGGGTGAGAGCTTAGAGGCTTCTGCGCTTCGCCGCGCGAAAATTTTTCGAAAATTCTTTCGGCGAAGCCGAGCGCGATTTTCCTCCAAGCTCTGAGCGCTCAGCTCTCTTCTTGTTTGCGCTTCACTCCGTTGTCGGGAAGGTTGACGGTCCTGCGGCAGCTCTCGCGCATGCGCTGGAAGAGCGAATACAGCGCGGGAGCGAAGGCGATGCCGACGAGCGTCGCGACGAGCATTCCGGAGAACGTCGTCACGCCGATCGCGCGGCGGGAACCCGCGCCCGCGCCCGTCGCCACGACGAGCGGGAACACGCCGAAGAGGAACGACCACGCCGTCATCAGCACCGCGCGGAAACGCAGCGACGCGCCGAGCAGCGCGGCTTCCTTGATCGCGTAGCCGGCCTCGCGGGACTGCTTCGAGAACTCGATCATCAGAATCGCGTTCTTCGCCGAAAGCCCGATGAGCATCACGAGCCCCAGCTGCGCGTAAACGCTCAGCGACATGCCGCAGAGCATCAGCCCGGCAATCGCGCCCAGCGTCGGAATCGCGACCGTGAGCATGACGGGAACGGGAATCGTCCAGCTCTCGTACTGCGCCACGAGGAAGAGATACGCGAAGAGCATCGCGAGCGCCATGATGAGCACGATCTGCCCCTGATTCTGCCGCTCCTGGTAGCTCTGCCCCTTCCACTCGACGTGATAGCCGCGCGGGAGCTCCATCTTCGAGATGATGTCCATGAGTTCGCCGCTCGTATAGCCGTCCGCGACCTGCACGGAGACGTCCGCGGACGTGAGCTTGTTGAAGCGCTGGATCTCCGTCGGCCCGACCGTGTAGCGCAGCGTGGCAACCGCCGTCAGCGGCACCATCTCGCCGGCGCCGTTCTGCACGAGCAGCCCGCGGATGTCGTCCTGCGTGACACGGAAGCCCTTTTCGGACTGCATCTTCACCTGGAACGCGTCGCCCGCGAAGTTGAAGTCGTTGATGTAATAGGACGCGAGCGCGCTCTGCAGCGTGGAGAAGATCGAGCTCACGGAGACGCCGAGCGATTCCGCCTTCGCGCGGTTGACGTCGAGAAAAAGCTGCGCCGTGTCCGCGTTGTAGGACGAGCTCGCGCGGCGCACCTGCGGCATCGCGTTGAGATCGGCGACGAAGTTTTTGACGACTTCGGAAAGCTCGGCGGGATCGACGTCGCCCTCGCCGCAGAGCACGGCGGAAACGCCGCCGACGGCGCCGAGGCCCATGATCGCGGGCGGCGTGAAGAAGATGATGCGCGCCTCGGGAATGTCCGCCGTCGCCTTCTGCAGGTTGGCGACGATCGCGGAGAGCTGCGTCTCGGGCGTCGTGCGTTCGCTCCAGTCCTTGAGCCGCACGAAACCCATCGCGACGTGCTCGCCGTTCCCGCTCATCATGCTGTGCCCGGGAACGGTCATCAGCGCGCGCACGCCCGAAATGCCCTGAACGCGCTCGCGCACCTTGCCGAGCGTCGCCTCCGTGCGCGCGATCGTGGCGCCGGGCGCGAGCTCGATGTTCATCATGATCGAGCCCTTGTCCTCTTCGGGCAAGAAGGAGCCGGGAATCTTTCCCGAAAGAAACCAGATCGCGGCGAACACGGCGAGCATCAGCCCGACCGTCAGCGACGCGCGCCGCACGAGGCGCACCACGGCGCCGAGATAAATCTTCTTCGTCCCTTCGAGCAGCGCGTTGAACGGACGGAAGAACGGCGCGACGCGTTCCCGCGGCGGACGCATGATCAGCGAGCACAGCGCCGGGCTGAGCGTCAGCGCCACCACCGTCGAGAGCACGAGCGCGATGCACATCGTCACCGAAAACTGCATGTAGATGCGCCCGACCATGCCGCCGTAGAACGCCAGCGGCACGTAGCACGCGATCGTGACGAGCGTCGTCGCGATGATCGCGCCCGTGATCTGCCCCATGCTCTTGATCGCCGCCTCCTTAGCCGAAAGGCGTTCCCGCGCCATCAGCGACTGGCAGTTCTCGACGACGACGATCGCGTCGTCCACCAGCGAGCCGATGACGAGGATCAGCCCGAACATCGTCAGCACGTTCACGCTGTAGTCCATCAGGTACATGAACGTGAACGTGCCCACGAGCGACACCGGGATCGCGACCGCGGGAACGAGCGTCGCCCGCCAGTCCTGCAGAAACACGTAGGTGACGAGCACGACGAGCAGCAGCGCGATCACGATCGTCTCGACGATTTCCTCCAGCGAGACGACGATGAACTGCGTCGGGTCATAGGAGATTTCGTAGCTCACGCCCGCGGGAAAGCGCGACGCCACGTCGTCGAGCACCGCGCGCACGCGCGTGACCGTCGCGAGCGCGTTCGAGTCGCTGTTGCGGTAAATCGCCATGCCGACGGACTCGCGCCCGTTGAAGTTCCCGCGCCCGGAATAGCTTTTGGAACCGAGTTCGACGCGCGCGACGTCGCGGATGCGCAGCAGACTGCCGTCGTCGCCCGTGCGCACGATGATGTCGCCGAACTCCTCCGCCGTCGTCAGGCGGCCGTGCACGTTGAGCTTGAACTGGAGAAAATCGTTGCCCTGCTCGGAGCCGAGCGCTCCCGGCGCCGCCTGCATGTTCTGCGACTGCACGGCGGCGGAAATGTCCGACGTCGAAAGCCCGAGCCCGGCGAGCCGCAGCGGATCGAGCCAGATGCGCATCGAATACACGTCGCCGCCCATCACGTCCGCCGAGGAAACGCCGTCCACGCGCGAGACCGCGTCGCAGACCGTCGTCGAAACGTAGTTGCTCAGCTCCTGCGTGTTCATGGACGTGCCGTCCGTCGTGAACGCAAACATGGCGAGAATGTCGCTCCCGCGCTTGCGCACCTGCACGCCCGTGCGCTGCACTTCGGACGGAAGCTTGGACTCGGCGCGCTTGATCGCGTTCTGCACGTTGACCATCGCGATGTCGTCGTTCACGCCCGTCTTGAACGAGATGCCGCACGAATATTGCCCGCTGTTCGAGCACGTCGAGGAAAAATAAAGCATGTCCTCGAGCCCGTTGATTTCGGCGTCGAGCTGCGTGGCGATGACGTCGCGCACCGTCTCCGCGCTCGCGCCCGTGTAGCTCGCGGAAACGCGGATGCTCGGCGGCGCGATGTCGGGATATTCCTCGACGGGCAGACGCGTCAGGCTGATCAGCCCCGCGATGAAGATCACCAGGCTGACGACCGCCGCCAGACGCGGTCTCTCAATGAAAATTTTGGAAAACATCTGTTTTTTCTCCGAAAAAAGTAATGAATAATTAATAACGAACAGTGGATAATTCTTTCCGCATTGCGCTGTTCATTATTCGTTGTTCACTATTCACTGAAGCGCCTGCGTTTCCGCCACCTTCACCTTCCGCCCGGGAAGCGCCTTGTGCGTGCCGTCCGTCACGATGCGCTCGCCGGCGGCGAGCCCGCTCTCGACGAACTGCAGGTCCTTCGTGGACTGCGCGAGCACGACGTCGCGCCGCTCGACCGTGTTCTCCGCGTCGAGCACGTAAACGTAGGCGCTCTTCGCGTCGTACATCACCGCCGAGGGCGTGACGGCGGGCATGCGCGTTCCCGTCGCGCGCCCCAGAATCACCGAAACCGTGCTCCCGGGAACGAGCCTGCCGTTCGTGTTAGGGAACAGCGCGTAGACCTGCACCGTGTCCGTGCGCTCGTTCGCCGTGTTGTCCACGAAGTCGATTTTCCCCTCGGGCTCGTATTCCTTGCCGTCGGCGAGCAGCAGCGAAATCCGGCTCTGCTCGCGCAGCGTCTTCACGTCGCCGAAAATCACCAGAAATTCGCGGTTGCTCAGCGAAAAACGCACGCGCACGGGATCGACCTGCACGACCGACGCCAGCGTGCCCGACGCGGGCGTCACGTAGCTGCCCAGCGGCACCGCGTTCACGCCGATGCGCCCGTCCGCGGGAGCGAGAATGCGCGTGTTCTTCAGGTCGTCCTGCGCGACGATGAGGTCCGCCTCCGCCGCCGCGAGCAGCGCCTTGTTCGCCTCGTATTCGCTGCGCGAGCTCTCGAGCTCGTCCTGCGTCGAGACGTCCTTGTCGAAAAGCTTCTGCGTGCGCTCGAAATTCGCCTTCGAATACGCGACGCGCGCGCGGTACTGCGCAATCTTCGCCTCCGCGCTCTTCACCGCGGCGACGTAGCGGATGTCGTCCAGCCGGTAAAGCGGCTGCCCCTTGCGGACGAAATCGCCTTCCTTGAACGCGACTTCGAGCAGGTCGCCCGAAACGCGCGCCGTCACGGCAATCGTCGCCGGCGAAACGACGCGCCCGGGATAGCGCCGCATCACGACGTTTTCCGACTCCGTCACCGTTCCCGCGGCGACGAGTTCGAGCTTTTCCGCGCCGCCCGGCGCCTGCTGCGCGAAAAGCGGCGTTCCCGCGCACGCGAGCGCGAACGCTCCGGCGGCGGCGGGGATGATCTTCACGAGGGATAATCTGCTCATTGTCCTGTTTCTTTGGCGGTTAAAACGAATTTTTCTTCAAAAAGCCCCCGGCGCTCTTCAAGGCGCCCGTTGATAAGCGTCAGCACCCGCAAAAACGTCTCCAGATCCCGTTCCGGAATCTCCGCGACGACGGGGTCGAGAATCTCCCGCGTGATGCGGTCCATGCGGTCGCGGAACGCGATCGCCTTCTTCGTCGGGCAAAGGCGCACGGCACGGCGGTCGGCGGCGTCCGCGCTCCGGCGGACGAAGCCCGTGCGCACGAGCGCGTCCACCGTCTGCGAGACCGCGCCGGGCGTCAGCCCGAGCTCGCGCGCGACGTCCTTGAGCTTCGCGCCCTCCTCCGAGCGCTCGAAAAGCACCTGCATCACCTTCACCTGCGGGAGCGTGTGCGCGCGCACGCGGAACTTGTCGCGCGCGGCGGCGATGTTGCGCACGCGGTTGACGACCCGGAACAGCAGCCCGCGGCACAGCTCTGAATTGTTTTCACTCATCAAATAATTTATTTCTCTAAAATAAATCCCCCGCCCCGCCCCCGCGCAAGCGTTTTTTCTTCACCACGGAAAAGCGCGGAAATCTTCACGGAAACACACCGAAACGACCGTGCGTTCCCGCGACAAAAAAAACGTCCCCGCGGATTGCTCCGCGGGAACGCCAACACACACTATGATATGAAAAATGCTTTACGCCTTGCGACGGCGGCGACGCGTTCCCGCCAGCGCGAGCGCGCCCAAGCCCGCCAGCAGCCCGAACGCCGACGGCTCGGGAATAGGCGTGCCATATGCGATAAGCGCAAACGCGTCTTTCGCGGTCGACGATGTGAAAGAAACAGCTTGTGTTCCCGTCAGCTTTCCTGCCACGGAAACGAGCACCAATTCTTTTTGCGCGCTCGACAAGCTTCCGGAAATTGAATTCGAAGAAACTTCGTCAGAAAATCCATTTCCTGTCGCCGTCGCATAGCTCATCACGACATCATCCAAGCCGCTTACAGAAACATTCCCCATAGCGGCTTCGTGCGCGCTCATAAACGTGTAAAACGAAATTTTAGAACCGGACGTGTAGCTCGTGTTCGACGTGAAATCCAAATTCAGCGTTGTGGTGGCGCCCTGAAACTTCGTTCCGTAACAATCCAGCGCATTCACATTCTCCGAGGTCAACGCAAGCCCTGTCGCTTTGTTGAAAACGGATAATGCAGCGGTGTTCGCCCATGTCGTCGCGACGTCTCCAATCCACGAACGACCATTGGAAATGGTAATGCTCAGACCGACGGAATCGCTCAACGTCGTTTCAAACGCCGTAGCGTTTTGCGTTGCCGAACTCGGATTTCCGTCAATAACGGTCAGCACGTCAACTCCGGAAATCGTTCCCGTTGATCCTGTGCTGAAATTATAGACGGACATTTCCGCATTCGCGAGAGCCGTTCCCGCAACGAGGAGAGAGGTAATTGCGATGATGTTTTTCATAGTGGAGGGGATTCTTTTGTCTTCGCTTTGCAAAGTCAATGTTGAAAATTGTTCTCCGTTTGCGATAAACGCGGCGTTTCTTTGACTTTGTCGGGCATGGACACCGTTCAGGTAAATTTACGCATATCGCGCGAGATGCTCGACGCGATCATGGCGGTGTCCGGCGGGAAGGCGCCCCGGCGTTGGCTTTCGGTCTATATCCGTCAGGCGATCGCGATGGCGCTGAAGGTGGACGGCGTGAAGGTCGATCCGGCGTGGGTGGAATTGGCGCAGGGCAAGCGCAACGACATGGCGACGCCGGAAGGGCGTTCCCGCGCGGAGAAGCAGCTCGCGGAAGCCCGCGCGGTGCGTTCCCTGCGCCGCGAGCGCCGCAAATGACGCGCGTTCCCGCCGCCGAAGTCCGTTCCCGCGGCGCGACGGTTTCTTTAATCTTTCTTTTTGCGCGGGAAAACCTCACACTGAAGGTTCCGTTTTGAAAATTTTGTCATGATGAACAGCCATTCCTTGGAAATCCGCGATCTGTGCGTCTCGATCGGCGAGCGCGAAATTCTGAAAAATTTTTCGCTGACGCTCCCGAAGGGCGAGGTTCACGCCGTCATGGGACCGAACGGCACGGGCAAATCGACGCTGGCGAAGGCGCTCGCGGGGCATCCGGACTACACGGTCACGGCGGGCGAAGCGTTTTTGGACGGCGTGCCGATTCTCGGGAAGAAGCCGGACGAAATCGCGCGCCTGGGGCTTTTCGTGGCGTTCCAGTATCCGGCGGAAATCCCCGGAGTGACGATCGCGAACTTCATCCGCGCGATGCGGACGGCGCGGCTCGCGTCCGGCGAAACGCTCAACGCGAAGGCGTTTTACGCGGAGCTTTACGAGAAGATGGACGCACTGAAGATGGACCGCAAGTTCACGTCGCGCGCCGTGAACGAAGGCTTTTCCGGCGGCGAGAAGAAGCGCTGCGACATTCTGCAGATGATGATGGCGGCGCCCTCGTACGCGATTCTGGACGAGACGGATTCCGGGCTGGACATCGACGCGCTGCGCATCGTCTCCGAGGGCGTGAACCGGATGCGCGGGGACGGCTTCGGCGCGCTGGTGATCACGCACTATCAGCGGCTGCTGGACTACATCGTCCCCGACAAGGTGCACATCATGGCGGAAGGGCGCATCGTGCACACGGGCGGCAAGGAGCTCGCGCTCGAGCTCGAGAAGCACGGCTACGCCTGGGTGAAGGAGAACTTCATCGCCGGCGCGTGACGGACCCATGGCGGACGCGAGCCGGAGCGCCGCGTCTCCCCTCTTTTGAACGCCGATGAAAGAGCCGCGCGAGCCCGATGAAATGTCGTTTTGGGAGCACCTGGAGGCGCTCCGCATGACGCTCTTCGCGTGCATCGCGGCGTTCGCGGTCGCGGCGACGGCGTCGCTGATTTTCTACAAGGAGATTTTCGCGCTACTGCGGCTGCCGCTCGAACGCGCCGCGGCGGGAACGGCCTTCGCCGCCGACGCGGAAACGGCGCTCGCGGCGATGCGCTTTTCGGATCCGTTTTCGATCCTGCTGAACATCGCGCTGCTCGGCGGCGTCGTGCTCGCGGGACCGTTCGCGCTCTGGAAAATCGCGGGCTTCGTCGCGCCGGCGCTCACGGCGCGGGAACGGCGGCGCCTCGTGCCGCTCTGCGCCGCCTCGCTCGGGCTTTTCGCGGCGGGCGCGGCGCTGGCGTTCTTCGTGCTCGCGCCGCTTTCGATCCGCTTCATGTATTTTTTCTCGGAGCAGATGGGGCTGCGCGTCAACTGGCTCGCGGCGGACTACTACGGTTTCGTCGTGCTGCTCGTGCTTTTCGTCGGCGCGCTTTTCGAGTTCCCGCTGCTCGTCGTCGCGCTGCAGTATCTGGAGCTCGTCTCGACGCGCGCGCTGCTGCGCGGCTGGCGCTGGGTCGCGGCGGGCATTCTCGTGCTCACGGCGCTCGTTTCGCCGACGGGCGATCCCGTCGCGGTGCTCGCGCTCGCGGGAACGCTCTTCGCGCTCTATCTCGGCGCGGTCTGCGTCGGCGATTTTCTGCTGAAGCGCAAGCTCGCCGCGGAAGCGCGCGAAGCCTCCGCGACGCCCGAGGAAGCGGAAGACGCTGCCGCCGCTCCCGCCGGCGAAGATCTGCACATTCTGTGACGGGAGCGAGTCCGCTCTTCGCCGCCGCAGGCTTCACTTCCGCGAGAGGGGGAGGCGCCAGGCGGAGGCGGCGGAAAGGATTTCGAGGAGCGCGGCGGAATCGTTCCCGCGCAGCGCGGCGTGAAGCGCGTCGAGGCGCGCGCGGAAAAGCTCGAGCGCGGGCAGGATTTCTCCGCGGTTTTCCTCGAGAATGGCGCGCCAGACGTGCGGCTCTCCGGCGGCGACGCGCGTCGTGTCGCGCAACCCGCCCGCGCCGCATTCGCGCCAGGCGAGGGGCTTTTCCGCGAGCGCGGCGGCGAGCGCGGCGGCGACGGCGTGCGGCAGGTGGCTGACGTGGGCGACGATTGCGTCGTGCTCGGCGGGATCGACGCGGCGCGTGCGCATGCCGAGCGCGGTCCAGAATGCCTCGGCGCGTTCGCGCGCGCCCGTGCGGCGGGAACGCGCGTCGTCGGCGATGAAGCAGAGATGGTCTTCGAGCAGGTCGGCGCGCGCGGCGGCGATGCCGCTGAGCTCCGAGCCCGCCATCGGGTGCGCGCCCGCGAAGGCGACGTCCGGCGGGAGCAGGCGGTCCGTCTCGGCGCAGATCGCAGCCTTGACGCTGCCGACGTCCGTGAGCAGCGCGCCGGGCGCGAGCGCGGAAACGCATTCCGCGAACAGCGGCGCGATGCGGTCCACGGGAACGCAGGCGACGACGACGTCCGCGCCGGCGACGGCCTCGCGCGGCGTGTCGAACACGGCGTCGACGTAGTCGGCGGCGCGGCAGGCGGCGCGCGTTCCCGCGCTGCGCGACCAGGCGACGCATTCGGCGGCGACGCCGCGCGCCTTGGCGGCCTGCATGACGGATGCGCCGAGAAGCCCGGCGCCGAGGATGGAAAGTTTTCGGATTTTCACGCGGCTGAGGGAAAGAATTTTCTTTGATTTTGCCTTTATCGCGGATTTTTACAAGTATTCAACGAAACGCGTCGGAAAGCGGCTTTCGCGGGAACGTTCCCGCCCGCTCGTCCGCGCGGGATCTTCCGAAAAGAAAATGCATTTCCGAAATCAGACGTTTCTTCGAAAAAAGCGCGGCGGCGTCGGCGCCTTTCTGCTGATGATTCTCGCGGGCGCGGTCGTCGTCGCCGCCTGCTGGTACGCGAGTTCACTCAAAGGCTCCAAGGAGCGCACGGACGATTCGTTCGCGCTCCAGGTGGACGGCGACAAGGCGCAGGCGTGCCACCGCGAATTTCTCGCGCTGGAGGCGAAATTCAATTCCGCGCACGAGATCAAGCGCGAGAAAATCGCGCCCGAAGACATCGACGTCTACGAGCAGGCGGTCGCCGCCTACGAAAAATATCTGGCGTATTCGGGCATCGACGTCCGTTCGAATCTGCGTCTCGACAAGATGCGCCGCAAGCTGCACACGCTGCGCGGCGACAAGATCCGGGAACGCACGCTGAAGCTCGAAGCCGAAGCCGAGCGTCTCGCCGAAAAGAAGAGCTACGCCGCCGCGGAAAAGCTTTTCCGCGAAGCCGCCGAGCAGGAGCGGCGCATCGAGACGCAGTACGCGCTCGCCGAAAAGCGCAGCCACGCGCGCACCGTCGGGCTGCACAACCGCATGCTCGCGATGCAGGCGATTCCGATGGAGGCGCGCGCCGCCGCGCTCGAAAAAAGCGGAACCGACGCGCTCGAAAAGCAGGACTGGCGCGCCGCCAACCGCGACCTGCGCGAGGCGCTGAAGCTGCGCAACCGCCTCTGGAGCGACTACCGCGCCGTTTCCGCGTCGGACTCGCAGAGCATCGCGCGCCTCAACCAGCTCGTCGAGACCGTCGATTCCTCCGCGGATTTCGAAAAGACGGAAAACTTCAGAAAAGAGGCGCTCGACGCCGAGGCGCGCAAGGACTGGAAGGCCGCCGCCGAAGCCTGGGAAAAGACCTGGCGCACGCAGCAGCTCCTCGAAAAGAATTTCCCGCGTTCCCGCTTCGCGTCCGCGGAGCGCCGCCGCGAAATCGAGGCGGCCCGCGCGAACACGGAGGCGCGTCCGGACTTCGCCGAATTTCAGGAAAACGACGCGGCGCTCCGCGAGGCGATCCGCGAACGCGGGACGGACCGCGTGCAGCTGCTCGCGCGCAGCAACGCCGTCATCGCCGCGCGTATCGCCGAAAAGTTCCCGCAGAGCACGCTCATCACGCCGGAAATGCGCACGCGCCTCGCCTATCTCAACATGAAGAGCCGCGATCTGCCGCAGATTCAGAAGGCGGTCTTCGACGCGCTGCTGCCGATTCCCGGCGTTCCCGCGGAAACTCGCCGCATGCTCCGGACGGAAGTCTCGCAGGCGCTCTACACCTTCGTGATGGACGAAAATCCGAGCGCGGACGCCGCCGAGCCGCTCGCGCCCGTCGAATCCGTTTCGTTCGAAGACGCGGAAGCCTTCTGCGCGCGCCTCGCCGTGCTGCTCGGTCGCGCCGTGCGTCTGCCGACGATCGAGGAATTTCTCGCCGCCGCGGGAACGTTCGACGAAGCGACGATCGAAGAGCACGCGTGGACGCTCGAAAATTCCGACGCGCGGATTCACCGCTGCGGAACACGGGCGCCGAACGCCGCCGGATTCTGCGACCTCTACGGGAACGTCTCCGAGTGGATTTCCGAAAACGGCGACGACGGCGTTTCCGCGACGGCGGTCGGCGGCGACTGCCAGTTCCCGACGAAGCTCCTCGCCGCCGAGCACGTCCAGAAATCGCTGCGCAAGGAAAAAAGCCGCCTGCGCGGTTTCCGCGTCGTGGTGGAAGAATAGCGCTTCGCGCGTGAACGAAGTTGAAAAGGTCGAGGAGTTGAAAAGGTAATTACTCCTAAACTTCTCAACTCCTAAACTCCCTTACACCTTCCACATTCCACCTTACACATTCCACCTTCCAAAGCGCCTCGCGCTCACCATGTTTTCCCTTCCCGACATCGCTCCCGCGCGCGCACGGCTCGCCGAAATCGAAGCGCTGATGAACGCGCCCGATTTTTACGACGACCGCCGCCGCGCCGCCGAAATCTCCGCCGAGCAGTCGCGCCTCGCCGAGACCGTCGCCCTGCACGAAAAATGCGCGGGAACGCTCCGCGCGCTCGCGGAAAACCGCGAGCTCGTCGCCGACGCGGGAACGGACGCCGAGCTCCGCGCACTCGCCGAGGAAGAGATTCCCCAGCTCGAAGCCGACGCCGAAAAGCTTCACGAAAAGCTCATGCTCGCGATGATTCCGCCCGAGCCGACGGACTCGCGCAACACCATCGTCGAAATCCGCGCGGGAACGGGCGGAGACGAGGCGTCGCTCTTCGCGGGCGACCTCTTCCGCATGTACACGCGTTACGCCGAATCCCGCGGCTGGAAGTGGGAGATTCTCGGCTCGGCGCCGTCCGAAATCGGCGGCTTCAAGGAAGTCTCCGTGCTCATCACGGGAACGGACGTTTACAAGACGCTCAAGTTCGAGAGCGGAGTGCACCGCGTGCAGCGCGTTCCCGCGACCGAGGCCGCCGGGCGCGTTCATACCTCCGCCGCGACCGTCGCCGTGCTCCCCGAAGCCGAGGAAGTGGACGTGCAGATCGCGCCCGAGGACATCGAGCTGACCGTCTGCCGCGCGTCCGGCGCGGGCGGACAGCACGTGAACAAGACCGAATCCGCCGTGCAGATCATCCACAAGCCGACGGGCATCATGGTTTATTGCGCGGACGAGCGCTCGCAGCTGCGCAACCGCGCCAAGGCGATGAAGATTCTCCTCTCCCGCGTCTATGAAAAAAAGCAGGAGGAGGAGCGCTCGAAATACGCCGAACGCCGCAAAAATCAGATCGGCAGCGGCGACCGCTCCGAGCGCATCCGCACCTACAACTTCCCGCAGAACCGCCTCACCGACCACCGCATCGGGCTCACGCTGCACGGGCTCCCGCAGATCGTCGACGGCGAAATCGGCGAGCTGCTCGACGCGCTCCGGGAAGCCGACATGCGCGCTCGGCTCGCGGAACTCGGCGTCGCCGAAAAATCCTGAAGCCGCGCCGGACGCCCGAGCCCTCCCGCTTTTCACCTTCCGTTTTCCCTTTTCCATGAACGATTCCGAAAATCCCTTCGCCGCCCTCTCCGGAGCGGAAAAGAAAAAACTCCGCGGACGCGCGCAGACGATCGAGGCGAAAGTCCAGATCGGACGCGACACCGCGCTCGCGGAAATCGTCCGCCAGCTCGAGCTCGCCTTCAGGCACGACGATCTCGTCAAGGCGCGCTTCCGCACGCCCGACCGCAAGGCAATCATGAAGCTCTGCGGCGAAATCGAGACCGCCGCGGGCGCGCTCTGCGTCTCGCAGGTCGGCAAGACCGCCGCGTTCTTCAAGCCGCGCGCGGACGAAACGCGTTGAGAAGGCCGCCATGTCCGACTACGAAAAAGCCATGGCAGACCGCGCCGCGCGCATCGACGCGCTGCGCAAGAAGATCGCGGGCGCGCTCCCGGAAGAGCTCATCGGCGGTTTTTCGCTCAACGGGCTCACGCTCGAAATCGGCTGCGGGCACGGGCATTTTCTCGCCGCCTACGCCGCCGCGTTCCCGCAGGAAAGCTGCATCGGCATCGACCTGATCACGAAGCGCGTCGAGCGCGCGTTGCGCAAGCGCGACCTCGCCGGGCTGACGAATCTCGACTTCTTCAAGGCCGACGCCGAAGAGTTCTTCGAGGCGCTCCCGCCGAAGGTCATGCTCGACAAGCTCTTTCTGCTTTTCCTCGATCCGTGGCCGAAAAAGCGCCACCACAAGAACCGCATCGTGCAGACGGCGACGCTCGACCTGTGGGCCGCGCGTTCCCGCCCCGGCGCGAAGCTTTTTTTCCGCACCGACCACGCGGAATTCTTCGAATGGGCGCGGGAACACGTCGCCGCGCATCCCGCCTGGGAAATCCTGCCCGACGAACCTTGGCCGTTCGAACGCGAGACGTATTTCCAGTCCATCCTGCCCGACGCGCACCGCGACCTCGTCGCGCGGCGTCTTTGAGGCGCTCGCGCCCCGCGAAAAAGAAAAACAGGACGCCTCACGGCGCTATACCTTCACCTCCGTTTTCAACATGCATACCTCCACTCAGACCACCATCGTTTCCGCGCTCGCGCTCGGCGCGTTCATCGTCGTTCCCGCGTTCGCGGGAGCGCCCTCCGACGTCTATCCGCGCGTGCAGAGCGCGAAGGAACTGCGCCTCGCGCCCGTTCCCGCGACGGCACTCGCGCCCGCGTCCGTCGAAAAATTCCCCGCGCTCGCCGAGGCGCTGCGTTCCCGCGGAATCGCGCCGGCGGGAACGCTCGAAATCGACGCGCGCCTCGCCGAGGAAATCGACGGGCTCCCGAGCGTCCGCGGAGCCTACGCGCTCGCCGTCTCGCCGGAAAAGATCGAAATCCGCGCGCGCGACGACGACGGAATCTTCTACGCGACGCAGACGCTCGCGCAGATGATCGAGAAGGACGGCGCGCTGCAGCCCTGCGTCGTGCGCGATTTTCCCGACGTGCCTTTCCGCGGCTCCATCGAGGGCTTTTACGGCAAGCCCTGGGAGCATGAGCGCCGCCTCAGCCAGATTCGTTTTTACGGGAAATACAAGATGAACGCCTACATCTACGGGCCGAAGGACGACCCGTATTCCGGCTTCAACTCGAACAGCTGGCGCGAGGAATATCCCGCCGAGCAGGCGAAGCAGATCGCCGAGCTCGTCGCCGCCTCGCGCGAAAATCACGTCGACTTCATCTGGGCGCTCCACCCGGGCGCCACGATCCGCTGGGGCGATTCCGACGGCGACGGCGTGCCCGACGACGTGATCGCCGCGCTCAAAAAATTCGAGGCGATGTACGCGCTCGGCGTCCGCGCGTTCGCGGTGTTCTTCGACGACATCGGCGGCGAAGGCGCGAAGGCGGAAAAGCAGGCGGAGATGCTGAACTTCCTCAACCGCGAGTTCATCAAGAAAAAGCCCGACGTCGCGCCGCTGCTCATGTGCCCGACGGACTACGCGGGAACGCACGGCAGCGACTACAAAAAGACGCTTGGCGAAAAGCTCGACGCCGACGTGAACGTCATGTGGACGGGGCCGTCCATCTGCGCGGACGTTCCCGCGCCCGCCGTCGAGGCCGTCTCCGAGCACTTCCGCCGCGCGCCGTTCATCTGGTGGAACTGGCCGGTGGACGACTACTGCCGCACGCACCTGCTGCTCGGCCGCACCTACGGGCTCGACAAGGCGAACAAGGGCAAGCTCGCCGGATTCGCCTCGAACCCGATGGACAAGCCCGAGGCGTCGAAAATCGCGCTCTTCGGCGTCGCCGACTGGACGTGGAACATCGACGCGTTCGACTCCGAGGAAAACTGGAACGCGGCGTTCCCGCGGCTTTATCCGCAGGAAAAAATCGCCGAGGCGATGAAGGTCTTCGCGACGCACAATTCCGACCAGGGCAAAAACGGGCACGGCTACCGCCGCGAAGAATCCGAGGCGTTCGGCCCCGTCGCGGAAGAAATTCTCAAGGAATACCGCGAGACGGGAACGCTGAGCGAGAAGAACGCCAAGCGCGTCCGGCGCGAATTCGGCAAAATCCGCGAGAGCGCCGCCGTCCTCAAAGACGGAGCGAATCTGCCGAATCTCGGGATCGTTCCCGGTCTTCCGGAAGCGGATCCCGCGCTGTGGCACGAAATCGAATACTGGGTGAAATCGTTCGAAAAACTCGGCAAAATCGGTCTCTGCGCGGAACTGCTCATCGAGAAACCCACGAGAACGGACGCGCGCAAGGCGGCGATTTTCCGCAACGTCGCCATCCTCTCGACCTGGCAGCAGACCTATTTCGAAGCCCAGAAAAAACGCCACCGCGAGGAAACCTTCCCGAGCGACAAGCAATGGGCGACCGGCTGCCGCGTCGCGACCAAGGTGCTCACGCCGCTCGCGGACGAGCTCGTCGCCGGCGAGTGGAAGAAATTCTGCGAAAGCTTCGGCGAAAAAGCCCACTCCCCCCAAGGCGAATACAAGGCGTTCACGAACGTGGACGCGCTCGGCGACCTGCAGGCGGAGCGCTCCGGAATCTACGTGACGCTGAAACGCATCCTCGAAGTCGTGCGCCTCGCGCCCGCGCAGTTCATCGGGCTCGAGCTGCCCGAAGGCGTTCCCGCGACCTACGTCCACGTGAAGCTCGACAACGCCGAGGCGGCGAAGAAATGCCGCATCGAAATCTCGACCGACGGCGAAACCTGGGAGGATTTCGACGCGCACACGCACGCGGGCGAGCTGCAGAAGTCCGTCGATCCGAACGCGGGCGTGCGCTTCTTCCGCCTCGTGAACAAATCGCCCGCTCCCGTCGAATTCCGCATCAATCAGCTCAAATTCGACGTTCCCGAAGACTCCAAGGCGAACACGCGCGCGGCGATGACGGACGGCGACCTGCTCTCCTTCTACACGCTGACCGCGCCGGAAACCTTCACCGCCGACGAAGGCGAGACGATCCACGTCGTCGCCGACGCGACGGAGCTCGAACGCGACGCGCCGAACTCGGTCACAGTTCCCGCCTCGCCGGGAGCCCCCGTCCGCGTCTTCGAAATCCTGAAGAAGTGACGGAGCGGCCGCCCGCGCCTCCGGACGGCGGGCGCGGGCGGCTCCGTTTTCCGGGCGCTCTTTTTTGCTTTTTTTCGCGAGGGGGAAGGTTTAGACTTTCCCGCAATTATGGTTGAAAACGCCTTATTTTACCTGTTCGCCGCGTTCACGCTCGTGAGCGGGCTGCTCGTCGTCGTGAACCGCAAGCCCGTCAACGCCGCGATGGCGATGATTCTCACGATCGCGGGCGTCGCCGCGAACTTCTTCCTGCTGGACGCGCCGTTTCTGGCGACGCTGCTGATCATGGTCTACGCGGGCGCGGTGATCGTGCTCTTCCTGTTCGTGATCATGCTGACGGATCCGGACCTGAAGCCGCTGAAGGCGGGCTGGGCGAAGACCGCCGCAGGCGGGCTCGTGTTCCTCGCGCTCGCGACGGCGGGCGCCGTTTGGCTTTTCGGCTTTTCCGGCGCGTTGCCGGTGGAAGCCGCCGCAAGCGAAACCGCGCTCGCCTATTCCGCCGAAGCCAAGGTCTTCGGGCAGATTCTCTTCACCAAATACGCGCTGCTGATCGAGGCGGTCGCGATGCTCCTGCTCGCGGCGATGGCGGCGGTCTTCATGTTGCATTCGCGGCGCCGCACGCTCCCGCGGGGCGACGCGCGTTAATCTTTTTCGGAAACGACCATGACACTCGCACATTTTCTGATTCTTTCGGGAACGCTTTTCGCGATAGGGCTGACGGGCGCGCTCGTCCGCCGCAACATTCTCGTCGTCTACATGTCGCTCGAAATGATGCTGACGGCGGCGATGCTCGCGCTGGTCTCCTTCGCGAAATTCACGAACACGATGGAAGGAGCGGTCTTCTGCTTCTTCATCATCGCCGTGGCGGCGGCGGAAGTGGCGGTCGGGCTCGCGCTCATCGTCTCGTTCTTCCGTCTGCGCAAGACGGCTTCGCTCGACGAACTCAACAACCTGAAGAACTAAGATGGACAACGCAACGCTCCTTCAAACCATTTTGCTGACGCCGCTCGTCGCGGCGGCGATTTCGGCGCTGTTTTTCCGACGTTCCCGCTGGGGCGCGCCGGTCGTCTCCGTCGCGGCGGCGGGCGTGATTCTCGCGCTTTCGCTGCAGCTGCTGCTCGGGCTCGATCCCGCGAATCCGACGGCGACGGCGTCCCTGCCCGGCTTCACGATCGGCTCGTTCAAGGAGCTGGAGACGTTCGGGCTCATGATCGACAAGAACGGCGCGGCGATGCTCTTCGTCGTGACCTTCGTCGCGTTCTGGATTCACGTCTTCTCCGTCGGCTACATGGACGACGACAAGGCGCGCGGGCGCTTCTTCACGGGGCTGAGCGTGTTCATGTTCTCGATTCTCGGCATCATTCTCGCCAAGAATCTCTTCATGACCTTCATTTTCTGGGAGCTCGTCGGCTTCAGCTCCTACATGCTGATCGCGCATTACTTCGAGACGGACTACGCGGCGATGGCGTCGAAAAAGGCGTTCATCGCGAACCGCGTCGGCGACCTCGGCTTCCTCGTCGGCATCATTTTGTGCTACAGCCTTTACGGCACGACGGATTTCGCGGCGCTCGAGGCCGCCGGCGGCGACAAGTCCGTCGCGGTCGGGCTGCTGCTGATGTGCGGCTTCCTCGGCAAGTCCGCGCAGTTCCCGCTGCACGTGTGGCTGACGGACGCGATGGCGGGCCCGACGCCGGTCTCCGCGCTCATCCACGCGGCGACGATGGTCGCGGCGGGCGTGTTCTTCATGGTGCGCGTGTTCTTCCTGCTCACGCCGGAAGCGCTCACGACGATGCTCTGGCTCTGCGCGGGCATGGCGGCGCTCGCGGGGCTCGCGGCGCTCGGCCAGACGGACATCAAGAAATCCCTCGCGTATTCGACGCTTTCCCACCTCGGCTTCATGGGCGCGGCGATCGGGCTCGGGCTTCCCGAGATCGCGCTGCTGCACATGGCGATGCACGCCTTCTTCAAGGCGACGCTGTTCCTCTGCGCCGGTTCCGTCATTCACGCCTGCCACCACGAGCAGGACATGACGAAGATGGGCGGCCTGCTCA
Organism: Opitutia bacterium; assembly: GCA_004558035.1. Classification (GTDB taxonomy): domain Bacteria; phylum Verrucomicrobiota; class Verrucomicrobiia; order Opitutales; family UBA953; genus Spyradosoma. The sequence goes on from SFEJ01000012.1 coordinate 56,470, forward strand.
AAAAGATGCCGCTGACGGCGGCGGCCTTCGTCGTCGCGGGTCTTTCGATCGCGGCGTTCCCGTGGTTCGCGGGCTGGTATTCCAAGGACGCGATCATTTCCGGCGCGTATCTGACGGGCAACGTTCCCGCGTTCGTCGCGCTCGTGATCGCGGCGGTCGGCACGGCGCTCTACGTCGGCCGCATGTTCGCGATGGTCTTCCTCGGCAAGGCGCACGGCCACGGCGCCGAGCACGCGAAGGAATCCTCGCCGTGGATGACGGTCCCGCTCGTCGTGCTGGGCGTGATCTTCTCGCTCGGCGCGGGCTGGTTCCTCGCAGGAACGGAAGGGCTTCCGTGGCTCGACGGCAAGATGAACGCGCTGTTCCCGGCGGCGGCGACGACGGCGGTCTCCGACGGCTACCGCGAGCTGCACCACGCGCTCGCCGAGCAGGACCTCGTCGCCCCGATGCTGATTCTGGGCGTCGCAATTCTCGTCGTCGGCTTCGTCGCCGCGATTCTGTTCTACCGCACGAGCACCGGCGAAGACCGTCTGCGCGCGCTGCATCCGACCGCCTACAAGGCGCTCGAATACCGCTACTGCGACGCGCTTTACGACTGGTACATCGCGAAGGTCCAGCAGCGTTTCGCGATGTTCGTCAGCCTGCTCGACACGGTCTTCGTCTCCGGGCTCGGCATGCGCGCGATCGTCGCCGGCATTCCCGCGACGGTCGGCTCGCTGATCCGCCGCTTCGTCCACACGGGCAACGCCGCCGTGAGCGTCTTCTGGATCGCGGCGGGCGCGCTGATCGTCGCGCTGCTGCTCATCACCGGCGCGCTGAACTGAGCTTCGCCGAGCCTTCCGAAAAACGTTCCCGCGAAAACGCGCGGGAACGTTTTTTTGCGAAATCGTCGATTGACGATTTTCCCGCTTTGCGCTACGCTTGCGCGCAATGATTTTTTCTACGATGAACGTATTATTCCTCGCAATCTCCTGGAGCATCATGGGGTGGGTCATACTCGGAACGGTCGTTTTTCTGATTCTGGTCGCCGCTCTCGGCCGCGGAATCGCCGCCGCGTTCCCGCCGAAGCCCGAACACATGTCTTCGTTCAAGAAGCCGGCGAAAAAGTCGTCTCCCGTCGCCGCCGTCCGCGCGCCGACGCCCGCGAGCATTCCCGCGCTGCGCGCCGAAAGCGACATCTCGCCGGAAATCCTCGCCGTCGTCGCAGCTTCCGTGGCGACCGTGCTCCGCGGTCAGAAATACAAGGTGCACAACGTCCGCCTCGCCGCGATGAAGACGCCGAACATCGAACACCTGATGACGGAATGGTCGCTCGAAGGCCGCCGCCAGGTCTATTCCTCGCACCAGATCGAACACACGCGCTGAAACGTTCCCGCGTCCCTTTCCCTTTTCCTTTAATTTAAAACATCCTCCCCGAATACCATGAAAAAACTTAAAGTCACCGTTAACGGCAAAGTTTACGAAGTGCTCGTCGAAATCGAAGGCGAAGAAACCGCCGCCGCCGCTCCCGCGGCCCCGGCTGCTCCCGCGGCGCCCGCGCCCGTGAAGTCCGCCCCGGTCTC
>SFEJ01000013.1 GCA_004558035.1 Opitutia bacterium
CACTTATGAAACACATCATCGCAATTACCTCTCTCCTCGCCGCGGGAACACTCTGCGCCAGCGCGGCTGTTGAATCCGGAAGCTATACGCTGAATATGAATCAGTGGACGACGGACGACGATACGCTTTACAACTACCTGTATGGCGCGATTAATGAAGGCGGCACGTTGACTTTCGATCTCGACATCAATTACACAGGAACAAACTGCAATGCATACCAGACGCTTATCCATGTCGGTGCAAAAGACACGGGAATGTCGATTATGGCGAACGGCGGTCCTCACCTCATCGTCGGTCAGAAGAATTTGACGGATGTGTCTCATGAGCTGACGACTGCGAATCTTAACACCGGGACAAACGACGTTCTTGTCGTTATTACCGGAAAGACAGCGGGAACGGCGAGCGTATCCATCACTCTCAACGGCACGGAATACCGCGATTGCGTTGCTACATGGACGTGGGCAGATATGGCGTGGGATACTTCTGGCGGACAAAATGCCAAATATTCCATAAACTGCGGAGCGCCCGGGTGGAGCTCGCTGAACGCCGCCCAAACAACAACTCTCACGAGCGCCGTCGCGACCTTCGTCGCGATTCCCGAGCCGTCGGCGTTCGGGCTGCTGGCGGGCTTGGGCGCGCTGGCGCTGGCGGGAACGCGTCGCCGCCGGAGAAAATAAAGTTCAGGAGCGGTAAAAGTAATTACTTCTCGACCTTTTAAACCTTTTCAACTCCTCGACTTTTTCATAGTGTGTGTTGGCGTCCCCGCGGAGCAATCCGCGGGGACGTTTTTTTCATGTGCGGGAACGCGTTCCGCGTTTCGGCGTTTTCCGTGAAGATTTCCGCGAGATTCCGTGGTGAAAATCGTGTATGCGGATTTTAATGACGCGGCGGGTTTTCCCGGAAGAAGGCGAGGGTGCCGACGCCGGCGGCGAGCGCGCGCGGATTGTCGGCGGCGCGGGCGCAGAGGTCGCGCAGGACGGCGCGGCCGACGTCCGTCTCGAAGACCGAGGAGATTACGAAGCGCGGGGCGGGGCCTTCGCGCAGCCAGGCGCGCAGCCGCGGAAAATCGCCGACGAGGAGCGGCTTCACGACGGCGACGACGGGCGCGTCGTCGGGCAGCGTCCACGGCTCGCGCAGGGATTCGTCGAGCGCGATTTTCGCGGCGCGTTCCCGCGGGAGCGCGAGGACGGCGGCGTCGTTCGCGGGCGAGGGCGCGAGCGGCTGTTCGACGAATTCGAGCTGCGGGAACGCCGCGAGCGGCGCGAGCGCGTCGAGCGCGGAGGCGTCGCGCCAGGCGCCGTTGGCGTCGAAGCGCAGGCGCGCGTCCGGGAAGTTTTCCGCGGCGAGGCGGAGCAGGCTTCCGCAGAGCGCGAGCTCGTCCGCGAGGTCGCCGAGGCCGATCTTGATCTTGAAGACGCGGAAGCCCTCGGCGCGCGCGCGGCGGATTTTTTCGGCGAGCGTTTCGGGTGCGTCGTCGGCGTCGCGCGGGATCAGGCGGCAGACGGCGGCGGGCGGCGGCTCGGGCGCGGCGAGCGCTTCGGGGTTTTCGAGAAAGAACGCGGCGGCGGCGAGCGCGTGGCGCGTGCACGGCAGGCGGGCGGGAACGGCGGCGGCGAGGCTTTCGGCGGGCGTTCCCGCGTCCGCGCAGAGCGCGCGCAGGGCGGCCTCCGCCGCGTCGAGCGTCTCGCAGCCGAAGCCCTCCCAGGGCGCGATTTCGCCCCTGCCGACGCGCCCGGCTTCGTCGCGCATCGAGACGACGATCGTTTCGCGCGCGGTCGCCGTTCCGCGCGCGGTCTTCACGGGAACGCGGAAGGGGCGGGAAACGCGCTCGAAGGCGAGCTTTCGCGGGCATCGGTTCATGGCGGAAAGTTTACGGAGTCGGCGCGCGCGCGGAAAGTTTTTTGTTCCCATTTCGCGGGAAAAGCTGTTTCATAATCGGCAATCATGAGAACTCCTACACCGTCCGTTTATGTTCGCGGCATGGGCGTTTACACGCCGGAGCGCCGCCTGACCAACGCCGATCTGACGCGCCTCGTCGACACGTCGGACGAATGGATTCGCACGCGGACGGGCATCGTCGAGCGCCGGCTCGCGGACGCGTCCGAGAGCGCTTCGGACATGGCGGCGAAGGCGGGCGAAAGGGCGATCGCCGACGCGGGCATCTCCAAGGACGAGATCGACCTCATCATCGTCGCGACGGCGACGCCGGACCACGCGTTCCCGTCCACGGCGTGCCGCACGCAGGCGAAGCTCGGCATCAAGGACGTTCCCGCGTTCGACATGTCGGCGGCGTGCTCGGGCTTCATCTACATGATGCAGATCGCGAACCACATGCTGCGCGCGGGCGACTACCGCAACGTGCTCATCATCTCGACGGAAAAGCTTTCCTCCATCGTCAACTGGGAAGACCGCAACACCTGCGTGCTCTTCGGCGACGCGTCGGCGGCGTTCGTGCTCACGAAATGCAACGAGCCCTACATCGGCATTCTCGGCAACATTCTCGGCGCGGACGGCTCCAACGGCGATCTGCTGAGCCTGCCCGCGGGCGGGAGCGCCTGTCCGGCGAGCTACGAAACCGTGCGCGGCGGCGATCATTATCTGCACATGGCGGGGCAGGAAGTCTTCAAGATCGCGGTGCGCACGATGTCGGACTGCTGCCGACGCCTGCTCGAAAAATGCAACGTCTCGGCGGACGAGATCAAGTGCGTGATTCCGCACCAGGCGAATCTGCGCATCATCGACGCCGTGGCGCGCCAGCTCGGCATTCCGCTCGAGCGCTTCTGCGTCAACCTGCAGAACTACGGCAACACGTCCTCGGCGACGATTCCGAACTGCATGAAGGAAGCCTACGACGCGGGCCGCTTCAAGGCGGGCGACCTCGTGCTGCTGACGGCGTTCGGCGGCGGCTTCACGTGGGGCGCGACGCTCATCCGCTGGAAATAAGGCGGCGCATGAAGCTCGGAACGACGGCATTTTTCGCCGCGGCGGCGCTTTGCGGCGTTCCCGCGGCTTCTTTTGCGGAGAGCGCGGCGGAGACGGAAAAGACGCCCCCGCCGCCTCCGACGACGACCGCCGTTCCCGCGGACGCGGAAGACGCGGCCGGGCGGGGCGGAGCGATGCCGGCAGAAACCTGGGCGGCGATCGCCGCTGCCGTCGAGGAAAGCGGCGAGGAGCTCGGCGCGCGCGAGCCGCTCGTGAAGGCTTACGCCGAGGCGCTTTGGGAACGTTCCCGCGCGTGGCGCGTCTCCGACGACGTCCGCGCGGAAGCGATCGCGATGCTCGCCGACGCCTACAATCTTTCGCGCGACCCGAATCACGCGGGCGAAGACGGCGGCGACGCCGTCTTCTACACGGCGGGACCGGACTGCGCTGCCGCGCTCGAACGCTGCGAAGCCGTCGTGGAGGCGTTCCCGACGACGCTTTTCGCGGCGGAGGCGCTTTTCCGCCAGAGCGTGATTCTGACGCTGCAGCGGCGCTTCGAGGAGGCTTTCGACCGCGTCCGCACGCTCGTCTCCACCTATCCGGGCTCGGACCGCATCGCGGACGCGCTCGCGCAGGGCTACATCATCGCGGAAACGGGGCGGCAGGGCGTGCGCCCGCGCAAGTTCGGCGGCCGTCTGCCGTGGCTGAAGGACCGCAAGGCGGTGCTGGGGCTCTACGACGAGCTCTACGCGCTCGCGCCGCAGTCCGAGCTCGCGCCGCGTCTGCTCTTCCGCAAGGGCGTCTTCGCGTCGGAAATCTCGGAGGAGATCTTCGAGGGCGACCGAGTCCGCGACGCCATCGGCGCGTTCGAGATGCTCATCGGCTCGCATCCGGAATCGCCGCTCGTTCCCGAGGCGTACCTGCTCCTCGCGGGCATTTACGAAAAGCTTTCCCCCGGCGCGGAATGGGACCAGGTCTCGACGCGCCGCGCGCTCAATTACTACACGGATTTCTACACGCTCTTTCCGGAGCATCCGCAGGCGGAATACGCCTACGGCCGCACGGAGGCGCTGCGCATGCGCCTCGCGGAAAACCGTCTTTCCGTCGGCGATTTTTATTACGTGCGCCGCAACAACATGCGCGCCGCGCTCGTGTTCTACAACGAGGCGATCACGCACGTGCCGGAATCCGAGGCCGCCGATCGCGCGCGGGAACGCATCGAAAAAATCCGCCGCGGCAAGCGCGCGGACCTCACCTTCATCGATTGGCTTTTCGGCCGTTATCCCGCCCCGCGCACGACGGATTTCGCGGATGCGCCCTCGCAGAAATCCCTCGAGGAAATGGGCTTCCGCTCCGCGGATTCGCTCGAACGCGCGGACGAGGGAGAAGCCGCCGCCGCGGAGGACGCCGCCGAGCCGCGCCGCGTCTTCGCCGATCCCGCAGGAGAATGATCTTTATGTTCCGACGTCCGATTTCGCTGTTTTGTCTTTTCGCGGGAACGCTGCTGTGCGCGGCGTGTTCCTATTCGCTCGGCGCGCACGGGAAGCTGCCGTTTTCGACCGTCGTCGTCGCGCCGATCAAGAACATGACCGAGCTCACGCAGACGCAGGCGACGCTCGCGACCGACGTCGCCGACGCGCTCGACGCCGAGCCCGGTCTGAAGACCGTCGTCTACGGCGGGAACGCGCGCCTCGAAATCGTCGTCGCGGACGTGAAGCGCTCCGTCTCGCTGACGAATTCCCGCGACACCGGCGTCGCGAGCACGCAGACGCTGACGGTGAAGTTTTCGTGCTCGCTGCTCGACGCGCGCACGGGCAAATACTACTTCCGCGACCGCGCGGTGAGCGTCTCCGCCGAAACCTACATGGGCGGGCAGACGGGTCTGCTCGAAACGCAGGCGTTCCCGCAGATTTCCCGCGACGCGGCGCGCAAGATCCGCGACCTCGTCGTCGGCGTCTGGTGAGCGCCAGCCGGCGTCCCCGCGCGCGTTTTCGTGCGCGGGGCTTCTTTTTTTGTGATTGAAAAGCGGTCCGCGAGCTTTTTTAATCCTCGGCAGTTCCTTTTCCCCGAGAGCTTAAAACCAAAACTTTCTTTTCCCCCTTATGAAAAATCCCCTCAAGCAAATTCTCGCATTGTCCGCGGCGCTCTTCGCGTGCGCCGTTTCCGCGTTCGCGCAGGAAGCGCCCGCGAAAATCCCCAACATTCAGATCGACAAGGTCGATTTCAAGCAGGTTTCGATGCCGAACGCCGACCAGAAATACAAGTGGGGGCAGACGCTGATCGAATTCAAGGTGCAGCCGAGCGCGGACGGCTATCTGTCCGGCTCGTTCCTCAACAACGTGAAGATGACGCTGACGCTGATGTACAAGCGCACGGCGGCGTCGCTTTCCGGCGACGGCATGACGAGCTCCCGCGCCCGCGGGAAAAAGGGCATGGAAGCCGTGGACAAGGCGGTCGCGGAAGCCGGCGGCGACGCGTCCGCGAAGTTCACGTCCTACCGCGCGAGCGTGCGCTTCGCCGCGCTGAAGGTCGGCGACGGCAAGAAGGCGTACGCGTTCTACATTCCCGGCGAAATCATCGAGCGCGACAAGGAGGTCACTTCCGGCAACGCCAAGCCCGCGTATTATTACATCGAGTTCGAATACAACGACATGGTGATCTCGCCGTTCGACGCGGCGGGCAAGTTCCGCTCGAAGTACATGGACTGCCCGAACGCCGCCTCGCTGGGCGCGAATTTCGTGATCAATCCCAATTCCAAGGACGCCGCGCAGAATTTCGAAATGGTGCGCGGCTGGGCGGACGCCACGATTTCCGACACCAAAGGGTTGCTCGTTCCCGCGTATCTGACGCCGGCGGGCTCGGGCGTCGTTTCGGGCGCGCCGTCCGTCGTCCGCGAGGACGTCCTGCAGTAAGCGTTCCCGTCCGTCTTCAAATCTCACAGCCGTTTCTCTCATGGCAAGCAAAGCGATAAAAACCATCATCAACTGCGGGACCACCCAGATTTCCGCGTCCGTGTTTTCCGCGGACGGCGCGACGCTCGTGCTCGAAAAGCACATTCTCGTGGATCTTCACTACGATTACTCGAAGGTGAAGGAGGAATGGGCGGGCGCGGTCATCGAGGCGCTGCCGCAGATCGTCGATTCCGGTCTGAAGCCGCAGGGCGAGGTCGTCCTCATCGTGCCGGGGCACATGCTGCTGACGCACAATCTCACGATGGCGCAGATGCCCGACCCGACGATGCGCGCGCGGCACATCGTCGACGAGGCTTCTCAGCACATGCCGTTCCCGCTCGAAGACCTCATCTGGGACGAGCAGATGATTTCCTCCGACGGGATCGAGGAAAACGTGCTCGTCTTCGGGCTGCTCCGCGGTCAGATCGTCGACTTCACGAAGGAGCTCATGCGCCGGACGAAGCTCAAGCCCTCGCGCTACCAGCCGGCGACGAATCTCGAGTATCAGGCCTACCGCTACATGACGATGGGGCAGGCGGATCTCCCGCCGACGCTGCTCGTGAACGTCGGCGCGTACACGACGAACCTCACTTTCGTCCACGACCGCGGCTTCGCCGTCAGCAATTTCGCGGTGGGCGGCAACTTCATCTCGCAGAAGCTCGCCGAGGCGACGGGCATTCCCTTCATCGCCGCGGAAAAGAAGAAGAACGCGTATTTCTCCGGCGAACTCCAGTTCGCGCAGGACGACCCGACGGCGGCGACGATCTCCGCCGCGGCGGACGCGTTCGCGCGCCGCATTCAGCGCGAAATCAATCTGCGCCTCCTTTCCTTCCGCAAGGCGAACAACGGCGTCGGTCCCGCGAAGATCCTCATCTCCGGCCGCGGTTCCCGCACGCCCGGCTTCGTCGAAAAGCTCTCGTCGCTGATGCGTCTGCCGATCGAGCCGCTCGACGTCCGTCCCTTCATCACGGTCGCGCCGGGCGCGGTCGCGGCGGGAACCGAGGACGAACAGCTCGACGCCTGCGAACTGCAGGAATCCGTCGGCGAAGCGGCGACGCTCGTGATTCCGGACCTCAAGGGCGTGGACCTGTTCCCGCCGGAGATCGCCGCGGCGATCGAATTCAAGCGCAAGCTGCCCTTCCTCGCCGTCGCGGGCGCGTGCTTCGCGCTCGCTCCGTGGCCGATCTTCGCGCATTTCTCCGACGTCGGCAAAGGCCTCGAACAGGAAAAGAAGGCGCAGAAGGTCGCGATTCAGAAGCTGGAGGCGACCGAAAAATTCCTCGCCGACAAGGAGAAGGAGGCGGAAAAGCTCAAGGCCTACGTCGAGAAGCTCACCGGCGTGCTCGACGAGCGCTACCGCTGGAACGGCTTCCTCGCCGAAACGCAGAAGGCGCTCGAGGCGCTCCATTCGATTCAGACGAAGGATGAGGACGGCGAGCCCGTCGTTTCCAACGACCGCCACCTGTGGCTCGATTCGCTGTCCGTCAGCCGCAAGCTCGTTCCCGCGACGGAGGACGCTCCCGCGCGCGTCGTCAGCGACGCCGTCGTCACGTTCGCGATGCTCGTTCCCGAAGTGGACGCGGATCATCCCGTGCACGATTCCGGCGCCTTCGACGCGCGGCGCAAGGTCATCCTCGAGGCGCTCAAGCAGGCGGATTTCGTCGATCCCTCGGCGCCGATCATCGACAAGCCGGACTTCGGCCGCCCGAACCTGCCGATGCTCACCGTCACGCTCCGTCTCAAATCCGACAAAGGACTTTAAGTCATGAAGAAAAATTTACCCTTGATTCTGATTCTCGCGATATGCGGGCTCGTCATGGCGGGCGGCGTCGCGGCCGTCGTCGTGAGCGCCGTGAACAACGCCTCGCTTTCCTCCGACATCGAGAAGAACGAAAAGAAGCTGAAGTCGCTGCGCAACCGGAAGACGCTCGCGCTTTCGGACGAAAACCGCCGCCTCGGCGACGAGACGGTCTCCGCGCTCAAGAAGGCCGCCGAAAAGCGGATCGCCGCGCTCGTTCAGCCGAAGCGTCTCGAAACGGACTTCAACGGCGACGCCACGCAGCTCGTCTCCAATCTGATGCAGCGCAAGAGCGACTGGGTCGCGCGCTGTCAAGACAAAAACGTCGAGCTCGCGGACGCCGCGCGCTCGTTCGGCTTCGCGCGTTATCTCGAAAACAACGAGACCGCTCCCGCCGAGCATCTCAAGGCGCTCGATCTGCAGATCGCGGGCGTCAACGAGATTTTGGAGGCGCTCGTGCTCGCCCATGAATTTTACGACAAGAACCTCATCGCCGAACACGTGATGACGCCGGCGGAAAAGACGTTCATGAAGATCGTCGGCGTCGAGCGCGAAGGCGTCGAGCTCTCGCCGACGCAGCGCCGCGCCATGGTCAAGGGCGAATTCTTCGTCGAGCCCGTCTCCGGCGCGGGCGACACCGGGCTCTGCCGCCTTTCGGACGGACAGAACGACATGAACTTCGTTTCGCTCCGCCGCGACGGCGCCGCGCGCGCGACCGCCTTCCGCGTGAAGTTCATCGCCGATTCCGGCGTGCTCCGTTACTTCATCCGCCGCATGGAGGACTACGCGATTCACGTCCGCGACGTTTCCGCGCGGCGCGCGACTCCGGACCAGCTTCCCCCGAAGAACGCTCCCGCGGCGCCGCAGACGGCTTCGCCCGCGGCGAATCCGTTCGACCTGTTCGGCGCGGGCGTTCCCGCCCAGGCGGCGCAGGCGGCTCCGCGCGTTCCCGCGCGCCGCGTCGTCGTGGAGAACGTTCCCGAAATGTTCACGATCACGCTCGAATACGTTTCCCCCGTGCTCGGCCGTCCGCACAAAAAGGAAAAATCCGAATAAGAAAGGCTTTGAATCATCATGAAGTATTACGATAAGATTCTGTGCGCCGCGGGCGTGCTCGTCTGCCTCGCGAGCGCGGGCGTCTGCGTCGGTCTGAAGCCCGAGGGCGCCAAGCCCGTCCGCGCTTCGGAGAACGGCAAGGAATTCGCCTCCTGGACGGACGAGGGCAAGTTCGCCGCCGCTCCTGCGAAGTGGGCGGATCCGAAGCTCGACACGGAAACGGGCTGGAACTACGACCTCTTCACCGTTCCCGAGACCACCTGGCTGTCCGGCGAAAAACGCTACATCGCGAAGGAGCTGCCCGTCCCGCCGGAGGAACCGTTCGGCGTCTCGCTCGTCTCGCTCGAAAACCCCGTTTCGAGTCTGCGCATCACGACGTGCTCGACCGACGTGCCGCCGCGCAAGGCGGGCAAGTCCGGCTATTCCGTGTACGTGGCGTTCGCCGACGCGCGCGGCGAAAAAGTGCCGTTCGATTTTTCCAAGATCGCGGGAACGAAGCTGTCGAAGGAGGAGATCGACGGCCGCACGATCTTCACGCTCACGCCCAAAAAACCGGTAGAAGTCGCCGGCCGCGGCATCGCGCTCAAGGACTTCAAGATCGTCCGCGGGCAGAGCGAAACGGGCGACGGCTCGAACTACACGCGCTACATGGCGACCTTCGTCGATCACGAGAACGCGGACCGCGATCTGCGCGTGCTCGAGGAATTCGTCCGCGATTCCACGCGCGTCGTCGCCGTCTTCCGCGACGACAATTCGCCGCGCCGCTGGCGCTACACGGAAACCTTCTCCGCCGACGCGGAAAAGCCGGAAATCGAGCTCGCGACCCGCGAATCCGATTCCGAACCGTGGACGGTCGTCGGAAAAGAACCCGCTTTTCGCCTCGGAGACGCGACATATTTTGTCAAAGTTGTTGACATTTCCGCTCAACAGGCGACAATATCCAAACAATCGGAGTCTAACGGCAAGCCTAAACGCCCCAAAGTTCGTCAGGTTGTTTTAGACCTCGTGAAGTAACCAAAAAACAAGAAAGATTTTAACCCACCCGGAACCCCCTCGAAACAAGCTCCGAATAACCACTTAACTCGAATTGGCCCCCGCATGAAAAAACAATTGCGCATCCCGAAAATTATTCCCTCCGTTCTCATCACGACCGCCGCCTTCGGCGCGGGCGTCGCGTCTCCGAACGCGTTTGCTGCTGAAAGCGAGGACAACGATCAACTCAAAGCCAAGCTTTACCTCGAAGCCGAAAGCGCGGTCTCCGAGCGTAAGTTCGACGTCGCCGTCGAAAAGTATCGCGCGTTCCTGAAGCTCGACCCGAACAACGCCGAAGCCGCGTCGCGTCTCGCCGAGGCGGAAACGGCGCTCCGCGCGTCCGATTCCGCCCGCACCGTCGGCAAGGAAGGCGCTCCCGCGAACGAGTTCGAGCGAGTCGTTCAGCACCGCAACGCGATTTACCGCGAAGCCGAAGCCGCCATCGAGGAAGCCCGCTTCCTGATCCCGACCGATCCGGACCGCGCGCTCCGTCTCCTTGAGGAGATCGAATCCGCGCTCCCGAACACACCGGCGTCCCGCGACTATCTCGACAAGATTTCCGTCGTCCGTCAGGAAGTGCTGCTTGAGCGCAACAACGTCGATCAGGCCAAGCTTTCCGAAGAAATGTCCGAAGCGCAGCGCGCCGCCATCCGCGAGAACTCGCTCGCCGCTCGCCGCTCGCTCTCCCGCGCCCGCGACGAACGCGCGCGCCACATGCTGCCGGAAGCCATCAAGTCCCTCGACGAAGCCAAGCTGCTCCTGCCGAACATTTCCTCGACCAGCGACATCTCGAAGGAAATCGACGAAGAGCGCGCGCTCGTCTATTCCGCCTACTTCTTCGACATGGTCGAAAAGCGTTCCGCCGTCGAAGCGGAATCCTACCTCAAGATGGTCGAAGAACTGCTCGGCAAGGATCACAAGATTACGCTCCAGCTCGCCGCGTTCTACAAGGAATGGCGCGCGACGGCGGCGGCTCAGAACCCCGTCACGCTGAATCCCTCCGCCATGCGCGCGGAAAAGGAATGCCGCGAGGCGCTTCTCCGCGGCAAGGCGCAGTACCTTTACGGCGACTATCAGGGCGCGCTCGACAGCTACCAGAAGGCGCTCCTCTACATGCCGGACAACGCGGAAGCCAAGAGCATGCAGATCCGCATCCGCCGCGTTCTCGCCAACTCCGGCGAATACAATCATGAGGTCACGCGCGAGACCATGATGGCGGACGTCCGCGACAAGTGGAAGCTCGCCATGCCCTTCACGGCGGTCGCCAACGCCGACGCGAACGAAGAGAAGATTTCGCCGATCGAGGCGAAGATGGCGCGCATCAACATTCCGGTCGCGCTCCGCGATGTGCCGCTCCAGCGCGCGCTCGAGACCTTGAGCGAACTTTCCGCCGTGCACGACCCGGTCGGCCGCGGCGTGGACATTGTGCTCAACGACCCGGAAACCAAGAATCCGCCGCTGATCAATCTGCAGATGAAGAGCCAGCCGATGAACAAGGTGCTCAAAATCATGCTCGATACCGTCAGCTACCGCTACGACATCAAGGACGACATCGTCCAGGTTTCTCCGAACGTGGGCGCCGCCGGTCTCGACCAGGAGGAATTCACGGTTTCCCCGAAGGTCGTCGCCCGCATGTCCGGCAAGAAGAGCTCCGGCGACGCCGGCGGAACGTTCGGGTCCTCCGGCGCGGAAGCGACGGACGAAAATTCCGAAGAGCAGGGCATCAAGGGCTTCTTCGCGCGCGCCGGCGTTTCTTGGGAGGGCGACCGCTCGCTCGTTTACGACGCGACGTCCAACCTCCTCATCGTCACGCAGGACCGCAAGGGACTTGACCGCATCCGCAACATCATCCGCAGTCTGACGACGGCGGAGACGAAGCAGGTCAACATTGAGGCGAAGTTCATCGAAGTCAACAGCACGGTGCTCAACCAGGTCGTCACGAACTGGCAGCTCACCAAGGGCGAAGGCGAAAACATGTTCGTCCGCGCCTCGACCGCCAACCGCACGGTCGCGGGAGCGCACGGCACCGTTTCCGAAGATTCCAAGACCCGCGTCTATACGCCGGAGCGTTCGGATTACACGGACGAAGACGGCGTCTTCCACCCGGGAACGCCCGCGAGGACGGTCGAATTCAACCAGGCTCCGCCGCAGGTCACGCGCCAGCCGAACTACGGTCTCGACGCTCCCGACACCTTCACGGGCGTCATCGGCACGGTCGGCAACTACGACCTGCGCCTCATCCTCAACGCACTGAGCGCGCAGGACGGCTGCGACCTCATGGCGGCGCCGAGCCTCACCGTTCAGTCTGAACTGGAAGCTACGATCAAGATTGTCCAGCTGCTCCGTTGGCCGCAGTCCTATGACGACATGGAGATCAAGGTCAACTCCAACAACAACAACAACAACGACAACAACAACAGCAGCTACGGTTCCGCGACGGTCGGCATCACGCCGGGCACGCCGCAGTTCGACGAAGAGGCGACCGAAGTCGGTATTCAGATGCGCGTCGTTCCGCGCGTGAACAACACCGAAAAGTCCATCACCCTCGAACTCGCGCCGGAAATCAAGGAATTCGAAGGCTTCATCGAATACGGCGGCATGGCGGTCGCGATCGCGGGCGGCATCGTCGTCACGACGCCGGCGGGCTTCTTCCAGCCGGTCTTCAACCTGCGTCAGGTTTCAACGACGGTCGAAGTCTACGACGGCGGCACGGTCGTCATCGGCGGCCTGACCCGCGAAGAAATCCGCACGGTCAACGACAAGGTGCCGATTCTCGGCGACCTCCCGCTCATCGGCTCCGCGTTCCGCAGCACGGGCAAGTCCATCACGAAGAAGAACCTTCTCATCTTCGTCACGGCGAACCTCATGGCTCGTGGCGGCGGAACGGAAGACGGTCTCTTCAAGGGCGTGCAGACGGGCGCGACGTATTCGAACCCGAGCCTGTTCATCTCCTCCGGACCGATCTACCGCGAGTACGACATGAGCGCGATCGACGAGGAAAAGACCGCGCAGTAAGCGCCTTCTTTCCCGCAGGAAAAACGGACCTCCGCAAGAGGTCCGTTTTTTTGCGCCGCGGAAACTCGCGGGAACGTTCTTTGCGTTTGAAAAAATGCGCTTGAGGATTTCTCTAAAAAATCCGCGAAATTCGTGCGGTTCTCGGATTCAAAAAAATCTGCGGAAATCCGCGAAATCCGCGGGAGATTTTGCGCGCTCCGTGTTCCCGCGAAAAAATCCGTTCGCGTCCGTCGGGAAAAGAGTATTTCCTTAGCGGCAACGTATCTGCATTTATGAAGAAAGTTCTGATTCCCACGAAACTCGACACCGTCGCCGCCAAGACGCTCGCCGCCGCGGGCTACACCGTCGTTCAGGACGCGGAAGCTCCGATCGACGCGCAGGTCGCCGCCAACGCCGACGCGGAAGTCCTCATCGTCCGCTCCGAAAAGGTCACGCCCGAAATCATCGACGCGCTCGCGAAGCTCAAGCTCGTCATCCGCGCGGGCGCGGGTTTCGACAATATCGACATCGCCTACGCGCGCAGGAAGAACGTGGACGTGATGAACACGCCCGGCGCGAACGCGAACGGCGTCGCCGAGGAGGTCGTCGCGATGATTCTCGCGTGCTTCCGCCACGTCGTTCCCGCGGACAACTCGACGCGCGCGGGTCTCTGGGAAAAGAAGAAATTCATGGGGCGCGAGCTGACGAAGAAGACTGTCGGCATCGTCGGGCTCGGCAACATCGGCCGTCTGCTCGCGAAGCGCCTGCAGGGCTTCGAGCCGACGCTGATCGGCTACGACCACTTCCTCGCCAAGCAGCGCGCGATCAACATCGGCGTCACGCCCGTGCCGCTCGAGACCATCTTCGAGGAGGCGGACGTGATTTCGCTGCACGTTCCCGGCGGAGCTTCGACGCAGAAGCTCGTGAACGCGGAACTGCTTTCCAAAATGAAGGACGGCGCGATGCTCGTGAACTGCTCCCGCTACGGCGTCGTCGACGAAGAGGCGCTCGCGGCCGTGCGCGCCTCCGGCAAGAAAATCCTTTACGCGACGGACGTCCACCCGAAGGACGCGGCGGGCGAGAAGCCTTCCGCCGCCGTCGCCGACCTGATTCTGCCGCACCTCGGCGCGAACACGAAGGAGGCGAACTTCAACGCCGCCAAGCGCGCCGCGGAAGAGGCGATCGCGTATTTCGACAACGGCGACACGTCGTGCGTCGTGAACGCGGAAGTCCCGCTCGGGCTGAATCCCACGCAGCTGCAGCTCGTGAAGATGCTCGCGACGCTCGCGCGTCTCTGCGGCGGGAACAAGGCTGTGCGCCGCGCGGACTGCACGTTCTCCGGCAGCCTGCGTTCGTTCCGCAAATGGTTCACGCCGAAGATTCTCGAAGGCCTGCTGCCCGAGGCGGAAAAAGGCCTGCCGCCGCCGATGGCGGAAATCTCGCTCAAGGAGCACGGCGTCGCCTATCAGGCGCGCGAACCGCTCGTCGGGAACGTCGAGGAGGATTCCATCGTGCTCGACCTCACGCTCGAAGCGGACGGCAAGGTCGAGACCGTCTCCGTGCGCGGAATCGTCGCGGAAAACGCGCCGATCATTTCTTCGGTCAACGGCTTCAAGGGGCTGTACTTCGACCTGCGCGGGCATCTGCTCTTCGTGCGCTATTCGGACCGCCCCGGCGTGCTCGCGCGCATCACGTCCGTGCTCGGCGAGGCGGAGATCAATATTGAAAACATCACGGCGCCGATCGACCACGAGGCGGGCGAGACGCTCGCCGTCATCAAGACGAACAAGCCGGTTTCGCCGGAACAGCTCGCCGCCGTCGTCACGCTCGTGAAGCCCATCGCCGCGTTCGCGGTGACGCTCTGAACGAGACGCGCGCGGCGCGGGAGCGGCGTCCGTCTCCGCGGGCGCGCTTCCGCCGCGACGGCGTTCCCGCCATGACTCACGCTGAAATCATCGCGGAGCTGTGCTCGCTCCGCAATCACGGCAGCAAATTCGGCATCGACCGCATGCGTCTGCTCGCCGCCGCGCTCGGCGAGCCGCAGCGCGCGTTCCCGTCGATCCACCTCGCGGGAACGAACGGCAAGGGCTCGACCGCGGCGATGCTCGAGGCGATTCTGCGCGCGAACGGGCTGCGCGTCGGGCTCTACACGTCGCCGCACCTCGTGAAGCTCGGCGAGCGCGTGCAGGTGAACCGCGAACCGCTTTCCGACGCGGAAATCTGCGCCTACGCCGAGCGGCTTTACGCGGCGGCGGCGCGCTTCGGCAAGCCCGGCGACGAAGATTTTCCGTCCTTTTTCGAGCTGATGACGGCGACCGCCTTTCTGCGCTTCGCGGAAGCGCGCTGCGACGCCGCCGTCGTCGAGACCGGGCTGGGCGGACGCCTCGACGCGACGAACGTGCTCGCGCCCGAAGTCTGCGTGATCACGTCCGTCGGGCTCGACCACTGCGACATGCTCGGCGACACGCTCGAAAAGATCGCGGCGGAAAAGGCGGGCATCGTCAAACCCGGCGTTCCCGTCGTGCTCGGCCGCGTTCCCGCCGAGGCGGAGCGCGTCGTGCGCGCCGTCGCCGCGGAGAAGGGCGCGCCGCTCGTCTCCGTGCGGGAACGCTTCGGCGACGACGTCGAGGCTTATCCGCGCACCAGTCTTTTCGGCGCGCACCAGCGCAAAAACGCGGCGGCGGCGACGCTCGCGGCGGAGATCTTCTTCCGGCGGATCGGGCGCGTTCCCGCCGTTCCCGCGGAAACGGCGCTGGGCGGCGTCCGCTGGGCGGCGCGCTGGGACCGGCGCGCGTTGGACGACGGGCGGACGCTCGTGATCGATGTCGCGCACAACGCCGAATGCGCCGAGGCGCTCGACGCGATGCTCGCCGCGCACCGCCGCGAGACGGGCGCGCGCCCGACGGTCGTCGCGGGCGTGCTCGGCGCGGCGCGCGCGCTGCCGATCATGCGCGCGGTCGCGCGGCACGCGCGGCGCATCGTGCTCGTGCGCCCGGCGCAGGACCGTGCCTGCACGCTCGCGGAGCTGCGCGCGTGCGTTCCCGCGGACTTCGCCGGCGAAATCGTCGAATCGTCCGTCGCGGCGCTTTTCCCCGGCGGGAACCGCTGCGCGCTCGCGACGAAGCCGGGCGAATCGATCGTCGTCGCGGGCTCGTGCTACCTGGCGGGCGAAACGCTCGCCGCGCTTGCGGGAACGCCCGCCGCGTGCGAATCCTTTCTGCAGGACAAACTGCCCGATGCGCTTCCCCGCGGATGAGATCTTCGGCGCTCCCGCCGCCGTGCTCGCGCTCCACGGATTCACCGGCTGCGGCGGCGACTTCGACGCGCTGCGCCTCCGCTTCCCCGACGCGGTTTTCGACGCGCCCGATCTGCACTCGGCGGACGTTCCCGCGGATTTCCGCGGCCTCGTCGCCGCGCTCGTCGCGCGTTTCGCGCTCCTTCCCGCGCCGGCGGGCGCGCCGCGCGTTCTGCTCGGCTATTCGATGGGCGGGCGCGTCGCGCTGCACGTCGCGCTCGAGATTTCGCGGCGGCAACTCTGGCGCGCGGGCGACCGGCTCGTGCTGATCTCTGCTTCGCCCGGCATCGCGGACGCGGCGGAACGCGCGGCGCGGCGGGAACGCGACGCGGCGCTCGCGGCGAAAATCCTCGCCGCGCCGAGCGCGGCGGCGTTCTACGAGACCTGGCGGCGCACGCCGCTCATCGCGACGCAGGACCGCATGCCCGAGCCCCGGCGTTCTCGCCTGCTGCGCGCCCGCGCGGCGGCGGACAAGACGCTGTGGGCGCGCGCGCTCGCCGAAATCGGCACGGGCGCGCTTCCGCCGCTTTGGGAAAATCTCGGCGAAATCGACGTCGAGACCATGCTCGTCTGCGGCGCGGAAGACGAGAAATTTTCCGCGATCGCGGACGCGATGCGCGCGCGTCTGCCGCGTTCCCGCGTCGTGCGCGTCCCCGCCTGCGGCCACGCCCCGCACCTGGAGGCCGAGGTCTGAAATTCGGAGCGGATTTCGCCTGACGCCGCGCCCGCTTGCGCTGGCATAGGAATTGCACCATTTTCGTCTCAGAAATGAACAACGCAGACAATTTCACGCCCCGGGCGAAAAAGGTGATGGAGCTCGCCGTCGCCGAAGCCCGCAAGTTCCGCCACAACTACATCGGCACGGAGCATCTGCTGCTCGGCCTGCTCGCGCTCGGGCAGGGCGTCGCCATCAACGTGCTCGTTCATCTCGGCGCGGACGCCGACCGCATCCGCGCGTTCATCGAAGAACACATCGGCAAGGGACCGGAGGATTCCGAGTTTCCGGAGCGCGTGCCGCTGACGCCGCGCGCCAAGAACGCGCTCGATCTCGCGCAGAAGCAGGCGAAGTCTCTCGGGCACAATTATCTCGGCACGGAGCACATTCTGCTCGGCATTCTCGCCGAGGGCGGTTCCGTCGCCGCGCAGATGCTGCAGAAGCTGAACATCAGCCTCGAAAAGGCGCGCAATCAGATTCTGGAGGAGCTCAACGCTCCCGAATCGGAAAAATCCGCGGGAACGCCGCAGCCGAAGGCGGACGCGCCGTCCTCCGACTCCGCGTCGCCGCTGCCGGATTTCGACGAAATCTTCGGCAAGGCGGGCGGCGAGGAATCCGGCGAGGACGCCTCCGCGCCCAAGGATTCCGTCGAGAGCGCGGCGCGTTCCCGCCAGGAAAAGATGACGGCGCTCAAGGCGTTCGGGCGCGACCTCACCGAAATCGCGCGGCGCGGCGAGACCGATCCTGTCATCGGGCGCACGGCGGAAATCCGCCGCGTCGTTCAGATTCTGTGCCGCCGCACGAAGAACAATCCCGTGCTCATCGGCGAAGCCGGCGTCGGCAAGACGGCGATCGTCGAAGGCCTCGCGCAGGCGATCGCCTCCGGCTCCGTTCCCGAGCTGCTCGCGGGCAAGCGCGTCGTCGCGCTCGACCTCGCGCTGATGATCGCGGGAACGAAATACCGCGGCCAGTTCGAGGAGCGCATCAAGCTCGTGATGGAGGAGATCAAGCGCGCGAAGAACGTCATTCTCTTCATCGACGAGCTGCACACCATCATCGGCGCGGGCGGCGCCGAAGGCTCCATGGACGCGGCGAACATTCTCAAGCCCGCGCTTTCCCGCGGCGAGATTCAGTGCATCGGCGCGACGACGCTCGCCGAGTACCGCAAGTCCGTCGAAAAGGATCCCGCGCTCGAACGCCGTTTCCAGAGCGTGAAGGTCGAGCCGCCGTCCGTCGCCGACGCGATCCGCATCCTGCAGGGCGTCGCGCCGAAATACGAGGCACACCACCGCTGCCGCTACGCGCCCGAGGCGATCGTCGCCGCCGTGCGCTATTCCGACCGCTACATCACCGAGCGCAACCTGCCCGACAAGGCGATCGACATTCTCGACGAAGCCGGCTCCCGCGTGCGCATCGATTCCTTCGAACCGCCGGCGAAGCTCGCCGAAATTTCAAAGAAGATCGACGCCGTCGTCGCCGAAAAGAAGGCCGCCTCCGACGCCGAGGACTACGAGCGCGCGGGAACGCTGCTGACCGAGGAAAAGAAGCTCGTCGCCGAGCGCGACCTGCTCACCGAGGAATGGCGGCGGGAACGCGATTCCGCCGCGACGCCCGTCACCGAAGACCACGTCCTGCGCGTCGTCTCCGACTGGACGGGAATTCCGCTCACGCGCATGGAAAAGTCCGAGTCGCAGAAGCTGCTCGAGCTCGAGAACGATCTGCGCAAGTCCGTCGTCGCGCAGGACGAGGCATGCGCCGTCATCGCGCGCGCGCTGCGGCGTTCCCGCGCCGACCTGAAGGATCCGCGCCGGCCGATCGGCTCGTTCCTCTTCCTCGGTCCGACGGGCGTCGGCAAGACGCACCTCGCGAAGACGCTCGCCGAGCGCATGTTCGGCCAGCGCGACTCGCTGATTCAGATCGACATGTCCGAATACATGGAAAAGCACACCGTCTCGCGCCTCATCGGATCGCCGCCCGGCTACGTCGGCTACGAGGAAGGCGGCATGCTCACCGAAGCCGTGCGCCGCAAGCCGTATTCCGTCGTGCTCTTCGACGAAATCGAAAAGGCGCACCCGGACGTGATTCAGCTGCTGCTGCAGGTGCTCGAGGACGGCCGCCTCACGGACTCGCTCGGCCGCACCGTCGATTTCCGCAACACGATTCTCATCATGACGAGCAACGTCGGCGCGGACATTCTGCAGAAAAACGCCGCGATGGGATTCGACGTCGGGCTGGACGCGAACGTCGATTTCGAAAAGACCAAGGCGCGCCTCTCCGACGAGACGAAGCGCGTCTTCAAGCCGGAATTTCTCAACCGCCTCACGGAGCTCATCTTCTTCCGCCCGCTCACGAAGGAAAACCTGACGGAGATCGTGCGCCTCGAAACGGCGAACGTCGCCGGGCGTCTCGAATCGCAGGGCGTGCGCCTCGCGCTCAGCGACGCCGCGCTGAAGTTCCTCGTGGACGTCGGCTACGACGAAAAATTCGGCGCGCGGCCGCTGCGCCGCGCCGTCGAACGCAACCTCGAAGACCCGCTCGCGGAGGAAATCCTGCGCAACGGCAGGCTCGCCGCGGGAACGATCAAGGTGGACGCGAAGAACGGCGCCCTCTCCTTCACCTTCCCGAAGGCGGGCGGGAAAAAGGAAAAAGGCGCGAAGCGCGGGAAATGAAGACGGCGGGAACGGATTTTCCCGAGGAAAAATAGAGAAACGCGTTCCCGCGGATTTTTCGCGGGAACGCGTTTTTTTTTCGTTTTGCTTCGGGCGGGCTTTCGCGGAAGAATCGCCCGCATGGACGTTCCCGAAGACTTGGAGATTTTTCCGAAAGACGCCGTTTCCGCCTTCGCCGAGCGCGGGTTCATGCTCGACGTTTCGCGCGGACGCGTGCCGACGATGCCCGCGCTCGAAACGCTCGTGCGCCTGCTCGCCGCGCTGCGCTTCAACCGGCTTCAGCTCTACGTCGAGCACACGTTCGCGTTCCGCGGGCACGAGGAAGTCTGGCGCGACGCGTCGCCGCTGACGCCGGAGGAGATCCGCCGCCTCGACGCGCTCTGCCGCGCGCACGGCATCGAGCTCGTGCCGAACCTCAATTCGTTCGGGCACGTCGAACGCTGGCTGAAGCACGCGCGCTACAAGCCGCTCGCGGAGTGCCCCGACGGCTTTTATCACGAGCTCTTCAAAATGCGCCGCGCGGCGGGAACGTTCGCGCCGGGCGAGGAATCGGCGGACTTCATGGGCGCGCTTTACCGCGAGTATCTGCCGAATTTCTCGTCGGAGCTCTTCAACGTCGGCGGCGACGAGCCGTGGGAGCTCGGGCAGGGGCGTTCCCGCGGGCTATGCGCCGCGCGCGGCAAACGCGCCGTGTATCTCGAACACATGGCGCGGCTGAAAAAACGCGCCGAGGCGTGCGGCAGAAAAATCATGTTCTGGGCGGACGTGCTGCTCGGCGAGGACGGCGAGATTCCCGCCGATTTCGTGCGCGGGACCGTTCCCGTGATCTGGGGTTACGAGGCGGACCACCCGTTCGACGCGCAGTGCGCGCGCGTGCGCGAGGCGCTCGCGAAGGCGGGCGGCGATCCCGGCGGCTTTCTCGTCGCGCCGGGAACGTCGTCGTGGCTCAGCTTCGGCACGCGGCAGACGAACGCGCTCGCGAACGTCCGCGCCGCCTGCGCCGCCGCGAAAAGACACGGCGCGCGCGGCGTGCTGCTCACGACCTGGGGCGATTTCGGTTATCACAATCCGCCCGCGGCGGACCTGGTTCCGCTCGTCGCCTGCGCCGCGGAAATGCGGGGCGGCGCCCGGGAAGGCGACGTCCGCGCAGCCTTGCTGGCGCTTTTCCGGGACGACGCCGCCTTCGTCGACGCGCTGCTCGAGTTCGGCGGGCTCGACGATTTCTTCGCGAAAAAAATCACGAACCGCAGCCTGATCCGCGAGCTGTTCTTCGCGCGCGGCGAAGCGTTCGCGAAGCTCATGGACGGCGTTTCCGCGGGCGAAGTCGCCGCCGCGAAGAACGCCTGCGCGCGCGCGCTTTCCTCGGCGGAGCGTTCCCGCGCCGACCGCGGCGGATTCCGGGTCGCCGTCGAAATGGCGTTCGCCGCGCTGCGCCGCGCGGAGGCGTTTCTGAAAAACGACGCGGACGCGCTCGCCGCCGTCGAGGCGGAGGCGTCGGGTCCGCTCAAGGAACGCTTCGCGGAGGCGTGGCGCCGCTTCGACCGCGAGGGCGGTCTCGCGGAATCGCTCGCCTATTTTTCCTGACGGCGTTCCCGCGCGAGAAAGAGCAGCGCGGCGACGAGTCCTCCGAGCGCGTCGCAGAGCATGTCCTTCTGCGCGTCCCATTCGTCGCCCTGCGAGCCGAGAAACGCCGCGCCCGTTTCGCCGCCGTCCCACGCGGCGTAGAGCCATTCGACGATTTCCCAGAGCCCTGCGACCGCGACGATGACGAAGAAGCCCGCCGCCGCCGCGGCCTTCGCGCCGTTCACGATCTTTTCGCGGAAAACGTATTCACAGACGAGATACGCGTTCAGCCCGACGGCGAAGTGCGCGAGGCGGTCGAAGCAGTTGCGCTCGAGCCCGAAGAGTTCCCGCGGGAACGGTACGGCCTCGAACGTGTAGTGCGCGCCGACCGCCTGAAGCACGCACCAGAACGCCGCGAGCGCGTAGGCGAAATTCGAAAAGCGGAAGCGCGGGAACAGCGCCGCGAGCCCCAGCGCGTAAGCGAGGCACCAGACGATTTCGACGAACCAGACCGCGCCTGAAGGCGGATTCGCCGCCGAGAGCGCGATGGCAGCGGAGACGCCCGCCGCGAGCGCGAGCGTGATTTTGTCGCGGAGCTTCATGACTCGACCGAGCTTAGCCCCCGAAGCGCGGACTGTAAAGAGTCGAGGAGTTTAAAATGTTGAAGAGTTGAAAAGCTGATTGCTTCTGAACTGTCCTTGCGCTCGCGTTTCGCGTTCCCGCGAAAAATGTTGCGCGGGAACGGGCGCCGCCGTAGCATACCGCGGCAACAGGATTACTTATGGCATCGCACATCGACAATCTGTTTTACAAGAACTCGGACGACTTCTTCGCCGCGAACGCGGGAACGGGCCTGACCTACGACGACGTTTCGCTCGCGACCTGTTTTTCCGACGTGCTCCCGCGCATGACGCGCCTGGACACGACGATTTCCGACAAAATCGCGCTCTCGCTCCCGATCATGTCCGCCGACATGGACACCGTCACGGAATCGAGAATGGCGATCGCGATGGCGCTCCACGGCGGGATCGGCATGATTCACTACAACATGTCCAACGCCGACCAGATCGACAAGGTCCGCCGCGTCAAGACCTACGTGCACGGCATGATCGACCGCCCGGCGACCGTTCCCGCCGACATCACCGTCGGCGACGTGCTCGCCCTCATCGAGCGCGAGGACTACAACTTTTCCACGTTCCCGGTCGTGGACGCCGCGGGCAAGCTCCTCGGGCTGCTGCGCGGCGGCGTCGTCAAGAGCCGCCACGCCGACCACAAGGTGGGCGACGTGATGATCCCGCGCGAGCAGGTGCTCACGATTCAGGAAAAGGACCTCGGCGGCGACCCGATCGCGACCGCGGACCGCATCTTCCTCGAGCACATCGGCACGAACAAGATCCTCGTCGTGGACGCGCAGGACCATCTGCGCGGGCTCTTCACGCTGTCCGACATCGAGCGCATCCGCGACGAGGCGGGAACGGACGCCATCCGCCCCTCGCGCGACGAAAACTTCCGCCTGCGCTGCGGCGCGTCCGTCGCCGTGCCGCGCTATCCCGACGGCCGCGTGAACTACGACGCGCTGAACGAGCACGTCTCCAACCTCGTCGCCGTCGGCGTGGACGCGATCATCATCTCCACGGCGCACGGCCATTCGGCGGGCGTCGGCGAGTGCGTGCGCTTCGTGCGCGACCATTTCAAGGATCTGACGATCATCGCCGGGAACGTGACCAGCGGCGAAGGCGTGGAATTTCTCGCCGACGCGGGCGCGGACTCCGTGAAGATCGGTCAGGGCCCCGGCTCGATCTGCTCGACGCGCATCGTCGCGGGCGTGGGCATTCCGCAGCTCACGGCGCTTTACGTCTCCGCGCAGGCGGCGAAGAAAAAAGGCGTGCGCATCATCGCCGACGGCGGCATCACGAAGTCCGGCGACATCGTGAAGGCGCTCACGCAGGCTGACTGCGTGATGCTCGGCGGCATGCTCGCGGGCTGCAAGGAAGCGCCCGGAAAGATCATGGAAATCAACGGAAAACTCTACAAGGAATACCGCGGCATGGGCTCGATGGAGGCGATGCGCCACGGTTCCGCCGCGCGCTACGGGCACGACCTGCGCAACAGCAAGGTGACGAAGGTCGCGCCCGAAGGCGTCGAGGCGCTCAAGGAAGTCTCCGGCAGCGTGGATCAGATCCTGATCACGCTCGCGGGCGGCGTGCAGAGCGGGCTCGGCTACCTCGGCGCGCCCGACCTGAAGACGCTGCGGGAACGCGCGCGCTTCATCCGCGTCACGATGGCGGGCCAGCGCGAATCCGCCCCGCACGACATCGTCGAAATCAAGACCACGCCCGGCTCGAAGGCGTGAGGGAAGCGGCTTCGCCGCTGTGGAATAGCGCTGAGCGCTGTGTAAGGTGTAGTTTGTAGGGGCAATTCCCGGACGCCGAAAAAAAGCGTTCCCGCGATTCGTTTCGCGGGAACGCTTTTTTTGCCCGCCCGCGGTTACGAATACCGAGGCAAGGGAAAATTTTGACCACGGAAAACACGGAATTTTAGCGGAGAGGCGACATTCTTGTCGCTTCCTCGAAATCCTCACGCACAAATTTTTCCCGCAAAGACGCCAAGACGCAAAGATTTTTGGAGAAGTGACGCCGTTTTCGCGGGAACGCCGCCCGAAATTCGTGAAAATTCGCGCCGATTCGCGGTTAAAAACTTTCTTTAACTTCCTTTGACTTCGCGGTCCTTAGAAAAGCTTAAGGTAACGAGGGCAAGCGGGACGCGTACCCTCCTTTGCGTGCTTTGCGTTGAAAATTCGCGCGGGCGTCAGCGGCGGCGCTGGAGGGCTTCGATGAACTTGCGCATCGCGGGCGTCAGCGGACGGTTTTTGCGCGAGACCGCGACGACGGAGCGCGTCGGCGACATGCCACGGATTTCGAGGGCGCGGAGCGTTCCCGCCGCGGTCTCGTCGCGCACGGAGCGTTCGGGGACGACGGCGACGCCGCCGTCCAGCTCGACCGCGCGCTTGAGCACTTCGATGTTGTCGAACGTGCGCGCGGGAACGCATTCGATTCCGGCGGCGCGGAAAAGCCCGTCCACGAGACGGCGCATGACGAGATCTTCGGAATAGGAAAGGAACGGGAACGTGCGCAGTTCCTGCAGCGAGGTGTCGCGCTGCCAGACGAGGGTGTTCGACGGCGCGCAGATCGCGACGAGCGGTTCTTCGTAGAGCGGCACGACGTCTTCCGTGCGCGAGCGGCGGTCGGAGATCGTCACGCCCACGTCGAGCGCGCCGCGGGCGATTTTCGCGGAGATCGCGGCGGCGGAATCCAGCGTCAGCGAGAGTGAGACCTGCGGGAACGCCTCCATGAAACGGCGCAGCGTGCGCTTGAAGGCGTCGCCGGACGCGACGGAAGGCACGATGCCGACGCGCACGGCGCCGCCGACGACGTGCTTCAGATCCTGCAGTTCCGCGCGCGTCTTTTCGTAGAGCGAGACGAGGTCGCGCGCGCGGCGCTGCATCAGCACGCCTTCCGGCGTGAGGGCGAAGCGTTTCTGCGTGCGGTCGATGAGCGCGACGCCGAGCTGTTTTTCCATGGCGCGGACCGCCTGCGAGACGGCGGGCTGCGAGACGCCGTTGAGCTCCGCGGCGGCGGAAAAGCTTCCCGTCGTCGCCAGGTCGGAAAAGATCTTGAGCCGCGAAATTCTCATCGTTTCAGCGTATCGTCGTCTCGTTCCTGTCGGCGTGGCGCAGCTGCCACGAGTTCCAGAGATTGTGGCAGACGACGTAGAACGTCGGCCCGAGCGCGACGATGGGATTGAAGAACGCGAGCCCGACCCACAGCATCAGCATCGTGTTCTTCTGCCCGATGGACTGCGAGCATTCCCGCCGGAATTTCGGCTCGCCGAGGCAGAAGCCGCCGAAGAAGTTCAGCGCGCACATCGTCGCCGAAATCGCGAAGATCTCCACCAGAATCAGCGGGGAAAGGTTTTCCTGGGCGCAGATGTAGGCGGAGCTCTGCGCGCACACCGTGAACAGCATCACCATCCACAGGTAGAACGAAAGAATCTTCCAGCGCCGCACGAACGCCGCCGCGCGCGGCAGGAAATTGCGGAAAATCACCGAAAGCGCGAACGGCGAGCCGATGAGCAGCGCCGTCTTCCACGCCAGCCCGAGCGTGTCGATCTCGATCGCGCTCCCGATGACGAGCGCGACCAGCGGCGCGAGCGCGAACGCCGCGAAGAGATTCGTCAGCACGACGCTGAGCGTCACGTAGTCTTCCCGCCGCTTGAGCAGGCTCGTGATCACGGGCGCGGCGTTCGCCGTCGGCGACATGCCGATGAGAAACGCCATCACGGCGAAGTTCTGATTCGGAGTTCCCGTCAGCAGCTCCGTCAGCGCGAGCACGGCGAAATACGCGCCCGAGGCGAGCGCGACCATGAACAACGGGATCCGCAGGTGGCTCCACCCCGTGCTTTCTCTGCCGAACTTCACGTCGATGAAGGAAAACAGCAGCATCAGCATAATCATCGGCGGCACGACGAGCCCCGCGTGCCCGGTCTCGTTGTCGAAGAACGCGCGGCACCCGCTCCACAGCGCGGGAACGCTCCCGCCCAGCGCCATCGCGCCGACGAGGCAGAGCATTCTCCGCGTTCCGGGATTGATGTTGATTTTCATTGAGCGCGGAATGCTACTCCGATTTCCGCGGGAACGCAAACCCGTGCGCGCGGTGCGGCGCGCTTCCGCGGCGGCGCGGGAAGGCGCGCGGGCGCGCGTGAAGTACGCCTGCGTTTCGCTTTGACTAAACGGGCGCGCGCGCGAAAATCGTTTCGCATGGACAGCTTCGTTTCATCAGTCATTCTTCTTTTCATCATTCTCGATCCGATCGGGCTCGCGCTCATTCTGCCGTCGCTGCTCAAGAACGTTCCCGACGAGCGCAAGACGAAGGTCATCGTGCGCGAAATGCTCTTCGCGCTCGCGCTGCTGCTGCTGTTCTTCTTCCTCGGCAACCGCATCGTCTCGCTGCTCGGGCTGGAGACGGCGACGCTGAACATTTCCGGCGCGCTCGTGCTCTTCCTCATCGCGCTCGGCATGGTGTTCCCGCCGCTCGCCGCGCTGACGAGCTCCACCTCGCCCCACGGCGAATCGCAGGCGGAGCCCTTCATCGTGCCCATCGCGATTCCGCTCTTCGTCGGGCCGAGCAGCATTTCCGTCGTCATGATCAACGGCGCGCACGCCGGCGAATCGGCGGGAGACGCCGCCTTCGCCGTGAGCATCTGCGCCGCCTGGCTTCTCAGCCTCTGCGTCCTGCTCGTCTCGCCGCGCATCATCCGCGCGCTCGGCCGCCGCGGGAGCGTCGCGCTCGAACGCGTGACCGGCGTGTTGCTGATTCTGATCTCCGTCCAGATGTTCGTCGACGGCATCGCCGACTACGGGAAATCCGACGTTCCCGCGCCGGCGGAAAAAAATTCCGAACAAAAGGCTTGACGATTTCGCGAAAAAACGATTTCCTTGCATCTCATAATTTTCCTTTCGGAAATGGGGACGTAGCTCATCTGGTAGAGCGCGACATTCGCATTGTCGAGGTAGAGAGTTCGAGTCTCTTCGTCTCCACCATTTCTTTTAAAAGCCCGCGAAGACGTTTTCGCGGGCTTTTTCGCGTCTTCGGGAACGCGTGCAAGGCGCCGAAAGCGCCTTCCGGTGCAGGGATTTTTGCTAAATTCTTGCTAACCCTTTCGCGGGGCGCGATTTTTACTCTGCGCGCGTTTTGCGGGCGGCTTTCGTGTTCCCGAAAAAGAAGCGTTCCCGCGAATTCTCGACGGGAACGCCTTTCTTTAAGCTTTAAACTTTAACCTTTAAGCTTTTCTTATTCCGAGCCTTTGCGGAGGAGGCGGATGTCCGTCCAGACGCCGGTGTCGGAGGAATCGCCGTCCGCGTCCGCGACGAATTCGAAGACGAGCCGCTTCACGCCCGAGATGTCGAGCGAAACGATCTGCCTGACGGATTCGGGGCTCATGCCGGCGCGCTCGAAGATCTGCTTTTCGTCGGCGAAGATGCGGAACGTGACCGGGCCTTTGCCGCCCTGTTCGCGCCCGACGGAGCCGAGGAGCTTGTCCCACGAGCCGTCGAGCTCATAGGCGACTCTCGTTCCCGCGAGCACGGTGATGCCCTTGGCGTGCTTTTCGCCGTCCACGACGATTTCCGGCGCGGACCAGCCCTTGTTGAAGGAGGCGCGGCCGTCGATCTTCGCGGGAACGACGCCGGCGCGGTCGCCGAGGTAGAGCGTCTCGTCCGCGAGCGGCGCGGCGGCGACGTCCTGCATCACGTCGAACTCGGCGGCGGAACCGAACTGTTCGCCACGCTGCGCGGAAAGCACGCGCAGGCGGACGTAGCGGCCCCATTTCGCCGGGAAGGAGACTTTCTGGTATTCTTCCTGCGCCGGGAACGCGCCTTTGGCGACGGGCTCGCCGAAGTCGCCCGGCGTGCGCGCCACGTAGATTTCGTAATCCTTGATCGCGCCGTTGCCGAGGCCCGCGCGCGGCAGGTAGCCGAAGCCGTTGACGGCGGCGAGCTTGCCGACGTCGATGTCGATCGTGTACGGGTGGCTGCCGGGATTGTCGGAATAATTCGAGTGCCAGATCGTTCCCGCCGAGCCGTCGAACGCGTTGGAGATCCTGCCGTCGCTCTGTTCGGACGAGGCGACGACCTTGAACTCGGACTTGTCCAGATCCGGGGAGACCACGGGCTCCGGATACGGCTCGAACGCCGCCCACGCGCCGAGTTTCGGCGAAACCTTCAGCGAGACGCGCGCGGGAACGTCCGTGCCGCGCTTCGCGAGCTTGACGAAGACGACGCCGCGGCGGTCCTCGGGATCGAAGCGCCAGCCCTGCACGGAGTTTTCATAGGCCTTGGCGTCGGGGATTTCGCGGATTTCCGCGCCGTCCGCGAGCACGCGCGACGGGCGGAACGGCGTGTGGATCTCGAACGCGTAGGCGCGTTCGGCGTATTTGCCGTCGAAGTCGCCGAGCGCGGGACCGACGTCGATCGTGACGTCGCCCGCGACGCCCTTCGGCGCGTCGCAGGTGATGAGCTGCTTGGAGAATTTTCCGTCGAGATACGCGCGCGTGTTCCCGTCGTCCTCATACATTTCGAACGAGGATTTTCCGTAGGGATACACGTCGAAGGTGACGACGTCCTTCGGCTTCTGCGTGCTGTAAAGCATTTCCGGATACATCGGAATGATCGCGCCGCCGCGCACGAAGATCGGGAGCTTTTCGAGCGTGATCGGGTAGTTGTCGATCGTGTACGGGCCGGGCACGACGCGGCCGTCCCAGTAGTCGAACCACACGCCTTCGGGCAGGTAGATGTCTTCCTTGCGCCAGCCCTTGTTCAGCGACATCGCCGTGTAGACGGGAGCGACGAGAATGTCGTCGCCGAGCATGAACTGATACTGCGTGGACTTGTCCCAGGTCCTGCGGTCGTTCGGGAAGTTCCACAGCATGCCGCGGACGATGGGCGCGCCGGAGACGGCGGCGTCGTGCGCGTATTTGTACATGTAGGGCGTCATGCGCAGCTTGCGTTTGAGGTAGCTGCGGTTGATGGAGCGGTAGGGCTCCTCGAACCACCACGGGCTCTTTTTCGGCACGCCCGCCACCGCTTCCGCGTCGCTCCAGCCGTTCATGACGTAGAGCGCGGGCGTGAAGCATTTCCACTGCAGGTCGCGCGTGTAGGTTTCCGGCGAGCCGCCGAAAATGCCGTCCACGTCCGTCGTCGCGTAGGCCTGGCCGGACATGCCGGAGGTGATGAGCGTCGGGATGTGGTAGCGGATGAGGTTCCAGTCTCCCGCCTGGTCGCCGGTCCAGCACACGGCGTAACGCTGCGTTCCCGCCCAGCCGAGCACTGTCCACGTGAGCGGGCGCGAGTCGGAATTGTCCGCGATGCCGTCCCAGGCGATCTTGTTGCATTCGAGCGCGTGCTGCACCTTGGAAAGCGGCTTCGCACGCGTGGTCTTGTTGGTGTCACTCGTCCACGCGACGTCGAGCTTCTGCACGCGCGTTCCCGCGACGCCGACTTCCCACGCCATGCGCGTGAGCGCGCCTTCCGTCCACAGGCCGGTCTTGAAGCCCATTCCCGCGAGGCTCTTCACGACGTAGGGCAGCTGCACGTAATTGCAGCCGTAGCCGTCGTTCACGAGCAGCCAGCCGCAGGGCATGTCGTGCTCACGATATTTTTCCGCGACGCGGTCGAGCGAATACGGCGTGAGCTCCTTGAATTTTCCGTTTTCGAGAAGCGGCTCCTTCGTCTGCGGGTCGCGCGTCATGTACGCGTCCGCGTCGCCGAGCTCGAAGCCCCAGATCGGGAGGAAGTTCGGGCGGCCCGTGAAGCGCGTGTAAAGATCGAGGACGCGCGGGAAGCCGTCGCCGACGAAATAGAACGCGTCGAAGCGGTTTTCGTTGTGCGTGGTCGCGATGGAGTCCGCGCCCGTGAAATCATACGCGCCCGTGGCGAACGTGTGGCGGAGCACGCCGTAGCCGCGGTTGCTCATGTAGAACGGCGCGGGATTCGGGCGGTCGTTTTCGTTCCAGCCGTTGGCGGAGATTTCGATTTTGGTGCCCTTGTGGGAAAAATGCCCGTTCTGCTGACCGCCGCCGTAGTAAAATTCGTCGGGGTCGGTCGAAAGCGTCTGCGTCACCGTGTTTTCGGCGAAGGCGAGCGGCTTTTTCTCGGAGAAGATCGGCGTGCCGTCCGCGCGGAAAAGCGAGAACGTGCCGTCCGCGCGGCGCATGCGGAGCTCGACCGCGGCCGTGCGCCAGACGACTTCGGCGTCCGAGACTTCGCAGTCCACGCGCTCGCGGTTCACGGGCAGGTTGTCCACGAGAATCTGCGCGGCGGTGGGGTCGTTCAGCGGATCGTCGAACGCGCCGTCCGGCGCCGCCTGGATGCGGAAGACGTCCGTGCCGTAAAATTCGACGCGGAAACGCATCGCGCCGTCCGTGAAGACGTTGAACGCGGCGGGTTTGAAATCTTCGGGAACGACCTTCGTCACCGCGTAGCCTTCGCCCGCGGGAGCGGTCTTCTTCGCGGGAACGAGCCGCACCGCCGGAGTCTCCTGCGGTTTCGCCGCGGGAGCGGGCTGCGCCGCGGGCTTTTCGGGAGCCGCCTGCGTCTCCGGCGCGGGCGCGGCGTTTTCGGCGGCGGGCGCCGCGGGAACGGCCGGAGCCGCCTCCGGCGCCGCTTCGAGCGTCTTTTGAGAATCGTTGCACGCCGCGAGCGCGAGCACGGCGAACGTGGGCAAGAGCAAGTGGGCTTTCGATTTCATCATGGTGAAGCAACCCTAACGGACGCCTCGCGTCAAGGCGAACACTTTTTGAGACCCGCGCGGGAAAGGCGCGGGCGATCCCGTTTTCGGAATCACTTCAAAAAGAAGTGGAGGAGTTTTTCGTAGAGTCCGCTTTTGTAGGGCTGGTAGCGCATCGGGAGGTCAAGCCACGTCTTTTTGTCCACGACGGATTTGTAGTGCGTGAACGCGTCGAATCCCGTCTTCCCGTGATAGGCTCCCATGCCGCTTTCGCCGACGCCGCCGAAGCCCATTTCGCTGGTGGCGAGGTGGATGACGACGTCGTTGATGCAGCCGCCGCCGTAGCTCAGCTCCGTCGTCACGCGCCTGATGCGTTCCCGGTCGCCGGAAAAAATGTAGAGCGCCAGAGGCTTGTCCTTGTTTTTCAGGTCGTCGACGAGGGCGTCGAAGCGGTCGAAAGTCAGGACGGGCAGGATCGGACCGAAGATTTCTTCGCCCATGACGGCGTCGGTCTCCGTCACGTCGTCCATGACGGTGGGCGCGATCCGGCAGGCGTCGGGATCGGCGTTCCCGCCGGCGACGACTTTTTTCTTGTCGATCAGCCCGAGCAACCTGTCGAAATGCTTCCGATTGATGATTTTGCCGTAAGCCTTGTTCGCGAGCGGATTTTCTCCGTATTGGACTTTGATTTCCTCGATGACGGCCGCGACGAAGGCGTCCTTCACGGAGCGTTCGCAGAGGACGTGGTCGGGAGCGACGCAGGTCTGCCCGCAGTTGAGATATTTGCCGAACACGATGCGCTTCGCGGCGAGCTTGAGGTCCGCGGTCGCGTCGACGATGCAGGGGCTTTTCCCGCCCAGCTCCAAAATCGCGGGCGTCAGATGCTCCGCCGCGCGGCGCAGCACTTCCTTGCCGACGGCCTGGCTTCCGGTGAAGAAGGTGAGGTCGAACTTCTGCTCGAGGAGCGCGGCGTTTTCGGCTCTGCCGCCGGTGACGATGGCGACGTATTCGGGCGGGAACGCCTCGGCGACGAGTTTTTCCACGATTCCGCACGTCGCGCCGGAGTAGGCGCTGGGCTTCACGATCGCCGTGTTTCCCGCGGCGAGGGCGTCGACCAGCGGTCCCATCGTCAGAAGGAACGGATAGTTCCACGGGCTCATGATCAGCGTGTTTCCGTAAGGGACGGGCTGCCTGAAACTGCGGGACGCGAATTGCGCGAGCGGAGTCCGGACCGTTTTTCTTTTCGCGAAACGCCCGACGTGACCGAGCATGTAAGAGATTTCGGAGAGCACCATGCCGACTTCGCACATGAAGCCCTCGTAGCGGCTTTTCCCGAGGTCGGCGGTCAGCGCGTCGCAGATTTCGTCCTCATGTTTTTTGACGACGGCATAGAGCTTTTTGAGCTGTCCGATGCGGAAAGGCGTCGGAAGCGTGGCGCCGGTTCTGAAAAAGCTTCTCTGCTTTTCAAGTAAGCTGCGGATTTGTTCGTCGGTCATTTTGCGTCGCTCCAGTCTGCGCACTGCATGTAAAATTCGGCGAGTTCGTCCCGCGTCATCAGCTTCGGGACGGGGTAAAGCGGGTTGGCTTCCTTCGCGGCGAGCCGCGCCATCGCGGGAACGTCTTCCCGGCGGATTCCCGCGAGCTTGTCGGGGATGCCGATTCTTTTGTTCAGCGCCTTGACGGCGGCGATGAATTTTTCGGCGCCGATCTTAAAAGAATCGTTCCCGCCGCAGACGCCCGCGGCGACGCCGAGCGCATGCAGCTTTTCGTGGACGGATTCGCCGTAGGCCTCCAGGACGTAAGGCAGGACGACGGCGTTCGCGAGTCCGTGGGGCGTTCCGTAGCGTCCGCCCAAAGAATGCGCGATCGCGTGAACGTAGCCGACGTAGGATTTGGAAAAAGCGACGCCCGCCTTGTACGCGGCGTGAAGCATGTTTTCCCGCGCGTCGTGGTTCCTGCCGTTCCCGCAGGCGAGCTCGATGTTTTCGAAGACCAGCTTCGTCGCCTCCAGCGCGAGGCGGCGCGTTTCTTCGGTCGTCGAGCGCCCGATATAGGCTTCGACCGCGTGCGTGAGCGCGTCCATGCCGGTGGTCGCCGTCAGATGCGGCGGCAGAGAATACGTCAGCGAAGCGTCCAGCACCGCGTAACGCGGGATGAGCGGGAAGCTCATCAGCGCATATTTGTGCCGGGTCGCGCTGTCGGTGATGATCGCGGCGAGCGTCGTTTCGCTGCCCGTTCCCGCCGTCGTGGGCACGGCGATCAGCGGAGGCAGGCGGCGTAAGATCCGCAGGACGCCCTTCATCTGCCCGACCGTCTTTTTCGGGTACGTGACGCGCGCGCCGACGGCTTTCGCGCAGTCCATCGACGAGCCGCCGCCGACGGCGATCAGGCAGTCGCAGGCGTTCCCGCGATACGCCTCGACCGCGGCCTCCACGTTTTCAATCGTCGGATTCGGCCGCGTGTCGGAATAAACGGCAACCCCGACGCCGCTTTCGCGCAGCGCCTTTTCGAGCGGCGCGAGCAGTTCGTTGGACACGATGCCCTTGTCGGTGACGACGAGCGCCGACTTCACCTTTTCTTTTTTGAACACTTGCTTGAGCGCGGAACAGGAACCGACGATTTCCGGCTCTCTGTACGGCAGCACGGGCAACGCCGAACGGAACGCCGCCTGAAACGCGCGACAGAAAATTCTTGAAGCGATGTTCATGGCACAATGTTCCTTCGCCGACCGAAAATAGGCAAACAATTTCCCGAGCACGCCCTCAGCGCGTTCCGCGGCGGCGCCGGCGGCGGGCGGCGCAGAAGGCGAGCGCGAGCGTTCCCGCGAAGAGCGAAAACGCTCCGGGCTCGGGAACCGTCAGCGTGAGCATCAGCGCGTTCGAGGACGAGTCGTAGCGGAGCTGCGAAGTCCACGCCGCGAAGTCGCCGACGTTCTTCAGTTCGTATTGAATCAGCGAAACCGCGCCGTCCGCGAGCTCCGCGCCGTTGTAGGAAAGCGCGCTTTCGGAAACGAGCGTCAGCGCGCGCGTTTCGCCGGCGTCGCTCGCCGCGAGCGTCGCGGGAACGGCGGCGAGCCCGCTCAGATCGACGACCAACTTCGCGCCTTCGGCGAACTCGATGCCGCCGGAAACGCCGGTGACGGTCGTTCCCGCGACGAGCCCGAGTTCGGCGCCTTGCGCGACGGTGACTTTGCCCGTGCCGAGCGCGTTCGCGTGCGCCGCGACGAGCGTTCCCGCGGAGATCGTCGTGGCTCCCGTGCGTCCGGAATTGTCTCCGCACAGGGCGAGCGTTCCCGCGCCGAGCTTCTCCAGCGAGCCGTCGCCGGAGAGCGCGCCGTCGAGCCGTATCGTCGCGCCCGTCGTCGCGCGCGTTTCGCCGCCGACCGCCGTCGTGTCGAACACGACCGTGCCGGAGACCGCGATGTCGAGCGCGGAAGTCCAGTCCGCCGCCGCGCCGACCGTCGCATTCGCGAACGCGACCGTCTTCGCGCCCGTTCCGAGCCCGCGGATGCCGCCGGCGCCGACGTTCAGCCGCCCGCCGCTCAACGAAAGCGTCGCCGTGCCGCCGGCTCCGAGCGCGATTTCGCCGAAACCGGCCGTGCCGCCTTCGATCTTCAGCTTGCCTTTGTTGATGTTCGCTGTCCCGACCGCGACGTCTCCGGAGACGATTTTCACGGAACCGTCGTATGTATTTCCGGACGAGAGCGTCAGCGTGCCGATCGTCGCGTTCCCGCGGATTTCCGTGCGGCAATTGGCGTATCCGGAGTAATTCGTGTTTTGCGTGAGTCCGCCGAGACTGATCGTTTTGCCTTCTCCAGGCGCGAGAATGAGGACTCCGCCGTCGAGGTGCGAGAGCGTCCCCGTTCCCGTGACGCTTCCCGTGAACGTCGCTCCGTCGTGCGCGGCGTAGAGCACGAGCGAGCCGCCGTTCGCTCCGATGACGAAATCCTGCGAGAACGAGTCCGTGCCGTTGAGGCCGTTGTTGTTGCCGTTCCTCAGGAAAAGTCCGCCGCCGTCGAGCTCGATCGTCTTCGCGTTGCCGAACGACGTCAGCGAGTTTTTGTTTTCCGCGTAGATCATGCCGCTCGTGACGGCGAGCGTTCCCGTGAACCCGTCTCCGAGCTTCAGATTGCTGTAGCTGGAGGCGTTCGCGTTCGTTCCCGCGGCGGAAAATTCGATGCGCCCCGCGCCGGAAACCTTCGTCGAAAGATCCGTCGTGGCGGAAGCGCCCGTGTCGTTCGCGCCCGCGAGCGCGAGCGTTCCCGCGGATTCGACGGTCGTCGCGCCCGCGCCGAGCGCCGCGACGGAGGCGACGGAAAGCTTGCCGCCGGAAATCTTCACGCCGCCCGCGAAGGAGTTCGCGCCGGAAAGCGTCATCGAGCCTTCGCCCTTCTTTTCGAGCGTCCCGTTGCCGATGATTTCGCCCGAAATCGCGAGCTCCGCGCCCGTCTCCGCGTCGAAGACGACGTTCGTGTTCGATTCGCGCAGTCGCAGCGTCGCCGAAACCTCGGTGCGCGTTCCCGCCGCGGCGACGACGTCCGCCGTGTCGCTGAAGAAATCCAGCGCGCCGAGTCTCCCGTCCGCGTTGGTCTGTCCCGCGCCGGAAACCGTTCCTCCGGCGAAGATGATTTTGTTGCCCGAGCCGACGGACCAGCGGTTCGTGCCGAAGTCGAACGCGGCGCCCGCGAAGGTGAGCGTGTTCGTCGCGGCGTAGTCGAGCGCGTCGATGCTGCCCGCGGCGAACGTTCCCGAGAGCGTCAGGTCTCCGGAAATTTTCGTCTCGCCCGCGAGCGTGAGCGCACCCGAGGAAAGGGCGAGTTCGGCGCTGCCGCCTTCGGCGATTTTCAGCTGGAAGGTGTGTTTCGCTTCGGCGACGAAGGCCGAAAATTCGAGGCGCGCGTTTTCGCCGACCTCGAAGGTCGTCGTCTCGTCCCTTTCCGTCGTGCGCAGGCGAATCGGCGCGAGGAGACGGGAGACCGTGGGATTTTCCGCGGTCGCTCCGATCTGCGCGACGACGCTGAGCGTGTTGCCCGCCATGAAATCCAGCGTGCCGTAGTTGACGCTGCTCTCAACGCCGCCCGTTCCCGTGACCGTTCCTCCGGCGAGCGTGATTTTGTTGCCTGCGCCGACGGACCAGCGCGTTTCGCCGAGCGCGAGTTCGCCGCCCGCGAGCGTGAGCGCGTTGGAGGTCTCGTAGTCGAGCGAGTCCGTCGTGCCGACGGTCACTTTTCCCGCGTTCAGCGTCAGATTCGCGCCGAAGGTCTTTTCGCCGGAAATCGTCATCGTGCCGCCGTCCATGACGAGATTCAAGGCGTTGCCCAGCTTTTCGGAATACGCGAGTTCGCCCGTGCCGGAGACCGCGAGCACGCCGCCCGCCGCCGCCGCGTTCGTGAACGCGAGCTTTCCCGCGGACGCTTCGAGGCGGCCGCCTTCGACGACCGAGCCCGTGAACGTGAGCGTTCCCGCGTCCGTCTTCACGGCGTGCGCCGCGACGACGCCCCCGAGCGTTCCCGAAGAGCTCGCGAATTTCAGCGTTCCCGTTCCGCCTTCGGAAGAGTCCGCGAGCGTGCCGCCGTCGCCGAGAGCGAAATCGCGGAACGTCTGCTTCGTTCCCGCGAGATCGACGACGCCGCCGTCCTTCGCGAGGACGGAGGCGGCCTGCGCGAGCGCGTCGTCCACGGAAAACGTCAAAGTCGCGTCGCCCGCGGCGGCGCTCGTTTTCGTCGCGTCACGGCCGATGACGGAGACGGCGCCCGTGATGTCCGCTCCGGCGGCGAGCCTGAGCGCGCCGCCGGAGCGGCCTTGCCCGTCCACGACGAGCGCGTTCTCGCCGTTCGCGGCGAGCGCTTTCGCGAGCGTGAGCGTTCCCGAGGAGCCGCCGAAGCGGTAGGCGGCGTCCGCGGCGACGGTCAGCGTTCCCGTGAAGACCGTGTCCGTCGCGGCGCCGAGCGCGAGATTCGCGTGCGAGGAGAAATCGAAATCCGAGTCCGTCGCCTTGTCCGCGAGCAGCGCTCCCGCGGAGTCGGCGGAAATCGCGGAAAGCGCTTCGGCGGGAGCGCCGAAGCTCATGCTGTAGTCGAGCAGGACGTTCGAGCCGCCGAGCGCGCCGGCGTTTTCCGCGAAGAGCGAAACGCCGCCGCTGAGCTGAATCTCGCCCGAGAAGTCGTTCGCCGCGTTCGTGAGCACGACCGTGCCTTTTCCGTATTCGTTGCCGAGCGCGAGCGTTCCCGTTCCCGTGAGCTTGAAGTTGACGCGGAGCTCGCCGTCTCCGCCGCCGAGCCGCCAATAGCCGCCCGTCGCTTCAAGCGTTTCGGTCGTGTTTTCCGCGCCGTAGTTGACGGTCGTTCCCGCCGCCGCTCCGACGTAGAGATCCGCGTGCGCGGAAACGTCGAGCTTTTCCGTGCGGTCGGCGCCGAGCGCGAGCACGCCCGTGGACGCGCCGTCGATCTTCGAAAGGAGTTCCGAGGAGGAAAGCGAGGAATCGTCCGTCACGCGGAGCACGCCCCGCGCGCCGACCTTCCATTTGTTCGACGACGTGTTTCCGAGCGCGGCGGCGTTCGCGACGAGCGTTCCCGTTTCGAGCGTCTTCGCTCCGGAAAACGTGTTCGCGCCGCCGAGCGTGAGCACCGAGGTCTCGGAGTTGAGCGCGACGCGCACCTGTCCCGCTCCCGTGATGTTTCCGTCGTAGCGCATGTCCGCCGTCGCGTCCGCGGATTCGTGGCGGATGAGGAGTTTCGCGTCCGCGCCTTCGAGCGCGACGTTTCCCTTCAGCCCGAAAAACGCGGAATAATTTTCCGTGTCTTCGAGCGCGTAGCCGCCTTCGACGTATTCGAAGCGCTTGTGCACGCCGCAGTTCATCGTGAAGGATCCGCCGTTCCGAACCGTGACGTCGCCCGTGAGCCGCGCGTGCGAGCCGAGCTCGAAGGCTGCGCCGGACGCGACGGCGACGTCCGCCGTCGCGTCCGTGTAGTGCCAGTCGTCGGCGCTGAAATAGCGGTCGGTGTTCGTTCCCGTGGCGGAGCCGAGCGCGTGGACGGTGTTCGTTCCCGCGAGCTTCAGCGTGCCGTTTTGTACGACGACGCCGCTTTCCGCGTTGTTCTTGAGATTCGTGAAGACGCCGTTGAGCGTCCAGACCGCGTCGGCGGAATCCGGCGCGTAAATGAGCTTCAGCGCTCCCGCCGCCGTGTCGACGAAGGAGCCGACGAAGCTCTCGCCTCCGTTTTTCACGGTGAGCGTCGTCGTTCCCGCGGCGGAGTTCGTGAGGATCGCGCCTTCCGTGAGCGCGTGGATCGTGAAGCCCTCGGCGGAAACCGCGGCGGCGTTGTCCCAGGTCATGGAATTGCCGTTGAAGTCGAGCGTCGCTCCGCCGTTGCCGAGGGTGACGTCGCGCGCGACCTGGTTGACGTCGTCGATGACGACGGTCGCTCCCGTGCTCGCGAGCACGTTGTAGGCGGCGTAGCCGTTTTCGCGGGAAAGAACGAGCTTGCCCGCGCCGCCGACGTTGAGCAGGGCGTCGTTGTTCCCGCTGCCGACGATCGTCAGGTCGCCCGCGCCGGTCTTGCGCCATTCGCGCATGTAGTCCGAGGGGCTCGTCAGGTCGAGTTCGACGCTCACGCCCGCGTCCACGACAAAGCCGGCCGTGTCGAGCAGGTTGCTTTCTCCGGTTTCGGAGGAGACGCGGAAGCTCGCGTTCGCGACGCCGTTCGCCTTGGAGAACTGCACGTAGCCGACGCCCGTGTCCACCGTGTCCGTGAGCACGATCTGATATTTTTCCGTTCCTGCGGCGGCGAAGACGAGGTTTTCCGTCATGAAGAGGTCGGAGGTGCGGAGGCCTTCGGCGGTCGTCGCGGTCAGCTCGCCTCGGGAGGCGAGATCGACGACGTTGAGATACTCGTCGCCGTAGTTAAACCAGTTGTCCTTGTCCTTTTCGGCGGAAAGATCCTTCCACGTGTGCGTTCCCGAGCGGACGCCCTTGAACTCGACGCTCGCGTCGCCGAAGGTCACCGTTCCCGTCGCGAGATTGTCCGTCGTGGAAAGCGTGGAGCTCGTTTCCCGGTCCGCGATCGCGTCGACCGTTCCCGTGACGGCGTTGACGTAGATCGTCTCCGAGGCGTCGGTGGAAAGCGCGATTTTTTTGTCGAAGGACGCCATCGTCTCGAGCGTGTACCGCGTGTTCCCGCGCAGGTGGGAGAACGCGTCCGTGCCGGATTGTCCCGCGGCGAGATATTCGAACTGTCCCGTCGCGTCGTTCCAGATCCACGCCGGGCTGCCGGAGTCGCCGGAGGCGAGCGAGTAGGGGAGCGGGCTCGCGTCGTTCACGCCTTCGGGCGTCCAGTTCGCGTAGTGGAAGACGTTGAAGTTCCCGTTGGCGTCGAGATTCCCGTAGACTCCCGTGTTGACGCTGCCGGCGGCGTAGGCGTAGGCGCCCGCGATTCCCGTCGTCGCTCCCGAGTGATCGGAGACCTTCATCGTTCCCGCGCCCGCGCGGTAGTACTGAATATCCGTTCCCGGCGCGAGGGTTCCCGAAAAGACCTGCGAGCCGACGACGTCGGTGAAGATCTTGCTCTGGCGCGCGATCTTGTAGTCGTAGACGCCTCCGCCCGGCGTTTCGGGGGAGAGCGCGAAGGTCGAGTTCGTCGAGACGACGGAATTGGACCAGTCGTAGCCGTTGCGGTATTCGATGCTGCTGTAGCGGACGGCGTTGTCCGCGCCGACGGCGGCGCCGGAATACGTCTGGTCGATGACTCCGTTGTGCGCGACGGTGGCGATGAAGTTGTAGCCGATCGCGTTGTTCGCTCCCTGGTCGGAGAGGCCGCCGAAGTCGATCATGCCGTGCGGGAGCACGTAGCTCGCCTGACCGCCGGTGTAGGCGATGACGACTCCGCCTTCCTGCGCCCGGATGTGCGCGAGCAGCGCGTTCGTCGCGCCCGCCTGGAAGCGGCCCGTGTTCTGCGCGAAATCCGTGTAGGTGAGCAGCGACGCGTCGGCGTGCATGACTTCCGCTTCGGCGGGAACGAAATTCGCGGCGGCGAACAGCGCGGCGAGCGGGAGGGGGGAGAGAGGAAGTTTTCGTAAAGCGTATGAATTCATAAAATGCGAGTCAGCGTATTGATTCTTTTGTCGAATGGCAAGCTCCGTTCCCGCGCGGAGCGCGCCGATTTTTCGCCGAGAGCGCGAAAAAGCCCGCGGTTTCTTTTGAAACCGCGGGCTTTTGAAAGTGGCGCCCCTTCAGGGATTCGAACCCTGGTCGCCTCAGTGAAAGCGAGGTGTCCTAGACCGGGCTAGACGAAAGGGGCGTTTCCAGTCGAAACGCGTTGTTTTAACTGTGAAAATAAGCATCGCATAATTTCGCGGGAGCGTCAAATAAAATTTTAAAAATTTTTTTTGAGAAAAATCTGTTGACAGCGGCGGGAGAAAAGCGTCTAATACGCCTCACATTTTTGATTGCCCAGTAGCTCAGCGGAAGAGCAGTTGACTGTTAATCAATTGGTCGTAGGTTCGATCCCTACCTGGGCAGCCACTTCGAAACCCGCGAAGATTCGCGGGTTTTTTCGTGCAATCCCGCCTCGTCGGGCGTAGCGTTGAGGCACTCATGAACAAACAGGATTTCAGAATCGTCGTTCTCTGCGGCGCGCGGTCGCCGGAACGCGAGGTTTCCATTCAGTCCGGGCGCGCCTGCGCCGAGGCGCTGCGCGCCGCGTTCCCGCGGACGGAACTGCGGACGCTCGACGAAAACCGTCTGCCGGAAGATCTCGACCCGGCGACGGACGTCGTCTTTCCCGTGATTCACGGCGACTACGGCGAGGACGGCGGCGTGCAGCGCGATCTCGAGGCGCGCGGTTTCGCGTACGCGGGCTGCGGGATCGAGGCGAGCGAGACGTGCATCGACAAGGCGGCGACGAAGGCCGTCATGCGCGCGCACGGCGTTCCCGCGCCGGACGGCATCGTCTTTTCGGCGGACGCGCGGCCGGACGCG
The DNA here is from genome assembly GCA_004558035.1 of Opitutia bacterium. GTDB lineage: Bacteria > Verrucomicrobiota > Verrucomicrobiia > Opitutales > UBA953 > Spyradosoma. Next base: position 40,252 of record SFEJ01000013.1, read on the forward strand.
GCGGAGGTCGTCGCGCGGCTCGGCGCGGAGACGGTCGTGAAGCCCGCGGACAAGGGCAGCAGCGTCGGGCTGTTTCTGCCGACGGGCGAGCGCGAGCTGCGTGCGGCGCTGGAAGGCGACCTGAGCGCGGCGAAGAAGTGGATCGTCGAGGCGCGTCTGCACGGCAGAGAGCTGACGGTCGGGCTGCTGGAGGGCAGGGCGATGGGCGTCGTCGAAATCCGCCCGAAGACGGGCGTCTACGACTTTACGAACAAGTACACGCGCGGGAACACGGAATACCTTTTCCCCGCGCCGATCGACGAAGCCGTCGCGGCGCGCATACGCGCTTCGGCGGAGACGCTGTTCGCGGCGTGCGGCTGCCGCGATTTCGCGCGCGCGGACGTGATTCTTTCTCCGGACGGAACGTTCCGCTTCCTCGAAGTGAACACGATGCCGGGGCTGACGGCGACGAGCCTGCTGCCGAAGAGCGCGTCGTGCGTCGGCATGGATTTCCCGAGCCTCGCCGCCGCGATGGTGCGCCCCGCGATCGCGCGTTTCCGTTCCCGCGCGGGCTGAAGACCGCGTGCGTAATCAGCGCGCCGGCGCGGAAACGGCGGAGGACGCCGAGCTCGCGCCCGGCTTGCGCGGCGCCGGCTTGCCGTAGGCGAGAACGCGCTTGCCGTCCCAGCCGACGGCTTCGACGCGCGTCGCGCCTTCGGGGTAGATGACGAGCGTCGAGGAATTGTCCTTCGAGTCCAGCCCGCTCATCGAGACGCGCACGAGCTTGTCGCCCGCGTAGGTCTCGAACGCGACGACGTTCTGCCATTTTTTGTGCGAGAACGTGAGGCGGCGTCCATCGGCGGAGGGCTCGACGCCCTTGCCTTTGGAGCCCTTCACGGGCAGACCTTTTTTGAAGATTTCGTAATTCGTCGCGGAAATGTAGTAGATGACCGGGCTCGCGGGAGCGGGGAATTTTTCGCCGAACTTCTTGAGCTTCTTGCAGTCCGCCTCGGTGATCGTGAGGTGCGCGGGCGTGTAGTCGTCGAGGTCGCGGTCGATGGGCTTGAGCATTCCCGCAGCCTCGAAGAAAGGCATCAGATTCTGCTTCGCGATTTCGCAGGCGTTCTTCATGAAGCGGATCTGGATCGCGCCGTTGTCCGGCTTGCCCTCCTTGGTCTTCGGCACTTCGTCCGTGCGGGCGATTTCGAAAAGCTGCGGATAAAAATCCTTCGGGCCGCGCTCGGCGACGTTCATGTAGAGCTGCAGCTGCCACAGCGGAGCGACCTTGACGAAGTGGTCGCCGCCGTTCTCGTAGCCTTCCATTTTGTCCGGTCCCTTCTGGCAGAGCCACGGTTCGCCGTAAACGAGCGCGGAATTGAGGAAGCTGTTGAATCTGCCGCCGATGAAGGGACCTTCGCCGTCGCGCGATTGGCAGCGCTCGTGCTCGAGGCGCATGGACTCGGGCGTCATCTTGAAGTTCGCCCAGCAGGAATAGATGTTGTTCGTCACCTCTGCCGTGCAGACCCACATCATGAGCGGCCGCGTCTGGTTGACGTGTCCGAACTCGTGCGAGATGCCCCACGCCTGCGCCTCGACCTTCGCGGGATCGGCGATCGAGTCCATCGTGTTGTCGTTGAAGGCGGCGCCCATGCCGTCCGCGTGCATGTAGCCTTTCCACATCGTGCGGCCGAGCATGTGGTTGGGGCGTTTGCGCTTGAACTGCTGCAGGCCCATGATGTCTTCCTGCTGGCAGCGGATCAGCTCGTCGTAGGTGTTGATGAGCTTCAGCCCGTCCTTGGGGCAGATCTGCTTCATCGTTTCCGCGCAGTAGATCAGGTGGACGTATTTGCCGACGATGTCGATGCAGTCGCCCGCGACGCCGTCGAGCATCTTCGCCCAATCCTCGTTCGTGTGCGTCGCGTTGGAAAAGACGCCGTTCGCGTGCCCGGTCGCGATGTTGACGTTGACGGGCTTGGCGTCCTCGTTCGTCGTGAAATACTGAATGTACGCGAGCCCGTTGATCTCCACGGGAACGACGTTCACGCCCTTTTCGAGCGGATAGACTTTCTCGTTGCCGTAGCCTTCCTGGTCGAAGCTGTGCACCTTGAGCGAAATCGTCTCCTTCTTGGGAATTTCGCCGACGAAGAGCACAGCCGTCTCGCCCGCCTTGAAATAGATTCCCGTCGGGTTTTCGTAGCGGCTGTAGAAACTCGTCTTGAGCTCCTTCGCCAGCGCGTCCACGGGATAATACGGCCGATACTTGCGCGCGCGGCGATGGAGCTTGTCCTGATATTTCTTCGCGAGCATCCGTTCCGCCATGTCGCGCAGGACGGGATTCTTCATCGACTTGACCTGCTTAGCCGTCACGCCCTTCTTCAGCTCGCGGCAGTAGGCGTCGGAAAAAATCGCCTTCATCTCCGAGGCGGAGAAATCGCTTTTCTTCACCTTGGAAAAATCGTCGCCCAGCGCCGCGGGAACGCAGACGAGAGCGAGCGCGAAACACAGCGCGGACGACAGGACTCGGAGAAATTTCTTCATGGGAAAAACGGGGTTTGCGGCGGCGGGAACGGCGTTCCCGCGCGGGTCATTGACGGAACGCGAGAATCTCCTCCGGAGTGACGGTCGCCGTGCCGAATTTGCCGACGACGATTCCCGCGGCGGTGTTCGCGAAGTGCGCCGCCTCTTCGAGCGGCGTTCCCGCGGCGAGCGCGAGCGTGAGCGAGGCGATCACCGTGTCGCCCGCGCCGGAGACGTCGAAGACTTCGCGCGCGAACGTCGGGATGCGCTTGAGGATTTTGCCCTCGCGGGAAAGCAACATGCCTTCCGCGCCGAGCGTGACGACGAGATCCTTCGGACGGTGCTTTTCCCAGATGCGGCGGCAGATTTCCTCGGCGGGAAATTCGTCCGGACGCAGCTCGTTCTGAAGGTCGGCGAGCTCGATCGCCTCGTTCTTGTTCGGCGTGATGAGACCGACGTTTCTGAACGGCAGGCGGCGGCGCGGCTTCGGGTCGAGCGAGACGAGAATGCCGTGCTGCTCGGCGTGCGCGAGAATCTGCGTGAGCATCTCCAGGTCGATCGCGCCTTTCGCGTAGTCGGAGATGATGACTGCGTCCGCGCGCTCGATTTCGGCGAAAAGCTTTTCGCGGACCGCGGCTTCCGTGAGCGCGTAGTTTTCCGGCGCCATTTCGCGGTCGAGCCGGCAGAGCTGCTGGTTGCGCACGACGACGCGCGACTTGATGATCGTCGCGATGCGGGAACGGCAGAACTCCGTCGGATAATCGATGCCCGCCGTGCTCAGAATCGCGCGCAGCCGCCGCCCCGCCTCGTCGTCGCCGCAGAGACCGCAGAGCGCCGCGCCCGCGCCGAGCGAACGGATGTTCAGCGCGACGTTCGCCGCGCCGCCCGTCACGTAGCGGTCCTTGGAGACGTTGACCACGGGAACGGGCGCTTCGGGCGAAATGCGCGTCGCGTCGCCGTGAATATAGTGGTCGAGCATGACGTCGCCGACGACGAGCACGCGCACGCGGGAAATTTTTTCGAGCAAGGTTTTCATCACGATCACATTCTTTCAAAAAAAGCGTTTCGCGCAAAGGCGATTGTTCGCTCCCGCGCAAATTTTTTTGAACGCCCGGCGCGCGGGGAGCGGCGCGCGCGCTTTTATTTTTTGCCTTTGGCGAGCTTTTGCGCGATGGCGAAGCGCGCGATCGCCTCGAGCTTTTCGAGCTCGGCGGGATCGATTTCCTTCTGTCGGCGCGCCGCTTCGATCGCGGCTTCGGCGCGCTTCTGCGCGTCCTCGACGGCGGAGAGGTCGATCGACTTCACGTCGATCGCGGCTTCGGCGAGCACGCTCACGCGGTCGGCGATGACGCGCCCGTAGCCCTTGTCCACGGCAAGGCGCGTCGTTCCCGCGGCGCTCTCGACGACGATTTCGCCGGGTTCGATTTCCGCGGTCAGCGGGATGTGCCCGGGCAGAATCCCGAGCTCGCCCGCGGTCGTCGGAAGCGTCACGGAGGCGACGTTTTCCGCTTCGTAAACGACGCCGGTCGGCGTCACGATTTCGAATGATAAAGACATTTATTTTCAGATCTTTGAACCGCGAATGAACACGAATTCACGCGAATTTTTCGTGGGCGACGATTTCCGTTCGTGTTTCTTCGTGTTCGTTCGTGGTTTCATTTTATTGTTTTTTCGCGGAAGCGATGACCTCGTCGATGGAGCCTTTCATGTAGAAGTGCTGCTCGGCGATGTCGTCCACTTCGCCCTTGAGAATGGTGTCGAGCGAGCGCACGGTGTCGGCGACGGAGCAGTACGCGCCGTCCATGCCCGTGAACTGCGACGCGACGTGGAAGGGCTGCGAGAGGAACTTCTGAATTTTGCGCGCGCGGGAGACGGTGAGCTTGTCCTCGTCGGAAAGCTCGTCCATGCCGAGAATCGCGATGATGTCCTGCAGGTCCTTGTATTTCTGCAGCACGGCCTGCACGGCGCGGGCGACGCGGAAGTGGTCTTCGCCGACGATCTGCGGCGTGAGCGCCTGCGAGGTCGAAGCGAGCGGATCGACGGCGGGATAAATCGCGAGCTCGGCGATTTTGCGGTCGAGAACGATCGTCGAGTCGAGGTGCGCGAACGTGTTCGCGGGCGCGGGGTCCGTCAGGTCGTCCGCGGGAACGTAAACGGCCTGGAACGACGTGATGGAGCCTTTTTTCGTCGAGGTGATGCGTTCCTGCAGGTTGCCCATTTCCGTCGCGAGCGTCGGCTGATAACCGACGGCGGACGACGAGCGGCCGAGCAGCGCGGACACTTCCGAGCCCGCCTGCGAGAAACGGAAGATGTTGTCGATGAACAGCAGCACGTCCTGCCCCTTTTCGTCGCGGAAATATTCCGTCATGGCGAGCGCGGTCAGCGCGACGCGCATACGCGCTCCCGGCGGCTCGTTCATCTGGCCGTACACGAGCGCGACCTTGGACTTGGAGATGTCCTTGGTGTCGATGACGCCGGACTCGCACATTTCGCGGTAGAGGTCGTTGCCCTCGCGGGAACGCTCGCCGACGCCCGCGAACACGGAATAGCCGCCGTGCGCCTTCGCGATGTTGTTGATGAGCTCCATGATGAGCACCGTCTTGCCGACGCCCGCGCCGCCGAACGCGCCGACCTTGCCGCCCTTCACGAACGGGCAGATGAGGTCGATGACCTTGATGCCCGTTTCGAGCAGCTCCGCGCCCGTGCTCTGTTCGACGAGCGGCGGCGGGTTGCGGTGAATCGGGTATTTCTTTGTGTACGAGACCGCGCCCTTGCCGTCCACGGGATCGCCCGTGACGTTGAAGATGCGCCCGAGCACGCCTTCGCCGACGGGCGCCTGAATCGGCGCTCCCGTGTCGACGATGGGCATGCCGCGCACGAGCCCGTCCGTCGTGCTCATCGCGACCGCGCGGACGACGCCCGCGCCGAGGTGCTGCTGCACTTCGAGCACGAGCCGTGTCTGCGCGCCGTTGAGCGTGTAGTTCACTTCCAGCGCGTTGTAGATCGCGGGAATCGTCTTTTCGTCGAACTGCGCGTCCACGACCGCGCCGATAATCTGGGTAATTGTTCCTGTTGTAGTCATAAATTATTTAATTTTTTGATTTCGGGATTCATTCGAGTTCAAAATTTTCTTTCGCTCCGTGCGCACGCCCGCGCGTTTCGCGGTTTCGACGAGAGTCTTGTTGTGCTCCCGCATTTCTCTGCGCAGAAAAAGCCGCCGGTCTTCTTCGCTGAGCGCGTTGAACGCGGCATCGTCGGCGAGCTCTCGTCTGCGCGTTTGGATCGCGAAATACGTTTGTCCGAGCGCTATGACGGGCTTGGACGAATCGCCGTTCTGCACGATGAGGTAGCACGCGTAGCGCGACAGGCGGAAGTCTTCGATTTCGCGTTTCGCGCCTTTTGCGAGATCGATCATTTTCACCTCAAGGTGAAAATGATCCGAAGCCTTCGCCCCTGCGGTTTCGCAGGCGATTTTCGCCTTTTCGACCAGCGGCCTGAATTTCTCCCAACGGCTGTATTCGAGCACGGGGAACAGCTCGCGCGCGGACCAATACTCATTGCCGCTCTCGTCGATTCGTCGAACTTCCTCAAAAGTTCTGTTTCGGTTCGCGGGAACGCTCATTTTCGAAGCTCCTTTCCGTCGTTCGGGGATTTGTTCTTGCGCTTCGCGCCGTCGCGGGCAGAATCGGCGAAGTCCTTTTCGTTGAGGACTCCGTTCCCGCAGGGTATGGCAGCTCGGGGGTTTTGCACCCCGACCGAATCCAGCCATTGCGGGAACTTTTTTGTATGAAAATAACGGAGCAGTCCGTCCTTCATCCATTTGCGGAAAGACCCGAGCTGGCGCCCGTGCACCGACGAAACCGCGTTCACTGTTTCGTGCCCGCGCGTCGTCGCGACCGCGACGGCGACGATGACGCTTTCGCCGCTCTCCGTGTCCTTCAGCGTCGTGAGCACGACCTTGTCTCCGTTCCCGTGGGCGGAATCGAACACCGCGACGGGATCGGCGAGCTCCGCCGGAAGCGCCCGCAGATTCGTTTCGCCGACGTGGTGAAATTCTCCGGTGAATTTGCTCGCCGTTTTCCCGAGCGTCTTGTCGAGAATGCTCTTGTTGACGACGAGACGCATTTCCTCGGCGGGAACGCCGTCGTCCGCAAGCAGCCGCGCGAGCACCTTCGGCGTCCGCGAAAGCACCGTGTGGGGAACGCGCGCGTTGAGCGTTCCCGCGAAATAGTCGTCGAGCGTCGCGTTCCACGCGGCGGTTTCCTCCGTCGCGACGGAAAACGCCGCGGCGTCGCTTTTCGCGTCCGCGGGAACGGCGAAAAAAACGGAAAACGCGCAGACCGCCGCGCACACGACGCCCGCGAGGAAGCGGCGGGAACGTCGCTTCTCGGGAACGGGTTCTTGTGCTTGCGCGCGCATCGGCGTTTTCTCTTTTCTATCTTCCCCGCTCAGCCGGCGTTGGAGGCGGCGAGCTCGTTGATTTCGTTGGTGATGGCGGCCTGGCGCGCCTTGTTGTATTCGAGCGAAAGCGATTCGACGAGCGACTTCGCGTTGTCTGTCGCCGCCTTCATCGCGACCATGCGCGCGGACTGCTCGGACGCCTTCGCCTCGAGAATCGCCTGGTGCAGGCTCTGCTTGAAGAAGAGCGCGGGCAGCCCTTCGAGAATCGTCTTCGCGTCGGGCGCGAACGCCATTTCGCGGTCGTCCTCGGCGAGGCGGAACTCGCTCTTCGCGCCCTGCGCGGCGAACTGCGCGCGCATGCGTTCCTCCAGGTTTCCGAGCGGCACGAGCGTCGAAATCATCGGTGTCTGCACGATCGTGTTCTTGAACTGCGAGAGCACGATTTCGATCGTGTCGATTGTTCCCGCGAGGTATTCGCGGATGAGGTATTCGCCGATCGGGCGCACCTCCGAAAAGTTCACGTGGTCGCTCACGGAAAAATCCGCGACGAGTTCGCGCTTCGTGCGCGCGACGAACTGCGTCGCCTTTTTCCCGACGGTGAAGAACTTCGCCGGCGTTCCCGCGGGAACGGTCTTGTTCAGAAAACGGAACAGGTTGGAGTTGAGCCCGCCGCACAGCCCCTTGTCGGTCGCGATGACGACGATCCCGCGCGTCTTCACGGGGCGTTCCTGAATGAGCGGATGCGTGAATTCGCCCGAAAGGTCGAGCCCGCGCAGCGCCGTCGCGAGAATGCGCGAAAGCAGCACGGCGTAAGGTCTTCCCGACGTCGCCGCGTCCTGCGCGCGCCGCATCTTCGACGACGCGACGAGCTGCATCGCGCGCGTGATCTGCCCGGTGTTCGTCACCGAGCGAATGCGATTTCTGATTTCTCTGAGCCCCTTGGCCATTGTTTTGGAAAGTTAAAAAATAAAATTCGGAACCACGAACGGACACGAAAGAACGCGAAAACCGAATCGGCGCGTGCCGAAAAATTCGCGGGAATTCGCGTTCATTCGCGGTTTTTCCTTAAGCTTTATACGCCGCTTTCCACTGGTCGCAGGCGGCTTTGATCTTCGCTTCGAGAGCGTCGTCGAGCTTCGCCTTGGACTTGATTTCCGCGAGCGTGTCCTTCGCCGAGGTTTCGAGAAAATCCTGCAGCGCGAGCGACGCCGCGAGCGTCTTTTCCTTCGGAACGTCTGCGAAAAAGTCGTGCTGCGCCGCCCAGATGAGCGCGATTTGCGAGGCGACGGGCTTCGGCTCGCCGGGGCCCTGCTTGAAGAGCTCGACGAAGCGGTCGCCCTTGTCGAGAATCGTCTTCGTCGCCGCGTCGAGATCGCTGCCGAACTGCGCGAACGCCGCCATTTCGCGATACTGCGCGAGCTCGCCCTTTACCTTGCCGGCGACCTGCTTGAACGCCTTGATCTGCGCCGACGAACCGACGCGCGAGACCGACAGACCGACCGAAATCGCCGGGCGCACGCCCTGGTTGAACAGGTCCGTCTGCAGGAAGATCTGCCCGTCCGTGATCGAAATCACGTTCGTCGGAATGTAGGCGGAAACGTCGCCCGCCTGCGTCTCGATGATCGGGAGCGCCGTCAGCGAGCCCTTGCCCGTGAGGCGCGCCGCGCGCTCGAGCAGGCGGGAATGCAGGTAGAACACGTCGCCCGGATACGCTTCGCGGCCGGACGGGCGTTTCAGAATCAGCGAAATCTGGCGATACGCCGCCGCGTGCTTCGAAAGATCGTCGTAAACGACGAGCGCGTCCATGCCGTTTTCCATGAACCATTCGCCGATCGCCGCGCCCGCGAACGGCGCGTACATCTGATTCGCGGCGTTTTCCGACGCTCCCGCGACGACGACCACGCAGTACTCGAGCGCGCCCGCCTTTTCCAGCGTCGCGATCAGGCGCGCCACGCTCGAATTCTTCTGCCCCACGGCGACGTAGATCGAATACACGGGGCGGAAATTCGGATCGCCCGACGCGAGCCCCTCGCGGTTGATGCGCGCCTGGTTGATGATGGTGTCCGTCGCGATCGTCGTCTTGCCCGTCGAGCGGTCGCCGATGATGAGCTCGCGCTGGCCGCGCCCGATCGGGATCATCGCGTCGATCGGCATGATGCCCGTCTGCAGCGCCTGGTTGACGGGCTCGCGCGGCATGATGCCGGGCGCGATCTTCTCGATCGGCGCGCGCTCCTTCGCCCCGATCGGGCCCTTGCCGTCCACGGGATTGCCGAGCGTGTCGACGACGCGCCCGAGCAGTTCCTTGCCCACGGGAACGCTCAGCAGGCGCCCCGTCGTCCTGCACGTCATGCCTTCCTTGAGCGACGAGGTGTCGCCCATGACGACGACGCCGACGATGTCCTGCTCCAGGTTGAACGCGATGCCTTCGAGCCCGTTTTCGAACGCGAGCATTTCGTTCATCATCGTTCGGGAAAGCCCGTCGACTTTCGCCACGCCGTCGGCGAGCTCGACGATCGTGCCGACGTTCGCCTTCTCCGGTTTTGCGTCGAGCGAAGCGATCGCCGACCGAATATCTTCAAGAATCTGACTCATGGTTTTTGTTTCGTTTTGTTGTTAAATGCGTGAAAAAATTCTTACGCCGCGGCGAGGGAGGCGCGGAGCCGCGCGAGCGCTCCCGCGAGCGAAGCGTCGTACACGTCGTCGCCGACCTGCACGTGGACGCCGCCGAGCAGGGCGGGATTTTCCGTCGCGACGGGCGCGACCGTGCGTCTGTAGAGCGCGGAAAAATGCGCCGCGAGCGCGTCCGCCGTTCCCGCCGGGAGCGTTCCCGCGAACTCGATGCGCGCCTCGGAGAACCGCAGTTCCCGCGCGACCGCTGCGTAAAACGCTTCGAGCAGCGGGCGCAGCGCCGCGCCCGGGAACGCGCGCGGCAGCTCGGCGAGAATCGCGCGCACGCGCGCCGCGTCGATGCGCCCGTCCGCGCCGCGCGCGAGCTCCACGAGCCGCGCCGCGTGTTTCCTCAAAGTCTGGTTTTTCTTAGCCATTGTTTGTCGAAAAGAAAAAGACGTCGAATTCGTCCGAACATGTCTTCGCCCCGACGGGGCGAGATTGTCCAGCGTAGGGTGAAGCGTAGCGCAACCCTACGGACGCGTCACCCGCAACGTCAAGCCCTGTAAGGGCGAAATTGCTATGCCCAAACGTATTTTTCATCATATTTTACGTTATATTTTTTGAGAAACGCCCTGAATTCATCCTGAAACGAACGCGTTTTATGATGTTCCTTCTGGTTTTTGATGTAATCCGAAACTGCGGCGGTCTGAAGCGGACTCACCGAAAAGATTCCGTAACCGTCCTGCCAGAAAAATTTTTCGTAAGCTCCCCCGAAGGACTTGATCCACTTTGAGGACGCCGTTTTGATTTCCCTAATCAGATTCGCCGGAGAAATTGTGCGGGAAAGCCCGCAAAGCGCATGCACATGGTCGCGATGTCCGCCGACCTGAATCACGGGACAATCCGAATTTCTGCAGACTCCGGCGATATATTTGAACAATTCTTCGGAGACGCTTTCGTCGAGGAACGGAAAACGGTCTTTCGTGCTGAACGCGATGTGCACAAATATCTGGGAGAGCGACTGTGACATCAGGCGGCGTCCTTCCAATCGCGCTCCTTCAGAGCGCATTGTCTTGTCCGGTTTTCGTAGGGCCGCGCGGACAAGTCCGCTTGCCCTACGCTAAGCAATCTCGCTCCTTCGGAGCTGAAGGATTCTCTCGCGCAGGAAAAAACGCGACGCGCTCCCGTGAACACGACGTCCGAAAAATCGTGCTCCTTGAGAGCGGAATCGTTATGTCCTGCCGATTTCATTCGCGGTTCCTTTAAGCTTTAAGTTCTTCCGCGGCGGCGGCGGCGAGGCGCGTCTTTTCCGCGGCGGGGAGTTCGCGCGCGAGCAGTTTCGCCGTGGTCTCGACGACGAGCGCGGCGACTTCGCCGCGGAGCTCCGCGAGCATCTTTTCGCGTTCCCGCGCGACGTTTTCGGCGGCGCGGCGCTCCGTCTCCTCGGCGCGCGCGATCGCGTCCTGCGCGGCTTTTTCGACGGTCTCCTTGGCGGACTTGCGCGCGGCGTCGAGCACGGCGGCGGCGTCCTGCGCGGCCCGCGCCATCGTCGCCTTGTAGTCGGCTTCGGACTGCGCGAGCTTCGCCTTCATGTCGTCGGAGAACTTCAGCCCGTCCTCGATTTTTTTCTGCCGTTCGGCGACGGTCTTCATCAGCGGGCGAAAACCGAAATACCACACGACGAGCGCGAGCACGCCGAAGCTGACGATCTGCACGGCGAGCGCGCCCGGCTCGATGCCGAACTTCGTCGTGATCTCCGTGAATTTGTTTCCGCCTTCGGTCGCCGCGGGAACGGCCGCGGCGGCGGCGTTTGCCAGAATTTGTGAAAACATGGTGTCTGCGAATGTCTGAAGAAAAAAGGTTTACGGGAACGGCGCGCGCCCGAAAAAAGCGGCGCCGTTCCCGCGCGGATCACGCGAGGAAGAGCACGTAGAACGCGATGGCTTCGGCGAGCGCCATGCCCAGAATCGCGAGAACGAGAATCTTCCCGAACGCGCCCGGGTTGCGTCCGACCGCTTCGACAGCCTTGCTGCCGACCCAGCCCACGCCGATCGCCGCCGCCGCGCAACCGAGCGCCACGTGCAGGCTTCCGCTGATTTCCGCGAGGAGTGCCGTAATCATTGTCTTATGCCTTTTCTTTGATTTGGTTTGGTTTTTTATGGGTGAATTCCGGCGTGGACGCTCTCGGCATCCTCCCGCCGGAAAAATTCTTTTTCAGTTTTCCGCCGCTTCCGCGTGTTCTCCGCTGTCGTGATTCGTGATCAGCCCGATGTACACCGCAGAAAGCAGCGTGAACACCAGCGCCTGCACGACGCCGACGAGCAGTTCCAGGAAGTAAAACGCCGTGAAGTAGCCCGTCGAGTGCATCAGCGTCTCGCCGCCGAACACGTTTCCGAAAAGTCGGAACGACAGTGACACCGGGCGAAAGATCACCGAGATGATTTCGATGAAGCCCACCGCGAAGAAAATCAGCGACAGGAAATAATACACCGCCGCGGGAACGTCGCGCTTGTCCGCCTTGTTCCCGAACCAGTCGAAAAGCACCGCCTTTGCGCCCGCGTATTTGAGCACGATGATCGCCCACGCGCCGAAGGACACGAGCGCGAGCCCGAGCGTGCCGTTCATGTCCGCGCCGAGCGGACGGAACAGCGCGCGGAACGTTTCCGTCTCCGTGCCGTCTGCGGCGAGCACCGTCTCGTGCCAGCCGATCGTGCCGACGCCCGGAATCAGCCCCGCCCAGTTCTGCGCGAGAATGAAGAAGAACAGACAGATCAGCAGCGGAAACGCCGCCGGAAACGCCTTCTTGCCCAGAATCGGCTCCAGAATCTCCTTGAACATGCCGAGCACGGTCTCGACCGCGTATTGCCCTTTGGACGGCACGAGTTTCGGCCGCCCGCACGCGAGCCGGATCAGCGCAATCAGCACGAGCGCCACGATCCACGTCGTGAGAATGCTGTTCGTGATCGGCAGCGAAAACCCGTCCCAAAGCGGGATTTCGAAAAGCTTCTCGGCGGCTTCCGTCGCCGCCGAAGCCGCGGGCGTCGCCGCAAACGGCGCCGCGATGACGGGGATGATTTTTTTCAGGGGAAACATATCAAAAACGCATTCGCATTTTGCACCTCGCCGCGGCGTTTGTAAAACGCTTTCCGCTCCCGCGTCCGCGACGAAACTCCGCGCACTCTGCCATGAATAGAACGTTCGTTCAAGAAAAATTTTTGTTCCCGCGGGCGCGCAGCGCCGTTTTTCCGCACAAAAAAACGCGTTCCCGCGGAGAGGCGGGAACGCGTTTTTTGCGGAGAGCGCGGGAACGTTCAGTCCTTCATGTTCGCCTTGCGCATGTCGCCTTCTTGGAGGAACGCACGGTGGAACTCGAGCGCCTTCGTGACGTCGCACGGCGTGTGGTAGAGCGGCGTGCGCGCGACATAGTCGCGGAGCAGCTGCTTGTACTCGGGATGCACGCACTTTTCGATGAGCTCTTCGGCGCGCTCGCGCGGGCACTTGCCGCGCAGGTCGGCGACGCCCTGTTCGGTGACGACGATGTCCACGTCGTGTTCCGTGTGGTCGATGTGCGAGCACATGGGCACGATGGAGGAAATCGCGCCGCCCTTGGCGACGGACGGGCACGTGAAGATCGTCAGATAGCCGTTGCGCGCGAAGTCGCCGGAACCGCCGATGCCGTTCATCATCTGGCGCCCGTAGAAGTGCGTGGAATTGACGTGGCCGAAGAGGTCCACCTCGATCGCCGTGTTCATGCAGATCAGGCCGAGACGGCGCACGATGCCCGGATTGTTGGAGATTTCCTGCGGGCGGAGCACGATCTTGTTCTTATAGAAATCGAAGTTCTCGTAGATGTGCTTCAGGCAGTCGTCGGAAACGGTGAGCGAGCAGCCGCCGACGAAGACGCAGCGCCCCGCGTCCATGAGCTTGATGACCGAGTCCTGAATGACTTCCGTGTGCATGCGGAACGGCGGAATGTCCTTGTTGCGACCAAGCGCGGCGAGCACGGCGTTCGCGATGTTGCCGACGCCGGACTGAATCGGGAGAAATTCCTTCGGAATGCGGCCGGCCTTGAGCTCGGCGGCGAGGAAGTTGCAGACGTTCTCGCCGATCTGGTCCGTGACGGGATCGCTCGGCTTAAACGGCGCGATGTGGTCGTTCTCGTTCGTCATGACGACGCCGACGATCTTCGCGGGATCGACCTGGAGCATCGTCGTGCCGATGCGGTCCTGGACGTGCGTCATGGGAATCGGCGCGCGGTTCGGCGGATCCGCGGGAACGTAGATGTCGTGCAGATCCTTCAGCCCCGGATGGTGATAGGCGTTGAGCTCGATGATGATGCGGTCTGCGAGCTTGCAGTAGGTCGCCGTGTTCCCGCCGGCGGTCGTGAGCGCGATTCTGCCGTCGTCCGTCACTTCGGTGGCTTCGACGATGGCGGTCTGCACGCGCGGAATGAAGCCGTAGCGCATGTACATCGCCGTGTGCGAAAGGTGCATGTCGCTGTAGCGGACTTTCTGCGAGTTGATGTTCTTCTTCAGATCCGCGTTGCCCTGGTAGGGCATGCGGATGTCGATGGCGTCGGCCTGCGCGAGCGCGCCGTCCGTGGACGCGGACGTGGACGCGCCGGTGAAGAGATTGATCTTGAAGGGGCGCCCGGCTTCGTGTTCCGCCTTCGCTTTTTCCGCGAGGGCGCGGGCGGTGGCTTTGGGGGCGCCGGCGGCGGTGAATCCGCTGAGGCCGATGTTCTCGCCGTTTTCGATCATGGCTACGGCTTCTTCCGGGGTGAGTGTTTTGAATTTCATGAGAATCGGAAATCGATGTTTGTTCTGGATTGGAAAAATTCGCCTTCCCGCGCTGAATATCCGCGAAAAGGCGAACGCGAACCTACACCCGAAAACGCGTTCCCGCAAGAGCGGAATGTTTTTCCGGTCGGGAAATTTCAAAAAACGCCCGTTCTCCCGCCGAACCGCCGAGCCGCGAAGAAGGAAACGATTTTTCACCGGAAGTCATAGAAGTGAAAAGAAGTTTTTTCACGGGAAAACCGACACTCACTATCCGTTATCCGCTTTTTTCCGTTCGCGGGCGCGGCGGGCGTGCTCCTGCAGCGCGGCGACGCGCTTCCGCTTCAGAGCCGGATCCCGCAGATCCGTGCGCCGTCCGCGCGAAAAATCCCCGAGCGCCTCGTCCAGCGAAAACCCGAACTCCCGATTCAGCTTCTGAATGATCGCCGTGCGCGCGAACGCCGTCAGATTCTTCATGCTCTGACAGGAGCAGTAGGCTTCCACGATCTCAGCGGGAAGCGCCAAATTCAACTGAATCGAACGCCTGTACATATCGTAGGAAGTCGAACAAAGCCCGCTCCGGACTTCCAAAATTTTAAATCGACTTCCTACAAAGATGTATGTACTGTTTTAGATACTTGAAAAGACGTTTTAGGTTGCGGGAACACGGTGTTTCCGCGAACGATCTTTTTGAGAGAACCTGAAAAAATCGAAATATTATGAGAGTAAAAGTTTTTCTAATTATCAGCGGTCTGACTCTGGCCGTTCTCGCAACTCCGTTTGCTGCACTTTCATGCATCTATCCTAAAGATTGGCAAGAGAGCGTACGGGAAGCTGCGAAGCAAGGAGACGTGAACGCACAGTTCAGACTCGCAGTTACTCTAGGTCTTTGCCCGCCTGACGAAGCGACATACTGGCTTCGTAAAGCCGCGGAGCAAGGGCACGCGGAAGCACAGCTTAAACTGGGACGCCGCTATGCGACAGGAGACGGCATCGAATGCGATATGGCCCAAGCACTGCATTGGATTTCCATGTCCGCAGAACAAGGAAACGCGGAAGCCCAAATTTGGGTAGAGCATAAGGATGATATTGCAGCTTCGAGTTTTAAACTCGCTTCGGTAGAGTATGCGTTTGGAGATCCCAAGGCGGCCCTCAGGTTTCGAAAGGCTGCGGAGTTGGGGCATGCGGAAGCACAGTGCAAACTCGGCGATTGCTACGTTAAAGGTATTGGCGTAAGCCGGGATCTAAACGAAGCGATGCGTTGGTACCGTAGGTCTGCAGAACAGGGGCATGCGGAAGCACTGCTTAAGCAAGGGATTTTCTATGCGGAAGGAATAGGTGGCCAAAAAGATTGGAGAGCAGCGCTGCGTTGCTTCGCCAAGTCCGCGAAACAAGGCAATGCGGACGCACAATACATGCTAGCGCTAGCTCACATTGACGGAGAAATTGTCGAGAAAAATATGAACGAAGCGATGTCTTGGCTCTCCAAGTCCGCCGAACAAGGAAATAAAAACGCCATAGAAAGATTGTTCGATATGGGCGTGGATTTTCATGAGAAGAAAGATTTTCCTGCTGCAGCATCTTGTTATCAGGTGGCTGCAAATCAGGGACATGCTCGCGCACAAGCTATCCTCGGAGATTGCTATCTGAGTGGAAGGGGTGTTGAAAAGGACGAACGTCAAGCAGTGTATTGGCTTCGCAAAGCTGCGGAGCAGGACGACTCACACGCAGAATTTCTCTTAGGAAATTGCTATCTGTCTGGGACTGGAGTTGAAGAAAACAGACTTGAAGGGGTGCGTTGGCTTCATAGGGCTGCAAAACAAGGTAATAGAACCGCATTTCAAGCTCTTGAACTTTTAGGGATCCCCTTCTCCGATTTCTCGAACTTTGACATCTTATTCCCTTCACAAAAATAACAAATGTTAATCTCCATTAAATCATGAAAGACTACTACGACACGACATTGATAATTACATGTGCCTTGCAGTTTATCCTAGCGTTGGTCCTTTTCCTTTTGCCGACACTAATCGCATTCGGCCGGGAACTTCCTCACAAGTGGGGCATTTTTGCCATGAACGTGTTCGGCTCGATTCTGTTCGGCTTGGGCTGGATTATCGCGCTCATTTGGTCGATTTGGCCGCGCGGAACGATTCCAGTGAACGTGAATGTGGTACAGAGCGTAGGAGAAAACATCCCTGGTAGACGGGTTTGTCCACACTGCGGCACAATCGTGAACGATGGTGCATTCTGCTCAAAATGCGGCGGAAAATTTAAAGATTGAAAACGTTTAGTATTAAGTCTTTTCGTTTGGCAGAAACAAGCGTATAGAGGCAAGACAATTCCAGTCTTCAATTCAAATGTCCGCGAACGGTAAGCTCCAGGGGCGATAAGCAACAGTATAGGGCACGCGAATTTGTTCGCGCCGCCCTATGAAACCGGCAAAACGAGCGTTAAAGGAGCGAAAGCCCGAGCGTGGAGCGTCCCCGCACGCTTCGGCTTGCGTCCTTTCAGTGCTTTGGTGTTGCTATGTAGGGCTCCATTCGCCGCGCTCATTTTGCCCTATGCTGTTGCTCGACCCCCCTTAGGAGCTTTGGGGCGAAGGCATTCCTGCCTTCGTTCCCGCGGCGATCGGGTGCCGGAAGTGAACATCCGCCGTTCGGGGTTCCCGCGCCCCGCAGCGAAGACGCGGACGTCTTCGCCCCCAAAGCGTTCCCGCGAGGAATCCGCATGAAATGCGGAACAAGAATAACCCCATGCGGCGGAACGCCGCTTGGGGCTGCGTCTCGAAAGGAACACGCGCCTGAA
>SFEJ01000014.1 GCA_004558035.1 Opitutia bacterium
ATAAAAACCTCTGCCGAGCGAAGACCCGTTCCGCATTCCGAACTTGTGCGAAAATTCGTAAAACTTCTCGCTCGTCCCATGGTAAACCACCAGCGGCTCCCCGTTCTCGTCCACGACCTTGGAAACGTTTTCCTCGTTGACACCCGAGAAAAATTCGGCAAGCTTTTTGTCAAGAACGGAGCCTTCATACTGCCCGCGGTGTTTCGCGGTGTTCATGACGTCGGCTCCGTTTTTGTATATCGAAACTTCGGAGATGCTCGAAGAATGAACGTTCGAAGCGCCCTTCGCGTTCCTTATTTTCACGACGGTGAAGCGAATGAAATACTCCTCGTTCCCGACGCGGAATTTGTTCACGTAGTGAACGTAGGAATCGACGTTGCCGTGAATCTTATGCCCGTCCTTGAGGATTTCAGGTTCGATCGAGAACGGAATCGCGTCGACGAAAAGCTTGCCGAAACTGTCCGTGATGCTCGTCGTGTCGAATCCCTTATGGTAAAAGATCTTTCCGGCAGTCGCGGCAGGAAATACGACCATGTTCTCGTCGCGTTCATTGCGGACTTCGCCGATTTTTCTGAACGCGTCCTTTATGTCCTTCTTGTCTTTCAGGTCCTTGTTCGGAGAAACTTCAATCGGAGTTTTTTCAAAGATTTCGCGCTTCTTCGCCGCAGCTTTCCAATCCCCGAACCACCGCTTGAAGCGCTTCGTCCGCACCAACACCCACTGCTCCGCGTTCAGCTTCGACGGCGCGCCGTTTGGCGCCTTCATGAATGAACCGTTTTTCTGCGCATCTTCGCGGATTTTCGCCTTCTCAGCCTCGATTTCCGCCAAGATCTCGGGCTTCACGCGTCCATCTTCGCCGAAGTCGCTCGGCTCAAGATATTCCGCGCTCGCCTCCATCGCCAGCGAAAACCGCACGTCCGACGCCTTCGAGGCGACGTCGCGCACCTTCGCGGCGCGGTCTTCCTCGTCGTCTGCGGCGTATTCCTCCACGCTCACGCCCGCGTCCTTCAGCGCGCTCACGACCGCCGCGTCCGTTCCCGCGGGAACGACGGCAGCACGGAACTCGCCCAGCCCGACCGGGCGTCGGAACTTCGTCTCGAAATATTTCGCCGGCAGGTTCTGCAGCAGCTCCTTCACCGCGCTCAGCTCCTGCGCGAGCTCCGCGTCGATCTCGTAGCCGTATTCGTTTTCAAGATAGGATTTCGGGTCTTCCTCGGCGAGCGCCTCCTTCACGCGGCGCACCGAGTAGTCGAAATTCATGAAAGGGTTTTCGACGAGCTTCTTTTTCGCGTTGATCGCGTTGAAGACGCCGACGAGCCGGTCCTTCGTCTCCTCGACGGCGGCTTCCGCGTCCGCGTCGCTCAGATTCAGCAGCTCCTTCTTCGAGCGGATCTGCTTCAGCGACGTCATGCTCTTGAGCAGGCTCGCCTTGATCGAGCCGAAATTCGTGTCGTCGCCCGAATCCTTGACCGCCTTTTTGTTCATCTCCTTCGAGATGTTTTCGAGCGTCGCGTCGATGTAGCGCGAACGCCCCGTGCGCGTCTCTCCGGCGTAGATCTGCTCGCGCGCGCCGAACGATTTGAGCAGCTCGTCGCGCCACTGCACGTATTCGCTTTCGAGCCTCATCGCCGAAACCTCGCGCACCGCGTCCGAAATCGTCCCGATCGCGTCGAGCTTTCCGCCTTCGCGGTAGTCCGAGCGCGCCCGAGCCAGGAACTCGCGGATCACGTTGTAGTTGAGCAGCCCCTTATCGTCGGTGAGCATTTTCTTGAGGGCGTTCTTCATCTTCTCCGACGCGTCCGGCTTCTCCGAAACCTCGAAATAAAGATCCGTCAGCGCGCGCTTCTGCGCGTCGCTCAGCTCGCTCTCGAAGGCGAAAAACGATTCGTTCCCGAGAATGTCGATGACTTTCAGAGCCGTTCCTTCCGGGAAGTGGATCGGCGTCACTCTTTCTGGAACGGGGATTCCGCGCTCCTTCAGAAACACGTAGCGCAGATACTGGTTGTTCCCGCGTCCGCTCAAGATCGCGCGCGTGTCCGTCTTGACGTGCTGCGCGATTTCTGGATTGCCGACGCGTCCGTCGATGTAGGCGTCTGCAGCCTTCATCGTCTTTTCGTTCCCGATCAGTTTCACCTGCGGCACCATGGGCGTCCACGCGTCGCCGGCATACGTTCCCGCGTTGCGCCCCGTCTTCTTGTCGATGAGAGTCCGCGGCGCGATCAGCGTGATTGCTCCGAAGCCCGTGCCCGCGCGCGCGTTCAGATCCACGACGCCGAGCGAGGGATTCGCCAGCCCGCCGAGCGCGATCGCCTTGCGCAGCTTCTCCTCCGAAATCTCGTGCAATCCCACCAAACTTGCCGTTCCCGCGTCGATGGAATACTTCCGCGCCAGCACGCTCTGTTCCGCCCCGTATCCGGCAAGCGAATACTTTCTGCGGCTCTCAAGATAGGCGTTGACTTTCTCCGCCTCCTGTGCGACCTTTTCCTTGCCGTCGGAAGTGTGGTGTGGCTCGATTTCGGGTTCTCCATTTATGGATTTAATTCCTCGTTCCGACGGCTTTTTTATTTCCTGGAGCTCCAGGTGATGACGCGGAAGACTGGACGCCTTCGCCGTGCGGATTTTCGGTTCGGGCGCACTTTCAATTTGCGGGAAGGCGGGCGCTTCGGCTATGATGCGCGTTTTAATTTTTTCGACATGGAAATCCTCCCTACAGTCCTCATCGCCTCCGCCGCCGCGCTCGTCGGTTACGTTCTCGGCTCGATCCCGTTCGCGGTGATCGTCGCGAAGCGCCACGGCGTGGACATTCTGCACGCCGGCAGCGGCAATCCCGGCGCGACCAACGTCAAGCGCACCTGCGGCAAGGCGGCGGGCAATCTCGTGTTCTTCCTCGACATGTTCAAGGGCTTTCTCGCGGCGTTCCTGCCGTGGATCGCGCTCAGCCCGATTTCGGTCGTTCCGGAGCAGCAGGACGCCTGGCCGCACGTGATCGCGATCGCGCAGCTCTGCGGCTTCGCGGGAGCGCTGCTCGGGCACTGCTTCTCGATGTTCCTGAAGTTCAAGGGCGGCAAGGGCGTCTCGACGACGATCGGCGGGCTGCTCGGTGCGATGCCGATCGCCGTGCTCGTCGGGCTCGTCGTCTGGCTCGCGGTGTATTTCCCGACGCGCATCGTCGCGATCGCGTCGATGGTGTTCGGGCTCTCGCTGCCGCTCACGTCGATGATTCTCGCCAAGGCGTTCCCGCAGCTCGGCTACACGACGATTCACGTCGGCTTCTGCCTCGTCGTGGCGATCTTCATCATCATCATGCACCGTTCGAACATCGCCCGCCTGATGCGCGGCGAAGAAAACTCGTTCAGGAAGAAATGACCGCGCGTTCCCGCGGGCGCGCACGCAGTTAAAATTCAATTACATTTTTTAAGATGGAAAAAACGAAAATCGGCATCGGATTCATCGGCTTCGGCACGGTCGGGCAAGGCGTCTGGAAACACCTGCAGGCGCAGCGCGAAGAACTGGAAAAACGCCTCGGCGTGGAAATCGCGTTCCCGCGCGTCGCCGTGCGCGACCTCAAGCGCGAACGCAGCGTGAGCGTTCCCGAAAACGTGCTCACGACGGACCCAATGGCAGTCGTGAACGATCCCGCGGTGAACATCGTCTGCGAGCTCATGGGCGGCACGACGAAGGCGAAGGACTACACGCTCGCCGCGCTGAAGCACGGCAAGGTCGTCGTCTCCGCGAACAAGGCGCTTATCTACGAATTCGGGCGCGAAATCTTCGACGCCGTCAAGCAGTTCGGCGGGCACTACTACTTCGAGGCGTCCGTCGCGGGCGGGATTCCGATCATCAAGACGCTGCGCGAAGGACTCGTCGCCAACCGCTTCGAATCCATCGCCGGCATCATCAACGGCACCTGCAACTACATTCTTTCCCGCATGGAGGCGGAGGGAAAAT
The DNA here is from genome assembly GCA_004558035.1 of Opitutia bacterium. Lineage (GTDB taxonomy): Bacteria > Verrucomicrobiota > Verrucomicrobiia > Opitutales > UBA953 > Spyradosoma. The sequence goes on from SFEJ01000014.1 coordinate 3,949, forward strand.
CCTACGAGGAGATTCTCCGCGACGCGAAAAAACTCGGCTACGTCGAGGCGGACGACCGGCTCGACCTCGACGGCTGGGACGCGTTCCACAAAGCGGTCATTCTCGCCTTTCTCGCCCACGGGAAATGGGTTTCGGAGCACGACGCGCTCGTCGAAGGCATCCGCGACGTGACGCTCGAGGACATGCACCGCGCGCGCGACTTCGGCTACCGCATCAAGCTGCTCGGCATGATCCGCCGCAACTTCAAGACGGGCGCGCTCTCGCTCGGCGTCTATCCCGCGCTCATTCCGCTGGACAAGACGCTCGCGCGCGTGGACGGCGTGTACAACGCGATCAAGCTCGCCGGCGACGTCGCGGGAACGACGATTCTCATCGGCCGCGGCGCGGGCCAGGACGCGACGTCCTCCGCCGTCATCTCCGACATCGTGGACGCGATGATCGGCATCCGCGACGACGCGCACAAATTCCTCACGCCGAGCGACATCGACGCGTGCTACCGCCTCGGCGAAAGCGCGCGCATGGCGACGATGGATGAAATCCGCTCGAAATTTTATCTGCGCATTTCGATTCTGGACGAGCCGGGAACGCTCGTCGGGCTCTACCAGGCGCTGGCGAAGCACAACGTCTCCGTCTCGCGCGTCATCACCTACGAAAACCCGGAAGACAAGAACTCCCCGGTGAAGAGCGGCACGATCACGCTCGCGACGTATCCGACCTCCGAAGCCGTGATGGAACGCGTCGTGAATGACCTGAAGGCGCTCCCGCAGATTCTCACGAAGCCACTTCTGCTCCGCATCTACGAACCGACGCGCGAGTGATTCTCCCGCCGTTCCTCCTCTTCAAAAAAAAGCGTTCCCGCCGCGGGAACGCTTTTTTTTCGCGCGGAAGAGCCCATCTTCTTAAAAAAATTTCGCCGTTGCGCGCGGGAACGCGTGGGCGCAGAATGGCGGCACTTATGGCAACGAAAAAATCCGAAAACAAAAAAGCCCCCGCGCCCGTCAAGGGCGTGTTCAAGCGGGAAGACGCCGTCAACAAGCTCTCTCCCGAGGAACGCAAGGCGCTCGACGCCTACGTCTCCGTGTACATGAATTACCTCTCCGTAGCAAAGACCGAGCGCCGCGCCTACGCGGAGGCCGTCCGCCTGCTCGAAGCGCGCGGATTCAGGCCGCTCGCGTCCCTCAAGTCGCTGAAGCCCGGCGACAAGGTCTATCGCGGCTACCATGGCAAGACGCTCTTCGCCGCCGTCGTCGGCAAGGAGCCCGTTTCCGGCGGCGTGCGCGTCGTCGGCGGGCACACGGACGCGCCGCGCATCGACCTCAAGCCCGTGCCGCTCTGCGAAAAGAACGGCATCGCCTACTTCGACACGCACTACTACGGCGGCATCAAGAAATTTCAGTGGGTCGCGCATCCGCTCGCGCTTTACGGCACCGCCGTGCGCAAGGACGGCTCGAAGGTCGAAATCGCGATCGGCGACAAGCCCGGCGATCCCGTCTTCATGATTTCGGACATTCTCCCGCACCTCGGACAGGAGCAGGCGGCGAAGGTGCTCGCGGACGCGTTCCCGGGCGAAAATCTCGACCTGGTCATCGCCACGACGCCCTGCCCCGCGGACGCGGATGACGGCGAGGTCAAGGAAAAGGTCAAGCTTCACGTGATGCGCATTCTGGAAAAGGAATACGGGCTCACGGAACAGGATCTCATCAGCGCCGAACTCGAGATCGTTCCCGCGGGGCTGCCGCGCGAAATGGGGCTCGACCGCTCGCTCATCACCGGCTACGGGCACGACGACCGCATCTGCGCGTTCGCGGGGCTTCAGGCGATGATGGATGTCAAGGGCGTTCCCGCGAAGACCGCCGTCGTGCTGCTCTGCGACAAGGAGGAAATCGGCTCCGTCGGCGCGACCGGCATGGATTCGACGTTCTTCGAAAACTCGATCGCCGAGCTCGTCTTCCGCCAGGAAAAGAATTATTCCGACATTCTCGTGCGCCGCGCGCTCGAAGCCTCGTCGATGCTCTCGGCGGACGTCTGCGCGGCGGACGATCCGCTGTTCCCGGGCAGCTCCTCGCCGGGCAACATGGCGAAACTCAACGCGGGCGCGTGCGTGATCAAATACACGGGCTCGCGCGGCAAGGTCATGGCGAACGACGCGAGCGCGGAATTCGTCGCGCGGCTGCGCGAGATCTTCGACGCGGCGGGCGTCGTCTGGCAGGTCGGCGAACTCGGCCGCGTGGACGTCGGCGGCGGCGGAACGATCGCGATGTACATGTCGCACTACGGCATGAACGTGATCGACATGGGCACGCCGCTGCTGAACATGCACGCGCCGTGGGAAGTCGCCTCCAAGCTCGACACCTACATGACCTACAAGGCCTACAAGGCGTTCTTCGAAGCGGCCGCGGAACTCGCGTGAGTCCGCGTAGCGCGCGACGCGAGGAAACGGAGCTTCCGCCCGTTTCCTTTCGCGAAAAAAAGAGCCCGGGAACGCTCCCGGGCTCTTTCTGCGTCGTGCGGCGATCTCAATACTTGCCGTAAATCGGGCCGAAGTTCGCGCAGGCGCGGAAGTCGGCGCCTTCGGGATCGGCGGTGCCGAACAGACCCCACGCCGCCGGACGATAGACCTTGTCGTCGGGAACGTTGTGCGCGTAAACCGGGATGCGGAGCATCGAGGCGAGCGTGATCAGGTCCGCGCCGACGTGGCCGTAGGTCCACGCGCCGTGGTTCGCGCCCATGTTCGCCATGACGGAATAGACGTCCGTGAACGCGCCCTTGCCCGTGAGGATCGGCGCGAACCAGGTCGTCGGCCAGCCCGGGTCGGTGCGTTCGTCGAGAATCTTGTTCACGTTCTCGGGGAGCGTGCAGGTGTAGCCTTCGGCGATGACGAGGACCGGACCCTGTCCCTTGACGAGGTTCATGCGGATCATCGTCACGGGAACGTCGCCCTTCGAGACGAAGTGCAGCGAGTAGCCCCCGCCGCGGAAGTATTCGCGGTTCGCCGGGCACCATTCGGACGCCGCCATCATCGCGTCGATGTCCTGGAACGTCGTTTCGCCGGTCTTCTTCATGACGGGCTTGCCGTTCACGTCGAGCGCCTGCATGTTGCCGTCGAGCGCGGTCGAGCCGGAGTTGATGAGGTGCATGATGCCGTTCTTGGCGTGACCTTCCATCGTGTAGCCGGCGACGCGCTTCACGGCGTCGGGCGACCAGTACGTGCGGATGTCGGAGAAGCACGCCGCCTGGCCCGTGAGCTGGTGCAGCAGGAGCTGGCAGACGCCGTTCATCGCGTCGTTTTCCGTCGCGAACGGAATCGCCTCGCGCGGGCCGTTCCAGTCGAAGGTGCTGTTGAGGAGCGATTCCGCCATGTCGCCGTTCGGATAGTAGTCCGTCCAGTGGCGCTGGCCCTGGAAGCCGCCGCAGATGGCGTTGAAGCCGAGGCCTTCTTCCTCGCAGTCGATCGTCTTGAGGTGCGGATTGCCGTGCATCATGTCGCGGAAGATGATCGTCATCAGCAGCGATTCGCGCAGCGTGCGTTCCTTTTCTTCCGGCGGGAGCACGAGGTCGGGACGGTTGCGGTCCGGGCCGATCTTCACGTATTTCTTCGCCCATTCGAGCGCGAGCTCAAATTCCTTCTTGTCGTAGATGCCGAGATCCATGCGGCGGCGGACTTCCGTCATGTCCACCGGCTGGACGCGCATGCCGAGGTAGCTTTCCCAGAACGAATGGTCGAGAATCGAGCCGGCGATGCCCATCGCGCAGCCGCCGATGGAGAGGTAGCCCTTGCCCTTCAGCGTCGCGACCGCGATGCCCGCGCGCGCGAAGCGGAGGATTTTTTCCTCGACGTCCGCGGGAATGCTCGTGTCGTCCTTGTCCTGCACGTCGTGCCCGTAGATCGAGAACGCGGGAACGCCCTTCTGCGCGTAGCCGGCGAGCGCGGCGGCGAGATAGACGGCGCCCGGGCGCTCCGTGCCGTTGAAGCCCCAGATCGCCTTCGGCGTGGACGCGTCCGTCTCGAACGTTTCCGTGATGTAGCACCAGCACGGCGTGACGGTGAGCGAGCAGCCGACGTTGTTCTCGAGGAACTTCTGGTTCGCCGCGGCGGCTTCCGCGGGACCGCCGATGCACGTGTCGGCGATGACGCACTGCACGGGCTGGCCGTTCGCGTGCTTCACCTTCGATTCGATGAGCGCGGCGGCGGCTTTCGCCATGTTCATGGTCTGTTCTTCCAGCGACTCGCGGACGCCGAGACGGCGGCCGTCGATCGTGGGACGAATTCCGATTTTAGGTAACGTATCGTATTTCATAATTCAATTGGTTTGGTGAAAATTTTTTGAAGGATTGAAGCTTAAAGGGCTAAGCGAGGGCGACGTCGAAGTTCCATTCTTGAAATTTTCTTGTCACTTGTCACTTCCTTTTAACTCATCCGCGCGGAGCGTCTTCCCGCTTGCGGAAAATCAGACTGTACGCGAGCACGACCGCGAAGCAGATCGCGGGAACGATGAACGAAGCGCGCAGCGCCGCCGAGGACGTCTTCAAATCCGTGTCCCAGGTGCCGTCGAACGCGGACGTCAGCACAATCCAGCACGAATCCGCGTTGCCGATGATGTCGAGCATCCACGGCGTGAGCAGCGCGCCGCCGACGATCGCCATGATCAGTCCCGCCGCGCCGAGCTTGTGCGCCTTCGGGTCGATCCCGCCGAGCGCGATCCCGTAGATCGTCGGGAACATCAGCGACATGCAGCCGCTCATCGCGATCAGGCAGAGCACGTTCGCCGAGAACGGCAGCCCGCCGACCGTGAAGAGCACTCCCGTCGGGAAATACATCACGCCCGCCGTGCACGCGATCGCGCACGCCGCGAAGAACGCCATCAGCCACGCCGGCTCGACATATTTCATCACGAACGTCGCGATCCAGCGGCAGATGATGAACGCGATGAGCGCGAGCAGATAATACGTCGCGCCCTGCTCGGGCGTCACGCCGAGCTCCTTTTGGCAATAGACGTTGACGCAGGTCCACGCGGCGATCTGAACGCCGACGTAGAACACCTGCGCCACGACGCCGAGATACCAGCGCGGAGAATGCGCGAGAATCGAAAGAATTTCGCCGTAGTTCGTCGGCTCGGAAGAGACTTCGTCCGCCGAGGAGCGCTTCGTGAAGAAAAAGAAGAACCAAATGAACGCCGCGATCGCGCACAGCCCGACGTAGGGCACGCACACCCAGAAAAGTTCGTGGTGCACGATCTCGCCCAGCGCGTCCGGCGCCATCGCCGCGCGCTCGTCCGCCGTCGCGGGATTCAGATTCGCGAGAATCAGCTGCTGCGCGAGCAGAATGCCCGCCAGCGAACCGACCGGATTGAACATCTGCGCGAAGTTCAGGCGGCGCACCGCCGTCTCCTTGTCGCCCAGCGCGAGCACATACGGATTGCACGTCGTTTCAAGCACGGCGCAGCCGCCCGCGACGATGAAGATGCCCACGATGTAGAGCCAGAAACTCTGCGATACGCACGCGGGAACGTAAAGCAACGCCCCGATCACGTACACGCCCAGCCCCACCAGCACGCCCGCTCGGTAGCCCGCGCGCTGAACGAGAAACGACGCGAGCAGCGCGATCACCGAATACGCGCCGTAGAACGAAACCTGCACGTAGCCCGCCGTGGACTGGCTCGTCATGAAGATCTTCTGGAACGCGGGGACGAGATTGTCCGTCATGTTGTTGAGCAGTCCCCACAGCGCGAAGCAGGAGACGAGCATGACGAAAATCCCGAGGAATTTTTTGGGCACGACCGGCGTCGAAGCCGGAGCAACGGAAGGGGAATCTTGGGTATTCATGTGAGCGTGATTTTCCCATGTTCCCTCCCGCCCGTCAATTTTGAAAACGCCGCGGGAACGCCCGTCGCTGCAAAAAGCGAATGAGCTTGCCTCGAAAATTAAACTCCGTAATTTAACTGAAAAATTAAACTATGAATTCAAAATGGCGAGACGCAGCGACGGCATAGAGACGAAGAAGAAGATTCTCGGGGCGGCATCCAAGCTCTTTTCCGAGAACGGGTTCAAGCAGACGTCCAACGCGGAGATCTCCAAGGCGAGCGGCGTGAACAGCGCGCTCATCAGCTACTATTTCGGCGACAAGGAGACGATCTACCGCGAGGCGTGGAAGCACAGCCTGCGCGAATCGCTCGCGAAGTATCCGGCGGACGGCGTCGTTCCCGCGGACGCTCCCGCGCGCGACAGGCTCTACGGCATCATCGCCGCGACGGTGCGCCGCTACTCCGACCCGCACTGCTTCGACGGCGGCATTCTCAACCAGGAAATCGCCTCGCCGACGGGGCTGCTCGAGGACGTGCACGAGAACACGATCTTCCGCCTGCGCGAAAACCTGCTGCACGTCGTGAGCGAGTTTCTCGGCGAAGGCGTCTCGAACGAAGACCTGCGCATGTCCGTCTATTCCATCGTCGCGATGTGCATTTCGCCGCAGAAAAAGATCCAGCGCATCGAAAAGACGGAGCCGTTCCCGTACGACGTGGAGAAGCGCATCGAGCACGTGTTCCGCTTTTCCGTCGCGGGACTGAACGCCGTGAAGAGGACGGCGAAGAAAAGCGCGCCGCGCGCGTAAGGCTCATTTCCCCAGAAACCGATTTCCACAACGATGAAAAAACGATACTTTCCGAAAATCCGAAACGACGAGTGCAAGGGCTGCGAGCGCTGCGTCGTCGCCTGTCCGCGGGACGTTCTCGCACTCGGCAAGGAGCTGAACGTGATGGGGCTGCCGCACGTCTTCGTCAAGAACGAGGACGCGTGCACGGGCTGCTCGCTCTGCTTCTACACGTGCCCGGAGCCCGGCGCGATCTCGATCGTCGAAGAAAAGGAGGAAGCGTAAAATGAGTTCCAAAAGTCTTTTGCTCTGCGGGAACGAGGCGCTCGTGTACGGCGCGCTGCTCGCCGGCTGCGACGCGTATTTCGGCTACCCGATCACGCCCGCGGGAGAAATCATCGAATGCGCCGCGAAGAAGTTCCCCGAGCTCGGGCGCGTCTTCATCCAGGCGGAAAGCGAGATCGGCTCCATCAACATGGTGATGGGCGCCGCCGCCGCCGGCCAGCGCGCGATGACGGCGAGCAGCGGCCTCGGCATCAGCCTCATGCAGGAGGCGATGTCCTACCTCGCGGGCATGGAGCTGCCCTGCGTCGTGGCGGACGTCACGCGCAGCGGCCCCGGCATCGGCAACATCAGCGTCGAGCAGAGCGACTATTTCCAGATCGTCAAGGGCGGCGGGCACGGCGGCTACCGCTGCCCGGTGTTCGCTCCCGCGAGCGCGCAGGAAATGTGCGACATGGCGTTCCGCGCCTTCGACATGGCGGAAAAATACCGCACGCCCGTCTATATTCTCACCGACGGCATGATCGGGCAGATGATGGAATCCGTCACGCTGCCGGAGCCTCTCGACAAGCCCGCTCCCGCGCCCTACACGCTCGCGCCCGGGAACGCGCGCACCAATCATTTCACTTCGATCTATCTCGAACCCGCCGAGATGGAGAAGAAGAACGAGGCGCTCCTCGCGAAATATCGCGAGATGGAGGCGCACGACCAGGACGCGGAAAACTGGAAGACCGACGACGCGGAAATCGTGCTCGTCGCCTACGGCATCATGTCGCGGCTCGCGAAAAACGCGGTGGACGAACTGCGCCGCGCGGGCATCAAGGCGGGCCTCGTGCGCCCGAAGCTGCTTTTCCCGTTCCCGAAGGACGCGCTGAACGCGCTCGTTCCCGCGGCGAAGAAATTCGTCGCCGTCGAGCTCAGCGGCGGACAGATGATCGAGGACGTGAAGCTCGCGATCGAATGCCGCCGCCCCGTGGAGCTGATTCACCGCGTCGGCGGAAAACTCATTTCCGTCGAGGAGCTCGTCGCCGGCGTCAAGGCGCTCGCCTGAAAAAATGCCTTCCCGCACGCGCACATTCGTCGAAACGCCCCGACTTCGCCTGCGCGACTGGCGCGAGGACGATTTCCCCGCGTTCGCCGCGATGAACGCGGACGCGCGCGTCATGGAATTTTTTCTCGAAACGAAGACGGAGGCGCAGTCCCGCGAGTTTTTCGACGCGATCCGCGGCGAGCTCGCGCGCGACGGCTTCGGGCTCTTCGCCGCGGAACGCAAGACCGACGGCGCCCTGCTCGGCTTCGTCGGTCTGCGCCGTTGCCCGTTCGAGACGGATTTCGCGCCGTGCACGGAAATCGCGTGGCGACTGCGCGCCGAATTCTGGGGCGCGGGCTACGCGACGGAAGCCGCGAAGGCGTGCCTGCGCTTCGGCTTCGACGCCTGCGGACTCGACGAAATCCTCGCCTTCACCGCGCTCCCGAACGCGCGTTCCCGCCGCGTCATGGAAAAGGCGGGAATGTGCTTCGTCAGAGAGTTCGACCACCCCGCCGTTCCGCGGGAACACCCGCTCGCGCGCCACGCGCTCTACCGTACGAAGCGCGCCGCCTGATTCTTTTTTTTTCACCTTTCAAAAAAAATCCGCTCATGAAAAATTTCCGTATCATCAAAGACCGCCCGGCGGGCTTCTTCGCCGAGTTCGACAAGCGCCCGAAGACGCTCCGGCACAACATGCACTACTGCCCGGGCTGCGGCCACGGCGTGCTTCACAAGATCGTCGCCGAGGCGATCGCCGAGTTCGGCATCAAGGACCGCACGACGTTCATTTCGCCCGTCGGCTGCGCCGTGTTCGGCTACTACTACATGGACTGCTTCGGCATTTCCACGCCGCACGGGCGCGCGCCCGCCGTCGCGACCGGGCTTTCCCGCGCGCACAAGGACGGCGTCGTCATCTCCTACCAGGGCGACGGCGACCTCGCGGCGATCGGCTTCAACGAGTTCATCCACACCGTGAACCGCGGCGAAAACATCTGCTACATCTTCGTGAACAACGCGATTTATGGCATGACGGGCGGGCAGATGGCGCCGACGACGCTCGTCGGCCAGCGCACTTCGACCACGCCGAACGGGCGCGACGCCGTCGAGGACGGCATCCCGTTCCGCATCGCCGAAATCGTCGCCTCGCAGCCCAATCCCGTGTACGTCGAACGCGTTTCGCTCGGCGCGCCGAAGGAGATCATGAAGGCGCGCGCGGCGATCCGCAAAGCGATAAAGAATACGATGGAGCGCAAGGGGCTTTCGTTCGTCGAAGTGCTTTCGCCCTGCCCGATCGGCCTGAAGAAGGACGCCGCCGGAATCACGAAATTCATCGACGAGGAGATGACGAAGATTTTCCCGCTCGGCAAATTCAAGGACGTCGCCGCCGAGCGCGCGCCCGTCGAGCACCGCGTTCCCGTGTACGACAAGGACAAGGTGCGCGCCGCGCTCTTCCCGCAGGCGGACGACATTTCACAGAGCTCGCTGCGCGCGGACTTCCGCAACACCTCGCCGATCTTCGACAAGGAGCGCCGCATCAAGGTCGCCGGCTCCGGCGGCCAGGGCGTGCTCTCGCTCGCCTACATTATCGCGCACATGGGGCGGCTGCGAAACTTCAACGTCACCTACCTGCCGACCTACGGCCCGGAAATGCGCGGCGGCACGGCGGACTGCTCCGTCGTCGCCTCGCGCCGCGAAATCGCCTCGCCCATCGTTGACAGCAACGCGAACATGCTCGTCGCGCTCAATCAGCCCTCGCTCGACAAATACCTGCCGCAGCTGAAGCCGACGGGCATCATCGTGTACGATTCGTCGAGCATCACGCTCCCGCCGATCGGCAGGACGCAGGTCGCCTACGGCGTTCCCGCGGCGCAGGTCGCGGTGGAGCTCGGCAGCACACGCTACGGCAACTCGCTGATTCTCGGCGCGATCGCGCGCATGATGGAGGAGCTCTTCCTGACGCCGGAAGACGCGGCGGACTTCTCCGCGGTCGTCGAAGCCGCGATCCGAGAATGCTTCGCGGACAAGCCGAAAATCATCCCGCCGAACCTCGAGGCCTTCCGCCTCGGCAAGGAAAAATCCTTCCGCGCGAAATAAAAGAAAAAGCGTTCCCGCCTCCTCCCGCGGGAACGCGAAAACGAACAGGGATTGCGGGGATTTTGAGGGACTCGCGGCTTCAGAAAAACTTAAAGGTTAAGGGTTAAAGCTTAAAGGGAACTTTCTGGAGGAAAGATTCTCGGGGGCAAGCGGGACGGTCGCCCTGCTCTTCGTTCCCGCGGATCGGAGCGCGCTCAGTAGAAATACGTTTCGCCGCGGAAATTGCGCAGGCGCGCGCGGCCCGCGTCGTCGAAGGATTCGACGTAGTCCGGATTCACGGGAATCTTCCCGCCGCCGCCCGGTGCGTCGACGACGAACTGCGGCACGGCGAGCCCGCTCGTCCACCCGCGCAGCGAGCGGATCAGCTCCGCGCCTTCGCGCACGGGCACGCGCCAATGCGCGCTTCCGCGGATCTTGTCGCACGCGTAAAGGTAGTACGGACGCACGCGCACGCGCAGCAGCCGATGCACGAGCGCGCGCAGCGTTCCCGCGTCGTCGTTCACGCCGCGCAGCAGCACCGTCTGGGCGCCGAGCACGACGCCCGCGAGCGCGAGCCGTTCCAGCGCCTCTTCGGTCGCGCGCGAAATTTCGCGCGGGTGATTCACGTGGACGTTCATCCAAAGCACGCCGCTTTTTCGGAAAATTCCGCACAGCTCCGGCGTGACGCGCTGCGGCAGAAATACGGGAACGCGCGTGCCGACGCGCACGATCTCCACGTGCGGAATCGCGCGGACGCGCGCGAGCAGCTCGGCGATCTTCGCGTCGGAGAGCAGCAGCGCGTCCCCGCCGGAAATCAGCACGTCGCGGATTTCCGCGTGCGCGGCGACGTAGCGCAGCGCCTCGTCCAACCGCGGATGGAAATCGTAGCCCGTCGCCCCGGAGACGAGGCGGGAACGCGTGCAGAAGCGGCAGTAGCAGGCGCAGCGGTCCGTCGCCAAAAGCAGCACGCGGTCGGGATAGCGGTGGACGAGTCCGGGCACGGGTGAATGCGTCTCTTCGCCGATCGGGTCGTCGGATTCGTCGTCGGCGAGGAGCGCCTCGCGCGCGTCGGGCACGATCTGCCGGCGCAGCGGATCCGCGGGATCGGCGCCGTCGATCAGGCTCAGAAAATGCGGCGTCGCGGCGAACGCAAGCCTGCCGCGCGCGGCGTCGAATCCGCGCCGTTCCGCGTCCGAAAGCGGGAAAATCCGCGCGAGCGCCTCCGCCGTCTCGACGCGGGAACGCAGCTGCCAGCGCCAGTCGTTCCAGTCCGCCTCGGGCACGTCGCGCCACGCCGAGCCGCGCTCGGCGTACGCCGCTTCGGAAAATCCGGAGTTCATCGCCGACTCCCTTCTCCGCGCCGCCGGGCGGCGCTCAGCCCTGACAAAGGCGGATGAACGCCGGCTTGTCCGCCGCCTTGAAGAACGCCGTTCCCGCGACCAGCGTGTCCGCGCCCGCCGCGAGGCAGAGCGGCGCCGTGCGCGCGTCCACGCCGCCGTCCACTTCGATGCGGAAATCCAGCCCGCGCGTGTCGCGTTCCCGCGCCAGCGTCTCGATTTTCGGCAGCACGGATTCGATGAAGGACTGCCCGCCGAAGCCCGGGAAGACGGACATCACGAGCACGAGATCGACCGCGTCGAGAAACGGCAGCACGCGCTCGACGGGCGTGTCCGGATTCAGCGAAATTCCTGCCTGCGCGCCGAGCTCGCGGATGCGCCGCAGCGTTCCCGCGACGTCGTATTCCGGCTCCACGTGAATCGTGACGAGCTGTGATCCCGCCTCGACGAATTTTTCGACGTATTTGTCCGGACGCAGCAGCATCAGGTGCGTGTCGAAGAAAAGCGAGGCGTCGCGGCGGCGGAGGTCGCGGACGACCTGCGGCCCGAACGAGAGATTCGGCACGAAATTGCCGTCCATGATGTCAAGATGCACCCATTCGAGCCCGTTGGCGACGACGACGGCGAGCCCTTCGGCGAGGGCGGAATGATCCGCCGCCAGAATCGACGGCGAGAGAATTTTTTTGTGCGCGCTCATGAGAATTTCCGCAAGGTTCTACTCCTCGCCTCTTCGCCGCAAGAAAATTCTGCCTCCCGGCGTGCAAAAAAGCGTTCCCGCGAACAATCCGCGGGAACGCTTTTCTTTAAGCTTTAAGCCTTGACCTTTAAGCTTTCCTCAAGCTTTCCGCGCGAGCTTGGCGTGGTGGGACTGGAGGGATTCCACGTCCACCGCGCCCGCCTTGACGGCGGCGATGCCCTGCACCGTCGCGGAGGCGGCGGCGAGCGTCGTGAAGTAGGGAATGCGCAGCTTGATCGCGTTCTTGCGGATGTAGGAGTCGTCGATCACGGAGCGCTTGCCCGCGGGCGTGTTCACGATGAGCGAGATTTCGCGGTTCACGATGCCGTCCACGATGTTCGGGCGTCCTTCGTGCTGTTTTTTGATCAGCTCGCAGGGGATGCCGTGCTTCGTGTAGAAGTCGAACGTTCCCGCGGTCGCCTTGATTCTGAAGCCGAGCGAGGAGAAGCCGCGGCCGATTTCGAGCGCCTCGTCGTTCTTTTCGGAAATCGTGATGAGCACGGTTCCGCCTGTCGGGAGCTGCGTTCCCGCGGCTTCCTGCGCCTTGTAGAACGCGGTGCCGAAGTCCGGCGCGATGCCGAGCACTTCGCCCGTGGAGCGCATTTCCGGCCCGAGCACGGGATCTACTTCCGGGAACTTGTCGAAGGGCAGCACGGCTTCCTTCACGCCGTAGTGCGTTCCCGCGACGAAGGGGCGCAGGTTGAGCTCGTGGAGCTTCTTGCCCATCATCAGCTCGGTCGCCGCGCCCGCCATCTGGATGTTGCAGACCTTGGACACGAGCGGCACCGTGCGCGACGCGCGCGGGTTCGCCTCGATGACGTACACCTTGCCGTTCTCGATCGCGTACTGCATGTTCATCAGCCCGACGACCTTCAGCTCGCGCGCGATCCTGCGCGTGTAGTCGACGATGTCCGCGTACTGCTTCGCGGGAATGTGCACGGGCGGAATCACGCACGCGGAGTCGCCGGAGTGAATGCCCGCGAGCTCGATGTGCTCCATGACGGAGGGAATGAAGACGTCGTCCCCGTCGCAGAGCGCGTCGCATTCGCATTCGAGCGCGTGGCGCAGGAAGCGGTCCACGAGCAGCGGCGCGTCCTCGGTGACGCCGATCGCCTTGCCGACGTATTCGCGCAGCGCGTCGTCGTCGTACACGACTTCCATGCCGCGCCCGCCGAGCACGAACGAGGGGCGGATCATCACGGGATAGCCGACTTCGTGCGCGATGGCGAGCGCCTCGTCAACGTTGATCGCCATGCCCGCCTCGGGCATCGGGATTTCGAGCTTCGCCATCATCTTGCGGAAGAGGTCGCGGTCTTCGGCGGTGTCGATCGTGTCGATGCTCGTGCCGAGAATCTTCACGCCCGCCTCGGCGAGTTTGCGCGCGAGGTTGAGCGGCGTCTGCCCGCCGAACTGCACGATGACGCCCTCGGGCTTTTCGTGTTCGTAGATCGCGAGCACGTCCTCGAGCGTGAGCGGTTCGAAGTAAAGCTTGTCCGATGTGTCGTAGTCGGTGGAGACCGTTTCCGGGTTGCAGTTGACCATGATCGTCTCGTAGCCGAGACGGCGCAGCGCCATCGCCGCGTGGCAGCAGCAGTAGTCGAACTCGATGCCCTGCCCGATGCGGTTCGGACCACCGCCGAGCACCATGACCTTCTTCTTCGCGCTCGGCGGGAGCACGGTCACGGGAACGCTGTCCGCGTAGGTCGAGTAATAGTAGCACGCGTTTTCGACGCCGCTGACGGGAACGGGCTCCCAGCGCTCGACGACGCCGAGCGCGACGCGCTTCTCGCGGATCGCCTTTTCGGGAACGCCGAGAATCTTCGCCAGATACGCGTCCGCGAAGCCGTCCTTCTTCGCGCGGATCAGCAGCGCGTCCGCGGGAACGGCGCCCCGGCTCGTCGCGATCAGCTCTTCCTCGAAATCGACGAGTTCCTTCGACTGCTCGATGAACCAGCGGTGCATCAGCGTCTTCGCCTGCACCTCCTCGACGCTCGCGCCCTTGCGCAGCGCCTCATAAATGAGAAAATGGCGTTCGCTCGTCGCGTCCTGCAGCATCGAAAGCAGCTCTTCCTTGGATTTTTCGTGAAAATCCTTGGCGAAGCCGAGGCCCATGCGCCCGTTTTCGAGCGAGCGGATCGCCTTCTGGAACGCCTCCTTGTAGTTCTTGCCGATGCTCATGACCTCGCCGACCGCCTTCATCTGCGTGCCGAGCTTGTCCTGAACGCCCTTGAATTTCTCGAACGCCCAGCGCGCGAACTTCACGACGACGTAGTCGCCCGACGGCGTGTATTTGTCCAGCGTGCCGTCGCGCCAGTACGGAATTTCCGAGAGCGTGAGCCCGCTCGCGAGCTTCGCGGAAATGAGCGCGATCGGGAAGCCCGTCGCCTTCGACGCAAGCGCGGACGAGCGCGACGTGCGCGGGTTGATCTCGATGATGACGACGCGGCCGTCCTTCGGATTGCGCGCGAACTGCACGTTCGTGCCGCCGATGACGCCGATCGTGTCGATGATTTTCCACGCCTTTTTCTGCAGGTCTTCCTGCACCGCGGCGGGAACGGTCATCATCGGCGCCGTGCAGAAGCTGTCGCCCGTGTGCACGCCGACGGGATCGACGTTTTCGATGAAGCACACGGAAATGAGCGCGCCCGTCGCGTCGCGCACGACTTCGACCTCGAGCTCTTCCCAGCCCAGAATGGATTCCTCGATGAGGCACTGGTGCGTCATCGACGCCTGCAGGCCGCGCGCGACGATCGTCTTCAGCTCGTCCATATTGTAGACGAGTCCGCCGCCCGCGCCGCCCATCGTGTACGCGGGGCGCACGACCAGCGGGAAGCCGAGCCGCCCGGAAATCGCCACCGCCTCGTCGAGCGTGTACGCGATTTCGCTGCGCGGCATGTCGATGCCGATCTTGGACATCGTTTCCTTGAAGATGAGGCGATCCTCGCCGCGCTCGATCGCTTCGAGATTCACGCCGATGACCTTCACGCCGTACTTGTCCAGAACGCCCTTCTTGTTCAGCTCGATGGCGAGGTTGAGGCCCGTCTGCCCGCCGAGATTGGGTAGCAGCGCGTCCGGACGCTCCTTGGCGATGATCTGCTCGAGGCGCTCCTCGTTGAGCGGTTCGATGTAAGTGACGTCGGCGACGGCGGGATCCGTCATGATCGTCGCCGGATTGGAATTGACGAGCACGATCTCGTAGCCGCATTCGCGGAGCGCCTTGCACGCCTGAGTTCCCGAATAGTCGAATTCGCAGGCCTGACCGATCACGATCGGCCCCGACCCGATGATCATCACTTTCTTGATGTCGTTGCGTATGGACATGATAATTTTCTGAGTTTTGAGGGTGAAATTCCGCGGCGTGCGCGCTCAAGTCGCGAACGCCATAAAAAAGCTCAAACTTTCAAAAAAGTTTGAGCCGAAAATCGAACGGCGGGCGCTTTCGTCGTCGGAAGCGTTCATGCTTTTTTTCATGCTGAGAGCCGTTTTCGCCATAAAATTTCACGGATTTAAGCGTTCCCGCGCCGTTTTGTCAACGGGAACGCGCGAATCCGCGCCTTTTCGCGGGAAAAAGCCCCCGCGCGCGCCTTTTCTCAGCTGTTCTCGCGGAGGTAGGCGACGAGGTCCTCGATGGTGACGAGCGGGAAGCCGTGCTTCTTCGCGTAGTCGGCGACTTCGGGGAGGCGCGACATCGTGCCGTCGGGGTTCGTCAGCTCGCAGAGCACGCCGCAGGGCTTCAGACCCGCGAGGCGCATCAGATCGACCGTCGCCTCGGTGTGGCCGGGGCGCTCGAGCACGCCGCCCGCGCGCGCGACGAGCGGGAACATGTGCCCCGGCGCGGCGAGATCGGCGCGGGTCGAGTCGTCCGCAAGCACGACGCGCACGGCTTCGAGGCGGTCGGCGGCGGAAACGCCGGTGGAGACGTTTTTCGCGGCGTCCACGGAAATCGTGAACGCCGTGCCGTAGCGGCTCGTGTTGTCCGGCACCATCATCGGCAGGTCGAGCGCGCGCGCCTTTTCGGCGGTGACGCAGATGCAGATGATGCCGCTGCAGTCGCGGATCTGCATGGCGACCTGCTCCGTCGTCAGCGTTTCCGCCGCGAAGATGAGGTCGCCTTCGTTCTCGCGGTCGGCGTCGTCGGAGACGAGCACGCCCTTTCCGGAGCGGAGCGCCGCGAGCGCGTTTTCGACGCGGGAACGCGCGTCGCCGAACTGTTCCAAAAGACTGATTTCCGTTTTCATGATGCAGGCAAAAAATGTTCAATCCTCGGAACGCGGGAACGCCGACGCGCGGACGCGTCGTTTCACATCTCTTCCATCCGGACTTTACCGTCGGCTTCGGAATCTCACCGAATCTTGCCTTCGCGCGCGGGAACGCGTTCGGGCTCGCGGGCTTTTCGGCGCGGACGCCGAATCACCGCCGGTAGGGAATCGCACCCTGCCCCGAGATTGGCGGAACATTTTGCCGCGGCGTTCCCGCAAGTCAAAAAAAAAGCGTTCCCGCGCGGGAACGCTTTTTCTTCAAGCTTTAAGCCTTGAACTTTAAGCTTTCTCTCTCACTTCGCCCAAAGGTTGGACGGATAGTCGCCGGCTTCGATGAGCTTGTTGATGTTCGCCTGAACGACGGGCTTGTCTTCCTTGTAGGTCACGCCGAACCACGCGCTGTCCGTGCGGAGCACCTTCGCGGTCGCGTTGCCTTCCTTGATGAGCTGGCCGATCGTCATCGGGATGAAGCATTCGCTCTTGAGCTCGGTGCCGCGCGTCTTCATGAATTCGAGGAAGATGCGGTCGAGGTGGTCGAACAGCTTCGGCGTGCAGCCCCACATGTTCATGGAGACCGGCGTGTCGCCCGGAATGTCCTTCGTCGTGCCGTCTTCGTAGGTGTTGCGGCCGTTTTCGCCGACCTTGGCGATCTTCGTCATCTCTTCGATGTCGGTGAGGAAGCCTTCGGCGTTCGTGTTGCAGACGCCGCGCGCGACCGTGCCGTGCTCGGAGAGCGTGTTCTTCATCAGGAAGCCGACCATCGAGAACGCGCTCGAGTTCGGGTCGAGATCCTTCAGGTAGTTCGCGAGCACCTCGTAGGAATTTTTCCCGTAGAAGTCGTCCGCGTTGATGATGGCGAAGTTTTCCTTCACGACGCCCTTGGCGCAGAGAATCGCGTGCGTCGTGCCCCAGGGCTTTTCGCGGCCCGCGGGAACGGAGAAGCCCGCCGGGAGCTTGTCGAGCGTCTGGAACGCGTAATCGACGGGAACGGGGAGGTTCTTCTTCGCGATCATTTCCTTGAACGCTTCTTCGAAGTCCGGACGAATGATGAAGACGACCTTGCCGAAGCCGGCGCGAATCGCGTCAAAGACGGAATAGTCGAGAATCGTTTCTCCGGAGGGCCCCATGGGGTCCATCTGTTTGAGTCCGCCGTAGCGGCTGCCCATGCCTGCGGCAAGAACGAGGAGTGTAGGTTTCATGATTTTTTTGATTTGGATTGGTGTAATTTCGGTTGTGAACGAAAGGGTAAATTCGTTTCGGAAATCTACGCCCGCGGCTCCCGCGCGTCAATGCGGAAAACGCGCGCTCAGGCGTCCGCAAGCAGTTCGCGGAGGCGCGGGGCGACGAGCTCGACCGGGAGCCCCATGATGTTGCTCAGCGGCTCGTCGTAGGAGGCGATGATGAGCTCCCGCCCTTCCTGGATGCCGTAGGCGCCCGCCTTGTCGAGCGGGTTCACGATTCCGAAATACGCGTCGACGACGGCGTCGTCGATCGGCAGAAAGCGCACGCGGCACGCATAGACGTTTTCCTCGAGCAGCCCGTCGCGTTCCCGCGCGAGGCAGACGCCCGTATAGACCGTGTGCACGTTCCCGCCGAGCGTCTTGAGCATGGCGCGCGCCTCGGCGAGATCCGCCGGCTTGTTGAAGACCCTGCCGCCGAACGCGACCGTCGTGTCCGCGCCGAGCACGAGCGCGTCGGGATTCTCCCGCGCGACGGCGAGCGCCTTGATGCGCGCGTTGTGCGCGACCGCCGCGCGCGGGTCGCCGTCGGGATCCTCGTCCTCGACGACGTCCGCCGTCCGCGTCTCGAAGCGGAAGCCCGCCTTTTCAAGAAGTTCGCGCCGCCGCGGCGACGCCGATGCCAAGATGAATTTCCTCATGTCGAAAACGATGAAATCTTATCGGGGAAAATATTTTCCTTCGCGGACGTCGAAGATCCGCCAGGAAGCCGCGTCCGCGGGCAGGACGGTTCCCGTCGCGACGACCTGGAGACCGTCTCCGAGCTCGCGCCAGAAATTTTCCTTGCGCGCGGGATCGAGCTCGCTCAGCACGTCGTCGGCGAGCACGATCGGCGCGACGCCCGTGCGTTCCCGCAGCAGCGAGAGCTGCGCGAGCCCGAGCGCGAGCGAAAGCCCGCGCTGCTGCCCTTCCGAGGCGAACTCCGCCGCGTCGCGCCCGTCGAGGCGAAAGCGGAAATCGTCGCGGTGCGGGCCCTTCTGCGTCGCGTGGAAAAGCCGGTCCGTGCGGCGGGAACGCTCGAAGAACGCCTCCCAGCCGGCAGCGTCCGCCTCGCGTCGGCTCGGCGCGTAGAGCAGCTCCGCCGCGACGTCGCGGTTCAGAATCCGCACGGCGATTTCGGCGAAGCGCGCCGCGAGCTCAGCGACTCCGCGTTCCCGCGCGGCGACGATTTCCGCGCCGTTTTCCGCGAGCACTTTTTCGAACGCCGCGAACTGCGCGGGCGCGTCCGCCTCCGCCTTCAGCAGACGGTTCCGGGCTTCGAGCGCGCGGCAATACCGCTGCAGGCGTTCGAGATACGCGCCGTCGGCGGCGGAAAAGGTCAGGTCGAACCAGCGCCGCCGCTGCGCGGGCGCGCCGCGCAGCACGGCGACGTCCTCCGCCGCGAAGACGACGGCGGGAAAGCGGCCGACGAAGTCGCGCATCCTGGCGACGGGCGTTCCCGCGCCGAGCTCGACGCGCTTCGTTCCCGCCGAGCCGAGCGAAAGCAGAATCCGCGTGTCGCCCTCGCGCTCGTGCGCGAGCTCGAACGCCGCCTGCGCGAGCTTTTCGCCGTGGCGGACGAGGCGCCCCAGCTCGCGCGTGCGGAAGGAGCGGAACGCCGTCAGCAGGCTCGCCGCCTCGAGCAGATTCGTCTTGCCCTGGGCGTTCTCGCCGAAGAGAAAGACTCGCGTTCCCGAAAATTCCAGATCCGCGAATCCGATGTTGCGGAAATTCGATACGCGCAGACGGTTCAGGCGCATGGCGTGCGGAGAAAATTCGCGCGGCTCACTGCGGCGGCAGCTTGAGCACGGCGCCGACCTTCAGCGAGCTCGGCGTGCGCAGGACGTCGCGGTTGTAGTTGTAGATTTCCTTCCAGCGGTTCTGCGTGCCGTAGTATTTTTTGCTGATCTTCACGAGCGTGTCGCCGGGCTGCACCGTGTGCGTCGCGGGAACGGGAACGCGGCCGGCCTCGTCGGGCTCGGGCGTCTCCGCGCGCGGCGCCGGCGTTTCGGCGACGACTTCGGAGCCCGCCGACGGCGGCGTTCCCGGGCGGACGAGCCGCTTTTCCAGGTCCGAGATGCGGCGGCGCGCCATCTGCAGGTCGCGCTTCAGCGCGTCGTTTTCCTTGCTGAGCTGGAGAAATTTCTTTTCGAGATTCGGCGCGGGAACGTCCGTCTCGAACGGCTTGCCGGGCAGCTGCGCGAGGAACATCTTCCGCGCCGCCGCGCACTGTTCCTCGACGAGCCGCTTCTGCTGCTCGTTCGCGCTCTGGCGCATGTACTGGCGGAAGTGGAAAAGCGCGTCCAGCGGCATTTCGCGGCGCAGCGCGATGACGCCCAGCTCCAGGTGCGCTTCCGGCGCGTCCTCGCGCGCGTTCACGACCTTGTAGAACGCCTCCATCGCCGCGGCGTCGTTCTGTTCGAGCAAAAGCGCCTTGCCGCGGAGGAAGTTCTCGTCCTCCGTCTCCTCGACCGTCGCGGACGGGAACGCGGCGCCGAGGCTTCTGGCGCAGAAGAACACGGCGGCGACGAACACGATGAAGGCGCAGACTGCGAAGATGATCTTGTGCATGGCGATTTTCTCTGCGCTCAACTATGTTCGCGGCGAAACGCGCTTTCAACGCTTTTTTCTGTCTTGCGCGAACGCGGGAAAAAGCGGACGCTCGACCGCATGAATCCCGAAGAAAAATCCGCGGCGGAAACGCCGCGAAACCGCGCGCGCACGGCGGCCTTCCTCGTGCTGCGCTTCTGGCTTGCCGCCTGCGCGATCGCGAGCGGCGCGAGCAAGTTCGCCGTCGCCTCGCGGCGCGTCTCCGAAGATCCCGAGACGGGCGAGACCGTCGTGAGCCTCGTCCGCGAATACGCGCTCGGCAACTACGTCGGCGTTCCCGCGCGCGAGTTCGAGCGCCTGCTCGGCGACCCGCTGCTGCCGGACTGGACGCTGCACGCGTTCCGCTTCGCGCTCGGCCCCGTGCTGATTCTCGCCGGCGTCGCGCTCCTGCTCGGCGCGGGAACGCGCGTCGCGCTCTGCGTGCTCGGCGCGGTCTTCGTCGCGCTCTCCTTCGGGCTCTCGCTGACGGATCCGTCCGGCTCGGCGGGAACGCTCGGCGTTTACGTCCTCGCGATAGCCGCCGCCCTGCTCCTCGCCGACGCGAACCGCTTCTGCGTATCCGTAAAATACTGACTCCCCTCAAAAAAAACTCGCTTCTCCGAAAAATGACTCCCGCCCCCGAAAGACGCTTCCGCTTCGTGCCCGCATTCTCGCTCGAACGTCTCGCCGCCGCTCTCGCCGACGAAATCGCGAAGCGGCGCGACCCGTTCGAGCCGGAAACCGTGCTCGTGATGAACGCCGCCCAGCGCGTCTGGCTGCAGCACTTCATCGCCGAACGCAACGGCGTCTGCGCGAACGTGAACTTTCTCTCGCCGGAAAACTTCTTCGCCCGCCTCGGGAAAAAGCCCGACGAGGCCGCCGCAGACGCCGCGGTCGCGGGCGACGCGCTCGCCTGGCGCATCTTCCGCGCGCTCGGCGAGGCCGACGCCGCCGGGTCCGCCGTGCCCGAAAAATTCCGTTTCCGCTTCCGCGAAGACACGGAAGAGGACCGCATGACGCTCGCCCGGATGCTCGCCGATCTTTTCTGGCGCTACCAGAGCTTCCGCCCCGAAATGATCGAGGCTTGGCAGCGCGGCGCGGACGACGACGAAACGGCGGGAGCGCCGCGCGGCGACGCCGAATTTCTCGCCGAATACGCGCGCCAGCGGCGCCTGTGGCGCGCGCTCCGGCTCGACGACGCGTCCGTTCCCGCCCTGCGAGCGCTCGATTTCATCCGCGGGAACGCCCTGCCCGACGCCGCCGCGCTCCCGCACCGCCTCTTCGTCTTCGCGCCGACCGCGCTCCCGCGGACGCATTTCGAAATGCTCCTGCGCCTCTCCGAGCGCGCGGAGGTCTTCTTCTACTGCCACACGCTTTCGTCCGACCTGTGGACCGAGACGCGCGACGAAAAGACGCTGCTGCGCGAGGCGCGCCGCCGCCCGCAGCTGAAGAGCGAAGCCGAGTGGATCTCCCTGCTCCGCGACGAAGCCGCCGCCCGCGGCAACGAGCTGCTGCTCTCCTGGGGCAAGGCGGCGCGCATGCTCGCCATGCGCCTCGTCGACGAAGGCTTCGCGGACGCGGATTCGACGGACGAGGCGCCGCCCCCGCGCGATTCGCTCCTGCACGCGATCCAGGCGGACATACGCGAAAACGTCGTCCGCGCGCGCGCCGCGGGAACGCCCGCCGACGGGAACGCGGTCACGCCGCCGCCCGCCGACGTCGAGGCCGACGCGCGCGACGCCGTTTCCCTGCGCGTCCACGTCGCCCATTCGCCGATGCGCGAGATGGAGATTCTGCGCGACGACATGCGGGAGCTCTTCCGCCGCGATCCCGAGCTGCGCCCGCGCGACGTGCTCGTGATGATGCCCGACACGGACGCCTACGCGCCCTTCGTCCGCGCCGTTTTCGGGCGCTCCGAATTTCCGTTTTCGCTCGCCGACCGCGGCGACGTCGGACGCTTCCGCGGCATCGAGGCGTTTCTCGAAATCCTGCGCGTCGCTCAGGGCGAAATCCGCCTCGGCGAAACGCTCGCGCTGCTCGACTCCCCGCCGCTCGCGCGCGGGCTCGAGCTGGACGAAGCGGACGTCGCCGCGCTCCGGAAAATCCTCATCCGCTCCAACGCGCGCTGGGGCATGGACGCGCAGGCGCGCGAAGAAAAGATTTTCGAGGACGCGCCGCTCGTCGTCTGCGGAGAGCCGTCCTCCCGCGGCGACGGCGAAGCTTCGGCGGCGGCGGGCACGTTCTACCGCAATTCCTGGGCGTTCGCGCTGCGCCGCTGCGCGCTCGGCGTGATGCTCGACGACGAATCCGCGGAAATTCCGCGCGAGTTCGGCGGCATCCCGACGACGCTCCCGCTCGCCGACCTGCCCGAAAACGCGGCGACGCTGCTCGCGAAGTTCGCCGCGCTCGCGGACGCGCTCGACGCCGCGCGCCGCGCCTTCGACGGCGAGAAGAAAAGCGTTCCCGCGTGGAGCGCCTTTCTGCGCGACGAAATCGCCGCGCGCCTCTTCGCCTTCGACGAGGACGAACAGGAGGAGCAGACGCTGCTTTATTCCGCGATCGACGCGCTCCGCCGCGACGCGGAAAACGCGGGGCTGACGGACGCGGACGTCTGCTCGCTCAAGACCGCGATCGCCTCGCTCGAAGGGCGCTCCTGGGAAAGCGGGCACGCGGAAGGACTGCTGCGCGGGAAGATCACTTTCTGCCGCCTGCAGCCGCTGCGCAACATTCCCGCCAAGGTGATATTTCTCGCGGGCATGAACGCGGAATCGTTCCCGCGCGCCGCGCCGAAATCCGCCTTCGACCTCATCGCCGAATGGCCGCGCGGACGCGGCTCGGAGCTCGCGCTCTGGGACCGCACGCCGCGCGACGAAGACTGTCTGCTGCTGCTCGAAGCCGTGCTCGCGGCGCGGCGCTGCCTGCGCTTTTCCTACGTCGGACGCGGCGCGGGCGACAACGCGGAAATTCCGCCCTGCGGCCCGCTCGCCAAATTCATCGACGTTGCCGAAGCGCTCGCGCCGCGCGAAAAATTCATCTTCGAGCACCCCGCCCGTCCGCGCGAAATCCTCGACGCGCTCGCGCGCCCGGGCTCGGAGCCGTGGCGGTCGCCGTTCGCGGGAACGCCCGGCTTCGCCCTTTCCGAAAAGGAAGCGAAAATCTTTTCCGCGCTCGACGCGGGAACGCTCGCCGACTTTTTCGCCGATCCCGCGAAATTCGTCTGCGAAAAGCGTCTGCGCCGCCGCGAAGCCCGGCAGGAAAACGAGCCCGAGGACGACGATCCGGAGAACGAGAGCGCGAAGTCGCCGACGCTGCTCGACGTCGCCGCGGGAACGCTGCCCGACGCGGATTTCGGCGCGGGCGGAAATCCGTCGGAAGCAACAGAGGCCGCGCTGCGCCGCGAGCTCGTGGAGACGGCGGAAAAGGCGCTCGCCGCCGGCGCGCTTTCCGCGCTGACCGATCCCGCCGCGAGCGCGGACGACGCGTTGGGCGAGCTCAAGCCGTCGAACGCGCTCGGCGGGCTCGGAATCGGCGAAAAGCTCGTCCGCGTCGCGCCGCTCGTCGGCGAACGCGAACTCGCCGTGCCCGAGGCGGCCGCCGGCGGGAACGCGCCGCGCGCCGTCCGCATCCGCGCGCGTTTCCGGAACGTCGCGCGCCCCGAAAGCGCGGGCGCGCCGCTCTGGATTTTCGAGGCGTTCCCGCGCGCCTACGGCGAATGGGCGCGTGCGATCCGCGCCGTCGCCGCCGCGGCGTTCGCGCGCGCGCTGTTCCCGGGAACGAACTTCCGCCTCGTCGCGCTCGCGTCCGGAGAAAAAAAACAGCTCGCCGCGACCGTCGTCCGTTCAGAAGCCGTTCCCGAGGATTTCGCGGCGACGCTCGTCGCGCGCTTTTTCGAGTGGATCGAGAATCCGCCGCCGTTTTTCGCGCGGATGAAGCCGCCGAAGCCCGACGAAAACGCGGCGGCCTTCGCCGAGAATTTTCTGCGGGAAGAGCCGGGCTCCTACAACGTGACGGATTACGACCGCCCGCACCGCGAGTTCTTCTACGGCTCGAACCTGGAGCTTTTCCGCGCCCGCATCGAAACGGAAACCTTCCCCTTCGCCCGCGACGCCGCGACGCTCCTCGCGCCTTCCGCCTGAAAAATCCGACCGCGAAAAGCGCGAATGAACGCGAATTTTTATAGGAGGGTAAGCGTTCTACCCACAAGCCTTTTGAGGCGAAAAACCGTGAAACCCGCATGAACACTGACGCCAGCATTTATGCGGCTTAGAAGCGATTTTCTTTGTTTTACGGCTATCTCGCACTTTTCGCGCGAAAATTCATTATTTTCTTTATTTTCATCAAATTTTGTCCAGAATTTGTCCAACAAACAGATGAAAAACATAGAGAAGAGAAACTCGGCAAAGCCCTATCGCGTGCGAATCTGCATCAAAGGGAAGAAGCTTTGCAAGTCATTCAAGACTCGCGCGGAGGCGGACACGCAACTCGCGCTATGGCGACAGCAGAGCATGTTCAACGTCACAGCGAAAGACGTCGCCGAACTTATCCTGTGCAAAAACAAGCTCGGCAACGCGTCGCTCACCCAAGCCGTGGACTTCTACCTGTCGAAGCACCCGCCCGAAAACTGCCCGACCATCGCCCAAGCCCTCGACCAATACCTGCAATACCTCAAGGACAAGAAACGAACCTCCAAATACATCTCCAGCACGAGCTCGCAGCTCAAAGGATTCCTCAAAAAATTCTCGGACATGCCGGCTTCGACGCTGACGAACGACGACGTTTCGAGCTGGATCGCCGAAGAAATCGCGACGGGCGTCGCGCCGAGAACGATTTTCAACAGATTCAACGCCGCGCGCGTGTTCGCCGGCTGGCTCAAATGGAAGAAATGGCTGCGCGACATGCCGGACTTCGACGACCGAGAGCTGCCGAAAATGGTCGTGAAGGAGCCGGAATACAACACCGCCGCCGAAACCGCCGCCATCTTCGACGCCCTCGAACGAAATTTCCCCGAAGCGATTCCGTTCTTCGCAGTCCGTGCTTTCTTCGGCTTGCGCACTTCCGAAGCGCGCCGCATGTCATGGGAAGACGTCGATCTCGACGCCGAAATACTGCGCGTCCGCGCCACCAAATCCAAACTTGGTATCGCGCGCACGCTCGACGCCGAAATCGCTCCGCGCACAGCCTTCGTTTGGCTCAAAGCCTACAAGGAATACCCGTTCAACGTCAGCGAAGCCCTCGCAAGCCGCGTTTCGCGCGCCGTCGGCGGCATCAAACACAACGTTTTCCGAAAAACCTTCGCCACCATGCTGACGTCGCTGACGCGCAACCAGCACGCGACCATGCTCGCCACGGGGCACACGTCCCTCGGCACGCTCAAACGGCACTACGAGGCGGCGAAGCAGACCAAAGCCGAAGCTGAAGCCTACTTCGCCGTCCTGCCGAAGCTGCGTCCCGCTCAATAGCCGTCGGGACTATACTCGGCGTCGTCGCCGTCGTCGCCGAACACCGCGTCGTAAAGCTTCAGCGCGTAGCGACCGCCGCCCGTCGTTTTCGCCCAGCTGCGCATGATGTCGCCCCAAGTCTTTTCGTTCGGAAAGTCCGGCATGTTCGGGTTTTCGTCGCGGAGCTTATACCAAGTCTCCTTCCCGGCACGCCAGCTTTCGCGAACGAACCGCTCCGAGATCGAGAACGCGGACGTCTCGGACAGCACCGTCCCTGCCGGCACGCGCTTCTTCTCGCCCGTCAACGCCTCGCTCAGCCACCCGTAGGTATCCGCCAAACCGAAGAGCAATGACCCGACGACCGAGCCTTTGGCGCCGCCGAGCAGCGTAGCGACGCCTGTCTGCCGCCAATCGATGCGCTCCCAAAGCGGCTTATCGTCGTCATCGTCGCCGTCGGCGAGCGCCGAAAGCACCAGCTGCAGCACGATGTCCTGCGCCGCGCCATAAAGCAGATGGTAGGCGAATACCCTCTTGCCGAGCTTCTTCCACCGCTTCCAACTCGTAAGCCCCGCTTTGCCGGAGCCGAACACGTCCGCGAACGAACGCAGCTCGTTGGAAAATGCTTGGTCGTTCTGCGTGCGGAACTGCGTCAACATGCGCGCCACGCTCGACGGATTACGCTGCAGCGACGTCATATTCGTCGCGCGGCGAGTCTGCTGACACTTCTCGAACTGGTCCATGTAGCGCTTCGCCGCCCAATCGCGGGCGCTCGCTTCATCCATGCCTTTGTCGAGCGCGTCCACGTAATACTCATGGTAATACCCGAGTCCCATCAATGCCGCGATCGCGTCGCCGAAGCCGACAGGAGACATCGCCATGTCCTTCAGCCGCCGCAACAGCCGTCCCGGCGTCGTCAGCTTGCCGCGCAGCGCGTCGTCCAGCCGCGAACGCGCATATTCGTCCCAGCGAGCTTTCGCCGCGGGATGCGCGAAAAACGCCTTGGCGTCGCCGAGGAACGCAGTCACGCGCAGCGGAAACAGCCCAGCCTTCAAATCCCGCGCGACGCCGAAATCGGACTCGCCAAGCAGCGTTCCCGCGCTCAACGCCTGTTTCAACATGCACATCCAGCTGCCCGCCAGCGCGACGAAGCTCGTCGATTGCATCATCAGCGGACCGACCTTGCTTTCGTCCGCGCGGGCGAGCTGCGCCGGAGTCCCCAGCACGCGCGTCAAATGCGACTTCAGCCCGTCCAAATCCGCCTTCGGCACACGCGTTTCGAGCGCCGTCGAGAACTCATCCGTGAAGAACAGCCGCTCGACGTTCAAATGAGTTCCCGCGTAAGCGATTGCGTGCATCGTCTCCATCATCTGATCGTGCACGACCGACAAGAACGAACGCCCCGCGTTCAGCTCATTCGTGTTCAGCACGCGAGACTGAAAACGACGCCCGACGGCGAGCACGGTCGCGCCAGGCTCGCCGATGCCGCTCCCGTTGTGATACCCGAGCGGATAATAATCCGTCTCGCCGAACGGATCGAACATGTCGAACCCATAAACTTCGCGGTAAGCCGCGTTCAGCTGCGGATAAAGCTCCGCCCAGCGCTCACGCCAAGCCTCCTTCAGCTTCCACAACACGCCGCCGCGCCATGTGCGGATGAACATGTCCAGCTCGCCGCCGTCGCGGCACTCGCGCACATACTCCTGCCGAGCCAAGAGGGCTTCCGGGTCTTTTTCCGAAAGCGACGTCGGCATCGCCAGCACGGCTTGAAAAGACTTCTGCCGCGCCGACATGTAGATGTTCAGAAGCTGCATCGGCGTCAGTTCCTTGAGCCGCTCGCGCCGACGATGGTCAAACCTGCCCGAATCCTTCAAATCCTTCGCCGACACCGGCATCGTCTCCAGCTCGTAGAGCGCCGCCGCCCAGCCTTTGCCGAAAATGCGCTTGCACACGCTTTCTTCCCATTCCAGCTGCTCGCCGCGAAGCGTGTCGAAGCGCACCGAGGCGTCGTTCAAATCGCGCTCCAAGCTGATGACGAATGCCTCCGCGCGGTCGTAAAGAACGCCGCTCGCCCGCTTGATGAGACCGCGAAGCCTGTCGCCGACAGAGAAAATCCCCTGCCGAGGTCCGCCGCGACTGCGTTTTCCCTCCTGCTGATGGGCGTTCTCGCCGAGAGCCTCGACGAAATCCTTGGCGCGCTCACGCTGTTCTTCGCGCATCGCGCGCACTTTCTCGCGCTGTTCAAGGAACGAGAAATCCCGCATCGAGAGAATCCGCCAAAACGCGCGATCCGCCATCTCCGAAGACATGTTCCCGCCGCCGCCGATCAGCATCAGCGCATACTCGCGAGCCCGAGAATGATCGTCGCGCTCCTTGGAATCGGCGAGCGCGTCCAGCGCCGCACGCACCTCGGAAAACGGCTTGTCCCAATACTCGCGAGCCACGTCGCGCAGCTGCTGGCACAACACGCGGAACTCCGGCGTGTAATAAGCCGCGTCGTCGTTCACGCGCTCATCCAGCTTCGGCAGACCCAGCACGAGATTCAGCAGGCGCCCGCGGGCGAAAGGCGCGCGAGCCTCGCTGCTCTGTCGAGCGGACAACGAAAGCAGCTCGTGCGCCGCCGTCACGGCGTCCGTCAGCGTCTGCGCGCGCTCCAACGCGCCCAGCGCGTCCAGCGTCCGCCCGTCCGAGCCGTTCCCGAGCGCCGTTTCCGCAAGCTTGGCGACGTCCTGCTTGAACGCGCGCACGAAATCGCTGCCCTCGTCGAAAATGCCGTCGAAACGACGCAGCGCGTCCAACATTCGGTTTCGTTCCGCATTCATCTCAAGCTTTTCGTCCGTCGTGAACACGCCCGACTTTATCTGCGCGTCCAACTCCTCAAGCTTCGCCTCGAACTGTGCCCGAGCCGTAGCCAGCGAAGACTGAAACGCGTGATAGACCTTGCCCGGGTCGTCCTTCAACGCGTCAAAGCCCGCGTCCGCGCCTTCCACGCCCAGCGCGCGCAGCACCTTGTTCCATGCGTCCGCAGCCAGCTGCGCGACCACGCGCCGCGCCTCCGTCGCCGGATCCAAATCCTCGAACGCGTCCTCCACTTCACTTTCGCGCGCGTCCGATTCCCTGTCTGCCGCGTCCGCGCGGTTCTGCGCCGCCGCGTCCTTCACGCTCGGCATTCCGCGCTCCAGCATCGCTTTCGCGATTCCCAGCGCGCGCGTCGCTTCGGTCAGCACGTCGCCCGCAGCAGCAAGCCTGTTCCGCAGCGCGGTTTGCTCGGCTTCGGCAGCACCTTCGCGCGCCTCATACTCGCCTCTCACCAGCCCGTCGCGGATACCGCGCAGCTTCGCGATCATCGCGTCCGGAAGCGCGCCGTCCAGTGCGTCCTTGATGAACCCGTCCATCGCCTCGACTTCGCTCGCCGCCTTACCGTCCTTGCCGTATTTGTCGCGCATTTCGGACAGGCGCGAACGGAACGACACCGCGCGGCGTTCTTCCTGCCGCTCGCTTTGCTCCATCGCTGCCGCCTGTCCCGATGCCAACTTCAGCTTGCGCGCCGCCTCGCCCGCGCTCTTGGAATAGCCGGCGGGGAGAGCCAGCTGCTCGGGGCGCTCGCCGCGCGCCCGTGCCTTTTCTTCTTCCTGCATCTTATCGCGCACGCTCGCCTCGGTCGCCGCGCCGCAGTAGATCTGCTCATAGGCGCTCGAATAAAGGTCTGACTGCGCCAAATTATACGCCGCCATCGCCACCGCGCCGCGCGCCTCGGCGGGCGTGAAGCTGCGGTTCTTCGCCGCTGCGCGCACGATTTGGCAGATCTGCATCACCTTCGCCTTGATGTAGCTGCGCTCCGCCGCACCCATGTTCCGCACGTCGTTCGTCAGCAGCACCTCGCCGCGCCTGTCCGCGCCGCTCGCCAGCGTTTTCGCCGCGCACGCGCGAACGCGCTCGTCGATCATGTCTTCAAAGTTCCGCTGCGAATCACGACGCACGCGCGAAGCACGCTGTCCGTCAGAAGTGCCTTCGCGACGCGGACGAATCAAAGACTGAAATTTAGGAACGCCGGAAGAACGCCTTTCTCGATTTGCTTTGATGTTCTCAAACAGGAGAGAAGCGCCTTCAGATTCATACTTCCCGCCGATTCTATACGCTACAAGCCTACCGTTGCTGTCGAAGCAAGCATCTCCATCACTTGATCGTGCTCCGGGAAGACCCCCGACCTCTCGTGGTAATTCAGAATCGAACGCCCCATCCGAAGAAGCTGCTTTTCCGTTTTCAGACAAAGCAGCGTCTGAAATATCGTCTCGGAAGAGAGCCCGCAATAAATCAACAGATGGCAGACGCCCGCGCGACGTGGCGTCATCCAAGAGCTGGTATGCTCGTTTTCTCCTGCGTTCAAATTCATCCTTCGGCAAATTTATGTCGAAAACGGCGAGGATGTCAAACGGAGCGGAAAGTGAATTCGATTTCCGAATCAGATAAGCCCGCTCGGACCCGACACTGAAATAGAAATCAATCTTTCGCTTGCTGTCGCGCAGCGCGCCGTAATTACTGTTCAACTCGGCAAGCTCCTGCATATCGACGACCCGCCAATTGTCCCACTTCCCACGCTTCCGGAGAACCGAATACCTAATGTCCGGATTCTCCCGCGCATACGTCCCAGCATTCTCCGTCGCGCTCTTGATTTGCTCGGGGAAAAACGCGATTTTCACGTCGTCCGAAAGCGTCCGCTTCGGAATGAAGCCGTCGTAGCCCAACACATCGGCGACCCCGCGAAGCGCAGATTCTCCGCCCCACACCGAAAACAGCTCTCCGAGGATGTCCGAATCCGACGTCTCAACGTAGTTGTTGCTCACGGAGAAAATCGCATTCACGGCTTCCTCAAGAGAACGCTCATACCATTCCTTGCCCGGATACCCCCTGTCGCTGCTCGCATAATCCGCAACCGTGTCCCCGTTCGGATCTATCCGCCGAATCACGCGCTTCAAGTCTTCTTTGGAAATCTTGTTTCTCCCGGGCTCCAACGGGTTTCTGATGTTGAGAAACACGCCCATGATTTCGTTCCCGTAGCCGCGCGCGTAATCTTCATCTTCCGTGAAATAAAAACCTCTGCCGAGCGAAGACCCGTTCCGCATTCCGAACTTGTGCGAAAATTCGTAAAACTTCTCGCTCGTCCCATGGTAAACCACCAGCGGCTCCGTCCTTTTCGTCCTTCCGCTTCGCCGCGGCTTCCCAATCACCGAACCACCGCTTGAACCGTTTCGTCCGCACCAGCACCCACTGCTCCGCGTCCAGCTTCGACGGCGCGCCGTTCGGCGCCTTCATAAATGAACCGTTTTTCTGCGCATCTTCGCGGATTTTCGCCTTCTCCGCCTCGATTTCCGCCAAGATCTCGGGCTTTGCGCGTCCATCTTCGCCGAAGTCGCTCGACTCAAGATACTCCGTCTCAGCAGTCCCGTTCGTCTCATTCTTCCCATTCCCTCTCACCTTCGAGAACCGCGCCTTCCCCGTAATCCGCACCCGCTCATCCGCGTTGTAGATCACGTAGTTGTGCCCGTGGCGATAATCGTCCGTGTGCATCCCGCCCACCGGCATCGTGTGCCCGATGAAGCCAGCGTCGTCCAACGCCAACGAAATGTCGCGACGGTCTATTGCCCTTGCATCAGTATGCAAACGAGAAAGAACAGGAGGACGATCCCTATACGATTCATAAAACGTTGCCAGCTCCGGGTTCCGCTTCTGCAACGCCGTAAGAAACTTGTCAAACTGTTCCCGCGTCAGCTCCTTCGTCCAATCCAGCATATTCTCCGCCGTCTCATCAAACTCGACACGGTAGGTATAAGGACGAACAACGGGTCTCCCTGTTTTAGCGGCAAACCAGTTCTCATACGCACGCATGGCGGAATCAGAGGCGATGTCAAATGCACGCTTAGACGAAACCAACTCCGGCTTTAACGCACGCGCTTTTTCTAAAAGAGGATCAATCGATTCAAGAACGTCCAGCAGCTCCTGCTTCAGAGAACACGAACTGTTGGAAACCTCGCGCTTGAAAGAAAGAACGTTTTTGAGTAAGCAATCGACGTCATAATTATCCGGGGCACTATTGACTCG
Source organism: Opitutia bacterium (assembly GCA_004558035.1). Lineage (GTDB taxonomy): Bacteria > Verrucomicrobiota > Verrucomicrobiia > Opitutales > UBA953 > Spyradosoma. Next base: position 35,592 of record SFEJ01000014.1, read on the forward strand.
CTCGATGTGTGCAAACGTTCTGCATGCCAATTCCCAAATTCGGACATCCTCCGCTGTCGCCGAAAGCTTACGATACACCCTCCCACAAGCCTCACCAATTTTCCGCTCAATGTCGCGACATTGATGCAGTAGATCGTAATAGTTTTCTCGAATCGGTTTTACAGCTTCAAATTTTTCGGAATAAATCTTTTCAAGCTCGGAAGCCTTTTTAAGCATTTCGGGTGTAAGTTCTTTCGCCTCCCCAAATCGGGTGAACTGCTCTCGATAGTTCCTCCATACCCTCGGACGCGTCAGAAAATACATGCCCCAGCCGTAATACTGCGAACCTTCCCCCGTCCCCATGAACAACGAATCGAACTTCTCGAAGTCTGCCGCGCTCACGTGAAACGCCTTGCCCGGGCGCACGACCGAGTAGCTTACGCCCCCGACGTCCACCTCGTCCCCGTCGTCCACCAGCTCGCTCAGCTTCTTACCCGCTTCCTTCGCGTCCAGCGGCACGACTCCCCCGCGACTTACAAGCCCGTTTCCGGAAGACTCAACGGAGTCAGCCAGCGCCCCATTGAACGTTCCCACGTCGATCCAATTCTTCACGCCATCAACGATGTCGTCCGCTTTCGCCTTGGAAAACTTGTCCGGATAATAAACGAACTGAACAAGCTCAGCTCCGCGAGCAGGATGAAAACGAGTATCGAACAGCTTAACGACGACACTCGTGTTTCCTGTAGGCTCTTTGCGTTCGGCGAACTGAATCGCTTTCGCTCGATGATCGCTGATTCTCAAAGTCAGACGCTCATCGTCGCGAATCTGATGCACATATTTGCTGCCCTTGTCGCTTTTAAACCCGAACGCACGCTTCAGTGCGGACAAGAATTGTTTCGGATCGGGAATGTTCTTTCCTCTCAACCCGTCAAGCGAATCAAGAATCTGCTTGCGATTTCCGTCGGTGATTGAGATATTTACGCCCGAATCCTCGGGGGCGATCGTCGGGTTGGTTTCACGACCAATGGCTGGCAAGGCTTCCCGGGGATTCTTTGCATTCTCTGTTCCGGAACGTCTCCGCGAATACTTTTCGTCCCCTTCTTCTCCTTCCTCTCCGACGCCTACCGCCTCCTCGCCGTCGCTCGCAAGCACCGCGTCCATCATCTCCCGCATCGCCGCGTGCGCGTCGCTCAGACCGCCCGCGCGCTCAAACGACGCCTCGTCATCCGCACCTCTGCCCGTCACCAGCGGAAACGCCTTCGCGAACAGCCCGCGCACCTTCGTCCACCACTTGTGGCTCGCGTCGTCCAGCTCATCAAGCAGCTCCTGCTCGAACTCCGTCTCGAAAAGAAACGCGCCGACTTCCTCAAGCACTTCCGCCACCTCTGCGCCGCCGCGCTCGCCGTAGCCGTATTCCGCCGCCACGCGGTCGCGAAGCCACTGCGGAACGTTCGCAACATACTCCTTCATCTTGTAGCCCAGCGCCGCCAGCTTCTCCAGCCGCTCTTTCTCCTCGGGCGTCACACGATCGCCGAGCAGCTCCAGCTTCGCGCGCGCTTTCGCGCACTGCGCCCACACGTTGTGCCAAACGGCTTCATGCAGCGTAGTCCCGACCAAGCCGTTCACGTCCGACACCCACGCACGGTCGCCGTCGAAGATGCCGTTCACCTCGCCACGCACAATCTTCGCGCGATCCGCCGCGCTCGCCCAGCTCGGCACAGCACCGATTTCAAGCTCGATGCCGAACAGTTTTTTCATCATGCGGATCAGCTTGACGCGCCCTTTTTCGGTCAGCGCAGACATCTCGACGCGATTGCGATCTTCCGCGCGAGCCTCCCAAGAATAACGCACGAACTCGGCGAACGACCCGACGCCGTTCGTCACGCCGGCATGCTTCGCCGCGTAAAAACCAAGCCTCTCCGCGCGAGTCTCCTTGCTCGTGCGCGTCTGCAGGTCTTTACGGCAGCTCTCAGCATAAGCCTCAAGCGCAGACTCGAACTGAAACGCGCTGTAAGCGCGCGCACGCAGCCCCTTTAGCGCATTCATCACATTTTCGTCGAGCTCGACACTCTCCTGCGTCTCGACGTTCGCCTTCGTTTTCGGCTTCTTGTGCTTCGGATTCTTTTTCGGAGACACCGTGCGCGGCTTCGGCTTTCCGTCCTTCTCCGGCTTCGGCAGAAACAGCTCCCGCAGCTCATTCGAGATGTCGGCGTCGCCGAGCGCGTCGCCATGCCGGGAAATAAAACGCTGCACGACTTCGCTCACATTTTCGTCCGTCAGCGTGCGACCCGGCTTTGCGCTTCCCTGTCCGTCGCCGCGGGTAGTCGATGCCGCCTGTGCCGGCTTCGGCATCGGAATCGTGTTGTCGGCGTTCTCGCTGTTCTGCGGAGCGGGCGCGGCGTTGCCGCCGTTTTCGGTCTCCGCTTTCGTTTCTGCTTCCGCTTCTTTCAGCTTTTGTTCGGCGCGCTGGGCGACGCGAACGCGCTCCTTCACCTGCGCGAGCGCGGCTTCCGACGCGCGGGCGAGCACGTCGAAGCCCTTGACCATGCGTTTGTCGAACTTCACGCCCGTTTCCTCCGCGATTTTGCGGATATGCGATTCCTTCTGCTCGGCGCTCCACGTCGGGTCATAACGCGTCTGTGCGTCGTCTCCCATCACCCGCATCACGAACGAGCTCGTGTCCAACGTCGGAAAAAGCCCTTTCTCGCCCTTGGCGCGACGCGTCGCCTTCTTGTCGCCCGCATCGTCCAGCGCGGACATGAAACGCGCGGTCGCCTGTGCACCGAAAGCCTGTCGCACCATGCCCATGTAAATCTGTTCTTTCTCCGCTCCGCTCAACGCCGCGTCGAGATTCAGCGGAGCATTCTCGCCGAACACTCCTAACTCACGCAGAGACTCATAAACGTCGGGATTCTCCCTCAGATGCTTCAGACACGCTTCGCGGTCCCGCGAACGAAGCTGCGCGCGCTGACCGACCGCCGCACCGTGAAGCAGAAGCGTCGCCGCGACCACCTCGCCGATGAACGCCGGCTGGCGCGCATTCTCAAGTCCTTCGACCGCGCCGCTTCGGAAAGAATCCCAAGAGAATCCATCTGTCGCCATGCGCTCAAAGCCCGAATTGGACGCCTCCTGCGCGGTTTCCGTCACCAGCTCCTCCGCAACACTCGCGGCCATGCCGAGAGCACCCTTGCCGAGCTTCTGCGCCAGCGTCCTGTCCACGTAGATGCTCGCCAGCTCGCTGTTCGTCCGATTAGCCAATTCGGTGCTGCGCCCCGCACCGAGCGTCAACGCAGTCTTGCCGAAGCGGGAAAGCCCGGAAACGGCGGCAATCACTTTACCGCCGACGAACTCAAGCCCTGCCTCCGTCACACCCGCACCGAGCCCCGCGACCGTCGCAGAATCAAAATCCGCGCCTTTCGCGACAGCCTTGCGCGAAATGTCGCCGGCGGTCGTCGGAATATAGCTCGCGGCGGCAGTGACGCCTGTGATTCCTCCGAGCAGAATCGGAATGGAACGCGAAACGGAATAAAGCGCGCTGCCCGAATGCTGCGCCGCCTCTCCCAAAAGCGTTTCGCCGTGCATATACTGACGAGACAAATTTTCGAGCAATGCCGCCCGAGCCACATGCTGGTCGCGCAGACGCGAAACCACTTTCTCGGCGGCGTCGAAAAACGCCTCGCGCTGCTCGGAAGAAGAAAATTCGTAGCTCACGCCCGAAATCTCGCCGCTTTCCGGAAGCGCAGCCTTCCACGACTCTTTCGGAAACGGAAGACCGCTCTTTTCCATCTCGCGACGGAGCAGCCGTCCCGAATCGGTCGGCAGAGAGCCGTTGTCGAAGAACGCGCCGCCGTCCATCCTGCCGCGCTCCCTTCTCAGCGAATCAGAAAACCGCTCGATCGTATTGCGGGAAACAAGGTCAAACACACCGCGCACATCGTCATTCGCGCCCGTCCCGAAAGCATCCATCAAAATGCCGAAGCTGCTGGACGTATCTTCATTCGCGAACACGCTCGCCCACTGCGCGACCTTCGCGACGCGCTCCGGCTTCACGCCGGCACCGATAAGCCACCGAGGAGCTTCCGACGCGATTTTATACTTGTCGATGCCCGAGCGATACTGTCCGCCTATCGTCAGTGCGGCACGCGTCTCGATGACGTTCAGACCGTCCGCGCGCGCCGCACGCCAGCGAGCCAGCACGGACTTGTCCAAAAATCCGCGATCTCGAAGCTGGGACGCCATCTCGTTGGGCGATAACCGCCCATACTCGCCGACGTCGAGACCGAGCGTTTCCGCCGCGCCTTCAATCGTCATCTCACCGCTGTCGAGAGCGTCGGCGACCTCTGAAATCTGAAGCCCCTTGTCGCCGACCATGCTCGTGAGCGCGTTGAACGCACCGGAAGCGGTCCGCGCGCCCGTCCCGAACTCACCGCGCGCCATCGAATTGATATAATCTTCTTCCTTAGCCTCGGGATTCAGAAGCTGATAAAGCCCGAAACCCGCTTTCAGTAAAAGCTCCTCATTATTGGGATTCTCGCGAGCCTCGTTGACGAGCTTCGTCAGCCCACGCAGCCAACGACGCTGCGGCGCGCGGACGTCCTCCACGACTCGCACGCCGTCCTCAGACACGCGAGCGCCCCAAACCTCCGGATCGGATGCCGTCCCGGCAAGCGGCACATAGCCGTTCCCGTCGAAGCGTTCTTCGACGTTTTCCTCCGTCGGAACGAACACGCCGCCGACCGCTCCGGAACGCTTCGCAGGAGCTGAAATCGACAGTCTCGGGAGAGAAGCGCCGCCGAGCGTCGAGCGTTCGGAGATCGGATTCAGAAAATCGCCCGCGCCGTCCGCGAGACCGCCAAGTTCTTCATTTGCCATGAAGCTGTTTTAACGGCTCGCGCGACGCCGCGCGTCTCGCCCGCGTTAGCCCGCTCAAAGCCTACTTTCCGCCGCGGACCGAATCGTCCTTCGGCTTGGCGAACTCACGAGTTTTCTGCTCGTAAAGACCGCTCACGAGACGCCATTCGCCGTTCGGCGCACGATAAAGTATGTCGCCGAGCAGACGTCCGAATTTGTCCCTGCCGTCGAAGACGACGCGCACGTCCGTCGCGCCTCTCAGATTGCCCGAAAGGTAATCTGACGATCTGACGCCCAGCGAACGCTCTAATTGATCGACGAAATTGATTTTCTCCGCAGTGTTGATTCCGCGAATGCGCACGTCGAACTTCTTGCCGCTCGCATCCGTCACGCGCACCGTGTCTCCGTCAACGACGGCGTTCTTGCCGAGCTTAGCCGAAAATTCATAACCGCCGACGCCCTTGTTCGTGCCGAACCGGGAAGGTTTCGTTCCGGCGGGAGCGACTTCCGAAGTCGTGTCCGCGAACGATTTTTTGTCGTAAGAGCCCGCGTCAAAGGCGACGACGCCGACGTTCGCGCCGAGACGCTTCAACACGGCGAGCTTCTGATCGAAGTTGGCGCCCTCTCGGATCATCTCCTCGATTTTGCTGACGTTTTCTTCGATTTCGGCGCCCAGCGAGCTGCCCGCGTTCGCGAAGTCAAAATTGCACTTCTGAAGCACCGTGATCATCTTGTCCAGCCCCTTCAGCATCGCGTCGCGGCAGTGTTTGTTCTCCTCGGCGGAAATTTTGTAGGACTTGCCGTTGATGATGCTGCGCTGCGCGCCGACCGTGCCTTCGCACTGAGCACGAATGCTCTCGATGCGCGAAACCATCTGCGTCACCGCGTTCCCGCCCTTGCTTGCGCCTTCGAGTGCAAGCGTCAGCAGCTTCACGTCTTCTTTCGTGAAGGCGAGTTCCGGATTGCGAAGAAAATCGTGCACCATAGCCGCTTCAGCGACGTGCTTGCCGTCGGAAGCCGTCGTGCACAGATTCAGCATATCCCAAAGCTCGCGCGCGCCCACGCGACGACGCTTCACCGTTTCCCGGACACGCACTTTCGCGCTCGCTTTCTCGCTCAGCACGCCGAAGCCGACGTCTTTCTCGTTCATTGCGCGATATTCGTTCGACTCGAACGGCATACCGGAAGCGACGCCGACGCCGTCGGGAATGATGAACGGAACGGGAGGATTCCCGCCGAACACCTTGGAATAACTTTTTTTGCACTCGTCGGGGATGGCGGCGCCGGCGAGAGTCGCTTGCAGCGATTCGCAAAGAATTTTCGTCGCGCCCTCGCTCACCAGCCGAAGATTCTCGCTTTTTTGAGCGTCGTAAATCTCCTTCAAAGTCTTTTCCTTGTCTTTGTGCACCTTGACCAACGCGTCCTCGAACGCCGAATAATCGCCGCCGAAGCACGTCTCCACGAACTCTTTGCCGTCCTTCGTCGTGCGCGCCCATCGAATGCGTTCGGCAAGCGCCTCACCGAGCTGAGCCAGCCCGAGCTGCTTGCTCTCCGCGCACTTGTCGGACAATCTGTTGGAATAAGCCGTCATGAATCCTTGCACGCGCGCGGCGGTCTGAAATTCGGAAGCGAATTGAGCGCATTCCGCGTCAAAATGCTTTTTGTAGTAAGGAAGCATCTTGTCGCGGAACAGCGCCTCCTCGCTGCTCAGTTCGAACCCCTCGCTCCCGTCGTTCTTTTTGCCGTCGTAGTTGCTCAGCTCGTTGATCTTCGACAGCAGCTCGTTCAAAACGACGGGATACTGCTTGACGGCTTCCTCACGCTCCAGCGTCTTTAGATACGCAATGCGGGAATCAGTGAACTTCTGCATGTTGGTCAGAGCGCTGATTTTCGCGGCGGAAGCCGCTTCGTCCGGAGTCGCGCCGCTCGCGAGGGCAAAGTCGTGATAAACTCGCACGTTTTCGGCAGAAGCGTTCTTCAGCCTTTCGAGAGAGTCGTTCTTTTCACGCACGCGGTTCTCCTTGAACTTCGTCGAATAATTCGTCCGAAGAAAATGCTCGAAAGTCACGCGCCCCGCGCTTCGCAGATTCGCGCCGACGCGCTTCGCGGCGGGAGAGATCGCGGAATCGTTCATCGCCGTTTCATCGTGCCACTTGTCGAAGTCGGCGCGCTGCTGCACCACCCACGCGTCCAGCTTTTCCTGCGTGGACAAATCGAAGTCCCCGCGAAGAATTTTCTCCTGCAGGTCGGTCTGACGCTCCGAAGCAAGAACCTCATAAGTTTTCTGCGCGCGCAAATCTTCTTCGTCTTGGATGCGCTTCACGTTTCGCGCGGCGGCGTCGAAGCCCTTGTTCAGTGCGTCGCCGGCAGCCTCGAACATTCTGCTTCGAGCCTCGCCGAGTTTGCCCAGAGCGCCCGAAACGCGCGAATAGGCGCGCTCCACGGCGGCGTCGCTCCAAAGTGCCGGCTGCTTCACGCCGCCGTTTCCTCCCTGCAGCATAGGTATGTTGCCCATAAGATTTCCTTTCCATTATTTCGCGAACGCGCTCGCCTGTGCCGCGCTGCCGAACAGACTGCCCGCCGCGCCGAACATGCTCGAAACCATATTCGCTTTGCCGGTCGCTTTCGCCAGCCGCGCTTGGGTCTGCAGACCGATCGTGTTCAGCCGCGATTCGGTCTGAAGCTGCACGGTCTGCTCGATCGCCTGTTGCCGAACCTGCCACTTCTGAAACGCGATCTCTTCGTCGTTCCTGCGCTGGACTTCCTGCGCCGTCTGCGAATTCTGCATGATGCCGGCGCTCGCCACCGCGCTCGCCGTCTCTGCTTCCGCGCTCAGCCGAGTCTGCTCCAAAATCTTCAGCTGAAGCGCCGAATTTTTGTGCACGCTCGCGATGTTCCGATTCGCGACCGCCTCCTGCGACTTCGCTTGCGAAAGCAGCAGCTTCGACTGCGCCTTCGCCGTGTAGTAAGAATTAAGCCCCGAAAGCACGCTCCCAGTTGCGGAGAACAGACCTCCGGCGATCGACAAATTACTTGCTGCGCCCCAAGCCATGTCACGCTCCTGCCGTTTTCAGTGTTTTGCTCATGCCGCGCTGTCGGTTCAGCACCTGCGTCACCACGCGCGGACGTTCCCGCGTCCAAAACTGTTCTTCCAGCTTCTGCGCCGTCGCCAAATCGCCCAACCCCGTCGCGGTGATGCGTGCCGCGACGAGCTTGACGACAAGCCCGAAAAGCTCGCTCGACCACTCGGCGGGGTTCTCGGAATAACGCACGTAAAGCGATTCGACGTGCCCGTCGGGTTCACTCGCGCTCCAAATGCGCGAACCTTCCTCGAACCACTTTTTGTCCGAGCTCACGGCGAGAACGCGCAGACAGCGTTCGGGGCGGTAGTAGCAATAAACGTGGCGCCCGTCACGCGTCCCCTCTCTGCCCGTCCATTGCAGACGATCACAGTGAATCAGCTCCGTCCAGCGTGTCAGACTCTGCACTTCCTTGACAGTCGGAAGCAGCACGCCGCGAAGCGCGCGCCCCATCATGCTCGCGTCGCCGCGCCAATCCGCGATCGCGGGAGCGCCCACCGCCCTCAGCGCGGAATCGACCACGCCGTCCAACGAAACGCCTTGGTTTACGCCGCGAACCTTCAAGGAAGACTGCGCCGCGTCCGAAATGCTCGCGAGATATGTCCCGTAGAACTCCTTTTCAAGACCGACAGTCCCCGAAAGATCATGCGCGACACCCGGATAAATGCGGGCGGCGAGCAGTTTCACGACGGCGGTCGTCAGCAGCGCACCCCACTCCTGCGGGTTTTCCGAATGGCGCAGAAAGACGACCTGCACGCGTTCCGGAGGAAAAGGCGAATCGACGTGAAACTTGCCGCCTCGCTCCGTGTAAAGCAGCTCCCTCTCGGCGTCGCACACGCGAAGCACGCGCAGACAGTCTGCAGGAAGCGTGAACGTCGCGCCGTCCGCGCCCGAGCCGCCGTCGGCGAGAAGCTCCGCGTCCGTCTCAAGCTCGCTCCACGGCAACAGCGTCTGCACCTCGCGGATGGTCGGCTTCAGATGAGCCTTCAGCACGTCGTGCGTGCTCGTTCCCGTTCCGTCCCATTGCTCCACCGTCGTTTCGCCGATGGAACTCAAAGCCGCGTTGCATACTTCCGTCAGATTCTCCATGTCGTTCCTTTACTGATTGTTCTCGAATGCCTTGGCGGCGGGAATGTCGCTGCGCACGATGTTCGCGCCGACGGCAAGCAGCTCGAACGCGCCGCGACAGCGTGTCCGCAACCCGATCGCCGCCTCCGACGAATACCTGCCGCTCCACGAAATGCGGCGGCACGCCGCGTTCGGCGAAAACAGACCCTTGTCCGCGATTCCGCGATACTGCGCCTTGTAGCTCGCGCCGCCATCGAAGCTGACCTCGAACGCGCAGCCTTCGTCGGCGATGCCGTAGAGATCGAGCTTCGAGATCACACTGCGTCCGCCGTAGCTCGCGCCCTCGCTGATGCTCATGGCGTTCGTCACGATTTCGCTTTCGTAGTCCTCGCCGCCGAAATCCGTCCACACCTCGCCCAGCGGATTCATCGAAGCGAACGTATAGTGATTGCCCTCGCGGAACATGGCGACGAGCACGTCCGACGCGCTGCCCATAAGCGCGCAGATGTCCGTCGCCGGCTTGCTCAGCGTGTAGTGCGACCACGCGCCGACGTTCTGCTCCTCGTTGAAGACGAAACGCGCGAGAGACCCGTCCGCCCGCAGGACGAAAAGAGCCGTTTCCGGAGCGCGCAGACCGACGAGCTTCACAGCCTTGCGCCCGCGCATGAACAGGTGATGAGCCAGCACGTTGACTTCGCCGCTAACATAGCGCGCGCGACCCGAATCGTAAACCTGCGCGTGGATGATTTGGCTCCCCGCCTTGATGTAGAAAATCTTGTCTCCGAGCAGACACGCGTCCGCGTCCGAGCTGCCCCACGCGCTTTCGTTTTCCAGCGAAAGCGACGTCGGATTCAGCGAGTAATCGTTGTCCTTGCCGACAAGATTGCCCTCGGACTGAGAACACCCGAACTGAAACTGCCCCTTGCCGTATTTCAGCCAGCGTCCGTAATCCGGAATCCCCGAATCTCCCTCGAAGCACAGCCCGTCCGTCTTTTCGGAACCCGTCGAAAAATTCGCGATATCGTCGGTCTTGCTCGCCCAAAAATACTTCGGATAACCGTCGGTCGAAAAGAACCACAGCCGCTGCTGGGCAATGTCGCAGGTCAGCGGATAGCCGAACGTCTTGTTGAACGCGCCGACCGAATAACGAGCCGTAGAAAATTCGTTCGGGCACACGTTCATCTTCGTCACCGCGAAACTCTCGCCCGTCCCCGAGCTTTTTTTGAAGTAATACCGCCGCTCGCCCGAAATCTTCAGCGTCCACTTGCAGCCCATATCCGCCGCATACTCGCCGTGCTTCTTGGAATCCGAATCTTCGTAGTAGTAGTGATAAGCGCAACTGCGGGATTCCAGACGCACGCGCACGCGGGCGTTGTAGTGGTTCACCTTGTAGCTGACAGCGGGACTCAGCGTGCCGTCCGTCGCGCCCGTGATCGAACCCACGCACACCCACGAACACTGCACGTCGTCCACTTCCGGGGGATCGTAGCTCACCTCAAGTATGAGCTGCCCGCACCACCTGCCGCCGCTCGAAAAGAAATAAAGCGTCGTGTTTCCGCTCGCGTAATAGGTCTCCGAGACCGCCCCCGCCTTTTTGCAGTTGCTCGCGTCCCATTTGCCCCAATCGAGGTAATGGCTTTCTCCGCTCGTGTCCTCAAGCACGAAGACTTCGGCGTCCGAAATCGCGCCCAAGGGAATCTTGTCGTCGTAGCTCGCGTAGTTCGCAGGAGGAAGCGTCACGGTCCCGCCCTTGAACGAAAACGCGCCGCCGTCAGCGACGCCGAAACTCAGCGACGGAGGAATCGTGAAAGGAAACTTTCGGAAAATCACGCCGCCTGTAGCCGCAGAGGTCAGTTTCGCCGTGACCGACACGGAAGAATAGACCAAATTCTCGAAATGAACCGAAATTTCGTCTGTGCTTCCGGAAGTGATGGTTTGCGAAGAACTCCAATCTTCAACACCACCGACGAAATGCTGCCAAAGAGAACGACAGGAAAATCTGCAGTCAAACGAGTAATAGCGATCGCTTGGAAGTGATGCCGTGAAGGACTGAAGAGCGTCGGTATAAACGTCCACTTGAGGAACCGTGGTCGCGTAAGACGTGTCGAACCGCTTACCGGTCGAAATTGAAATTTCTTGAGCTCCGTCGAGAAAGAGACGAGGAAGCTTCACGTCAAGACCGATAAAGAGAGTGTCGCCTTCAGCATACCAGCCATAATCAAACAACTCCTTACCGGAAGAAGAAGTCGTGAAGGACGCTGAAAACGTGTTGCCGGAAACGCTCATGGCGTTCGGAATTACGGAAAGGGCAAGGTGTGTCGGATGGGAAGTCGTCACCTGCCACCCGACGTGCGTTTCCGCTTCGCTCAAATCCGGAACGTAAGGGTTTTTCTTGATGTTGTAAGTCCAGCGATATTCCCCCGTGATCGCGTTGACCAAGGTCGCCGACTTGTTTTTGTCCTGCGTCGGATCTTCTTCGCGGGACTCGTAAACCGTCGCGGTTGAAGGATACTGCGTTTCCCCGAAATCCGACACGCGCAGCTCGCACGGCGGAATCCCGCGACCGCACAGAATCAGCACGTCGTTGTATTGACGAAACCGAGCCATGTTCGGCTCGAACGCCTCATAGTCGCAGTCCGGCACCGTCATGTCCAGCGTCGTGAAAACCTTGTCGAACGTGTCCAGCAGACAGTAGCTCGCGCGCAGAACGCCGTCCGCACTCATCGAAAAGACGAACAACGCTTGCCGACCGCAGAAATTCCCCGCGTAAAGAAAGCTCTTGTCCGAGGCGTTCCCGATGTCAGCCTCCGCGAGTTTCTCGAACCCCCGGCGACGCACGACGGCGCCGCTCACGTCCACGTCGAAATTCTTCAGCAGACGACAGCTCCCCGAATACTTGTCGATATCCGAACGAAAACGAATCGAATCGGACACCTCGCCCGTCGCGAAACCGAATAATTTGAGATCCTCGTTCATGCGCCCGTCAGTCTCCCCGTTTCGCCTCGCGCTTGCCATGAGCCGCGATTAGCCGCCGCACAGCCCGCAAAAAAAAACCGGGGATCGCTTTCGCGACCCCCGGTGCCACCGACTTTTTTCACTCAACTTGACAACCCAAAATCAGGCGCCGGCTTGCGTCACCGAAATCACCTTGCGGAGAGACGCGTCGCCTTCGTAGCCCGGAACGGCGGAGACGATTTCGATCGTCGCCGAGCGCTGCGTGCCCGTCGTGTTCGCGGCATACTCGACTTTCAGCTGACCGGAACCGGAAGCAGTCTTCGGCGTGAGCGTAATCCAATCCGCATCCGTCACCGCCGTCCACGGCTGCGCGGTCATGCGCTTGTCGTTCGTCTGCACCGTAAGCGTCACGCTCGAAGCGCCCTTCGCCGGAGTCAGCGTCGTCGCTTCCGTCGAACCGCTCTTGACCGAAAGCGTCGGAATCAGACCCGGAATCTTGATGATCATGACGCCGAGATCAGACGTGCGCACGTAGGAAAGCGTTTCCTTGCGCCAGCACTGCACCTGTCCATAGGTGCGAGCATCGACTTCGCAGTCCGCTTCGAGTCCGCCCCAAAGCACCTTCGACACGCACATTTCGTTGAACAGAATCATCTGAGATTCGTCCAGCCCGAAAAGAACATTGTTGTCCGCGTCCGAGATTTCCTCGATCTGGAACGGAACGATGCCGCCTTGGAACGGCTTGATCGTGTCGAGCGCCGTGAGATCCGAACCGGGAACGTAATCGTTGTTCTTCAGCCAATTCTTGTTCACGTCGTAGAACAGCGCGTGCTGAATCGGATTCATCGCGAGCAGCTTACGCGTGCCGTTCATATTTTTCGTGCGCGCGTTCAGAAGCGCGATTTCGCGGAACGAAAGCGTTTCGTCCGTCTCCTTCGTGTCGGCGACGTGGTAGCGGGAAGCCGGCAGATCGACGAGCATCGTCGAAAGGTCGCTTTCCTCGTTGCGCGTCGCGCGGAGCACCTGCGGAGCCGTGAGCGCCTTGAGCCACATCACGTTCTTAGCGGTCAGAATGTTGATCGCCATCTTCTCCTGCTTGTCGCCCTGCAGATTGAACGAGTTCTGAAGCGCCTGCAGATTGTTGAACCACGCGTGATCGACCAGCACTTCCGGCTTGGCGACTGTCGCCTCATACTTCGTGTCCACATAGTGGCGACCCGCAACCATGTCGTCGTGCGCGTCGCTCGTGAAGCCCGCTTTCTGATAATTAAGAATGCGAGAGTTAAAATCTTTTTCCGCGACAGGAGTAATCTTGTCCGCGGTCATCCACGAACGATTGATGATCGTTCGGACAGGACGCCCGGAAGACTTGTCGTAGTCGCCCGAAATCGGAGTCGCGCGGGAGAGAATGTCGTAGCATTTTCCGCGGAAAGAGCCGTCGAGACGCTCTTGAATCGTAGTGACGCCTTCACGCAGTCCGAGCATGAAGGACGGGTCTTGTGCCATAGTAGCCATTGTTTTTCGTTTCCTTTTGTTTGTGGTTTGCTGTCTTGACTCGAAGCGCGGTCTTGTCTGCACCCGCAGGGACTTAAAAGAAACGAGCCGGGGCTTGCGCTTGTCCGACCCGAACGCTCTCCGCTCGCGTCGCACGTAATATCGCGCTCCCTGCGACGCGAATCCACTCGGGCATGTCAGCTCCTCGATAGCCGTTCCACTCGGGTGTATAATCGTTCTCCATGAAGACACTCATGCTGTCATCGTTCGCATTCCTCGCGCTCGCCCTCATCGCGAACGCTGAACGCGTCGTGAAAATATCCGACGGAGACACCATCACAGTCATCGACGAAAACAACGTGCAGACGCGCGTTCGCCTGTGGGGAATCGACGCTCCCGAAAAAAAACAGCCGTTCGGCGAAGCCTCGCGAAGACACCTTGCCGAAAAAATAGCTGGCGAGAACGTCCGGCTCGAATCGCGCGGACGCGACCGCTACGGACGCTTGCTCGCCGTCGTATGGCTCGGCAACGAAAACCAAAATCTGCGCCAAGTGCGCGACGGCTACGCGTGGCACTACGTCCAATACGCGAAAAAGGCGACGGACTACGCCGCCGCCGAAAAACAGGCGCGCGAAAAACGCCTCGGCTTATGGCAGGAAGACGACCCGACCCCGCCGTGGACGTTCCGCAGACGCCCGACAAAAAAACGTTAAGTCCCCGAGCTGCTCGCTCCAGACGAATAACGCTGATTGATCCACACGCGAAGGTGCCCACCGCGATCGTCGAAGAAATCAACGAAGTCTCTGCGAATCAGTTCGCCGTCGGAATAACTCGACGGCGTGCGCGGAACCTCCGTCGTCTCTCCTTCCTCCGTGAGCGAAGGATCGACGATCTGCCAAGGATCTTCAAGCGTGCCGCTGCCGCCCACAACCTCGCCCTCGTTTTCGCCCGGAACTGGTTTTACGTAGGGAGGATCGGGATCTTCTTCATTTTCTTCGCTTGAACCGGCGCCATTCGCGACGTTTTGCTTCACACATACCGTGCAGGTCTTTTTGAGCGGACCCGACATGCCGTTCGTGAAAGTCAAGGTCGCTGTCCTGTAATCGATGCCGAATCCCGGATTGTCTGCGGCAAGCTGCTCCTGCGTGTAGGCGTCGCACCAAAAAATAACGGAAAAACGCGCCCAAGGACCGTCGGAAATCGTCTGCCCGACCATGAAATGGAACCAGCCGGGAAGAGACTCGCAGTTGAGGTGGCAGGGACCGCCTTCGTTTATCATGTAAAGAATGCCGGAAGCTTCGCCTCGTTGGAAATTGTTCGACGCGCTTCCTGCTCTACCGTTGAAGGTCATCGCCGAAGGCGAAACCGAAAGCCCGCTCGCGCTTCTATGGACGCCTTCGACCGAAATGCCGCCCGGACCGCCGTAGTTGATGTAGGACGTCCTATATTGTCCCCACGCGGTCTGAGACACGGTGCAGGAGGCAGTGCCGGGGACATACTCGCTCGGATTGGTCGTGTTCGGCGTCGAAGTAGTCGCGGAGAGATCGACCGAAGGTCCTTTGACTTCGCCCTCGTCATCGACGGAGAGAGAAACGGTCTCGTTCTTGACGACGTATCCCCAAAAACTGTCCGTAATCGGAGTAGGTTCAGTGTGTTCTTGTTCTTCAGCCATGTCAGATGCTCGCGATGTTGATGTTGCCGGCGCTCGTCGTCGAATCGACGGACGCGGAAATGTAGCCCGACGCGCTTTCGGAAACACGCGCGCTCAGAACTCCGTTTTCTTCATCGTCGAACGCCACCGAAACCGAACCTCCGTTCTGATCCACGGAATATTCGAGCGACAGGAAGGAAATCTTCGACACTTTTTCCTCAAGCAGTGTCACGCGGGAGCTCAGCTCGGAAATCGAAGAGGAATTGGTGGAAATCTGACTTTCGAGATACGCCAAGCTGGACGAGTAGGACGTCCAAGTGAAATCGATAATGGGCGCATAAGCGGCGCCGCCGATGTTCATGTTAAGCGTCGCCGAAATCACGAGATTCGCCAAAAAACCGCTGATGTCTGTTCGCATTTTGCACCCATATTTCAGACACGAATCCGCTGAAGCGTCGCTTGCGGAAACAGTCACGATGGCGATGGTTTCGTCCGTGCGCGGAGGTTCTACGCCCTGCACGCGACGCATGAAGAAAGGACCAATAGGACCGCCGTTTTGGGTCTGACTCGCGAACGCGATCGCGTTTTCACTCTGAGAGCAGACGACCCAGGATTTCGTGCCGTTTTCATCGACGCGTTTCTTCAAAATCCGCAGATAGACCTGTGTGTTCCCGTTCGCGGTTTCGCCGCCGCGTCGGTAAAGCGTCACAGTGTTCACGTCGGCGCGATGCCCGGTCACACCAAGCGCGGAAAGCTTGCCCAAATAGCCGAAACCGCCGGCATCTGAGGAAGAAGCGCTGACCGAAGAATAGTTGTAGGACAACACGTTCCCTTTTTTACGCACTACCGGAAGGGAAGCGGCAGCGGAAGGAAGCTTAGACGCCTCAGACTCGGGAAGATAAACGGCGCCCATACTCTCCGCGTTCGCATCCATCACGACGAGCTTTCCGGCAGTATCGAAAGCAATCTTCGCGGCATTGCCGGTCACGGGATGAACAGTCTGCTCGGAGACGTTGATGTAGAGCGAGCGACCCTCGAACTCGAATCCGGAATAACTCGTGCGAAGATTCAGATTCAGCACGCCGTCGAGAAGCCCGACGCCGCGACCGCCCGTCTTTACGACGCCGAAACGAGCATCTTCGGCTACGGGAACGACAAGATTGCCTCCCGACGTCACGCCGACGCCGGCAAACAAACCCGAAATCACCGCATCCGTCCCGAGCTTGCGGATACCATTGATAAGGGTGGTCGCAAGCGGGAGCGAAAAGCTGCCGTCCTCGTTCTTCTGAGCAAAACCTTCAAGAATCTGCTCGAAGTCCGTGCGAATCGTTTCGTTGGCTTCGCCGCGGTTTTGGATTTCGGTATTCAGCTTTTCCAGCAACTCGGCGTCCGCGCTTTCGCGCGCCGAGGATTCCTCGGAAATGGATTGTCGGAGCGCCTCGGCTTCAAGCGTTTCCGCCTGTCGGCGCCACGCTTCGAGCTCAGAGAGAAACGTCTGATAAGTCCGTTCCGCCTCGCTCGCGGAAGTCGAGGCATGCTCAGCATCGACGGCTGCCTCCGACGCGGAAGCGGCGGCGCTCTTTGCAGACGCGTCCGCGAGAGACTCCGAAGTTTTAGCCGCGATCTCGCTCGCTTTCGCCGCTTCCTCGGAAGCCTTCGCGTTCGACTCAGACGCCGAAGCGGCGTTCTCGCTTTTGAGCGCGGCGTCCGCCGAAGCCTCGGCATCTCGGGCGCTGTCAGAAGCCGAAGATTCCGACGAAGCCGCGCGAGAAGCGGAATCTTCGGCGGAATCTTCGGAAGCCTTCGCCTTTTCGGCGGAAGCTTGAGCGTCCAAAGCATACTTCTGCGCGCTTTTTGCCCATTCTTCCGAATAGCAGGAACGCAGTTCGGAAATCAGCTTGTCGGTCAGCTCGCGAAGCTTCAGTCCGTAGGCGCGAATGCACTCGCGAATGACGGTCAGAGCATGCTCAAGCTCCGCGTCGAGCGCGCGAAGCGCCTCATCTTCGCGGTCCTCGATGGAATCGATGCCCGAATCGGACGCCTCGTTCAGACACTTCACCGCAGACTCCAGCGCGACTGCGAACAGCTCGCGCTGCTTTTCCGCGAACGCCGAATACTTTTCGACTTCCGCGCTCAAACGGGAAACCGCCTGTTCACTCTGCTGACCGAACAGGGCTTCCGCATTATTGACGACGCGGCGGAACTCTGAAAGCGCGCCGCCGACAACTTCCTGCAGCTTCGCGTTCGCCGCCTCAGCCTCGCGCGGGAACGCGTTGCAAAGCGACTCGATCTTTCGATAAGCCGAAATCGCGGATTCCAGCCGTTCGGTCGCCTCGTTGAGAAGCAGGGAAGACCTGTTCGCAGCGTCCTCGACCTGTTGCTTCGCGGCGTCGATTTCCGCAGTCCCCGGAAAATCGCCGACGCTCAGCTGACCGCAGCAGTCCATCAGAACCGCTTTCTTCGCGCGAAGCTTCGCGGGAAAAGTTTTCAACATCTCGAAACACGCATCGGGGACGCGAAAAGCGCCGAGCATCTCCGCGCGCAGATCCTCGACGGCGCGAAGAAGCGTCTGAATCTCCGCTTTCAGAATCGTTCTGCGACCGAAAACGGTATGAACGGTCTGACCCTCGTCGAAATGCAGTCTGTAAGTCGCGCCTTCGACGCGTGTCGCGATTCCGCTCTGAATCAGCCCGGCGAGCGTGCCTTCGTAAATCCCGGCGTCGCCGGAATAAAAAACGGTCACCTCGGAAGGAGACGCGTAGGGAAACGGGATGGTGACCTCGAAAACCCCGACCCCGGAAAAAGTGTATTTCTGCTCAAACTCAGACATGGTAAAAGGCGACCTTTCAGTCGCCTTTTATCCTCGAAAAGCGCGAAAGCTTCCACCCGCGCCGATTAGCTCCGCGTCAGCTCAAAGCAGCCCCCGGGCACGCAGCTTCGCCTTCTGTGCCATCAGCTTGATGAACTCGGCGTTCGCCTCGCTGTGCCCGGCGCTGTTGGCGTCCGTGAACGCCTTGCTCGACATCAGCTTCTCGATGCGCTTGTTCAGCTCGGTCGGCGTGCTTTCGATTTCGTCGCCCTGTGGAGCCTTCGCTTCGGAAAATCCTTTCGACGCTTCAAGGAGCATCATGAACATGTCCGCGTTGTTCTCCAGCCCGTATTGAGCCAACGTAGCGGCGACTTTCGGGAACTTGCCCATGAAGTTCTGAACCTTCGCCACGTTGGACTCATAGTTCGAGCCCCAAGCGTCCTTCAGCGTGCGCACGGCTTCGGAGATGTTCGCCTTGTTCTGCGCTTCCCAGCGTTCCGCTTCGTGTTCGCGAATGGCGGCGATGAGCTCCATCGTCGTCCCGTGTTCCAAGTCGGAAAAACCGCGCTTGAACAGAAATTCCGAGACCGTCTTGAAGGTGTCCTCGTCGAGACCGCGCAGGTCCTCCGAATTATACTTCGTCGAATAAGCTTCCGCGTTCTCGATGTTGCCGCGACGCGCCGCGAAATAAGCATTCATGGCGGCTTCGTCGTTCACGTCGGCGGGCATCTGAAGCCCGCGCCGACCGATCAGCTTCGTCGCGTTCACATAAGCCTTGAGAGCTTCGTTCGAGTCTTTGAACTTCCTCAGCTCCGAGTTGCCGCGCAGCTCCTCGGGAAGCGAAGCAGTCCAATCCGCTTCTTCGCCTTTGGGTTCGCCGAAAAGACTGCGCGCCGTCACCTTGTCCGTCGGATTCGACGGAGCGGGAGTCGTCGGCTCGTTTTGAGAAGCCGTATCTCCCGGTGCAGGAGCGGGAGGCGTCCCCGCAGCTGCCGCTGCCGCGTTAGCGTTGTTTCCATCCACGGGCATGACGCCCGACGTTTCAATCGTTCCTTCTTCCATAAAGTCATTCCTCCGTGTTCTTTTCTCCGTCGCCGAGAAGTCGGGCGACTTCGCCCCACACGAAACGGCGCCCCATCCAAAAACAGGCGCTGCGTTCGTCGCGCGGGAATCCGTATTTGTCGTGCTCACACAGCACGTCGCGCAAGTAAGTCAGAAAATCCTTCCCTTCGTCTGTCTTGGCGAAACGCCGCAGAGCGCCGACGATGCGGTCGCGACGCTGCCGCGCCGCTTCGACGGCGAGCTTCTGCCTTTCCTCGCGCTCGAACATCCTTTTTTCCCAATCTTCCATGAAATTGGCGTTCTCGGGAGTCAATCGCGCCCAATCCGAGTCTTTGTCCATGCTCACAAAAATAGTTTGCTCACGATTTCGCTGACGACGGCGACGCCGCCGCCCGCGCCCACGCTGACCTTGACGATCAGCCCTTTCACCGAATCTACTTCGCCGCGAAGCTGCTTCACGTCGTCCGAGGTCTTGTCCACTTCGTGCTTCACGGCGTTGAACTTTTCCATACTGACAGCCAGCTTGCCCGTCAAGTCAGTCAGCTTGTTCAGACACTCGATCTGTTTTTCGCGATACGCGGCGGTCTCCGCGCGTTGTTCGCGCAGAGCCGTCTCGGTCGCTTCCTGCCCGCGCCTCACGTTTTCTGTGAGGTTGCGCAGGTCGGAGTCGATTTTGTAGAGATTCGGTTCAGACACTTTCAGTCCTTCTTTTCGTCGGTCTTTTCGACCGGAGCGTCCTTACGCTTCATCTTCTTCCACGCGACGAGCGCGCCGCCGGCGCTCAATGCCGCGCCCGCGACCACGTTCCAAGGGAACGGAAGAAAATTCACGAAACTCTGAAGAGTGTCGATGATGCCGTCAGCCTGTTCGGCGACGTCCTGTCCGAATAAAACTAATCCGAAAATATCCATAAGTCTGATGATAAAAGGTTAAATATTTTCCCCTCTCTCCCGAAATCCCGCCGCCGATTGCTCGACGACGGGCGGGAGGAGGAGGATGAATAGGAGAGAGACCTCCCGAAATTACTTCTTCTTGCAACCGCCTTTGGACTTTTTCTTTTTACCGCACGCCATCGCTCCTCACCTCTTTTCCGTGTTCATGTTCGTCATTGAAATTCGTCATTGCTGCGCAAACCCGAGCATTTTCCCAGCAGTCTGCGGATCGACTCGGTTCAGAGCCATGTTCTCCTGCTGCTGCGCCTGTGCAGCCATCGCCTGTTCCTGCAGCTCGCGCATCTTCTTCTCGCGTTCATCCTTGCTGCGGATCACGTCCTGCGGGATCGAGTAGAAATCCGCCAAGTGGGCGAACACCTTGTCTGTGTCGAAGTGCACGTCGAACAAATCGCCGATGGAGTTGCGCGCGTTTGCGATTTCCGCGACGACCCCGAAGAAGTCGCGAAGCTTGTTCGTCTCCGCGTCCAGCACCATCGACGCCAGCACGGAGACGTATTTCACGCGGACACGCTCACGGGCGACGCCTTCCGGAAGCTCCGTCCCGAGAATCCCGTTTTCCAGCAGCAGGTCGAGACTGCGTTGAATCAGCGCGGAAAGCAGTCCATTGTGGACACTTTGCGCGACGGAAGCTATCGCGCGAACGCTCTGTCCCGTGCGCCCGCGCGCCTCCGTGGCGGACATCGTTTTCGTCTCGCGGTCAAAAGTTTCAAAAGCATCCAGCAGACAGTTTCGCTGGATATTGCTCATCGACATCTCCATGTCCGAACGAATGTCCGGAAGCTGAGCCTGCGGCTCGACGACAGCGAACGCGTCGCGAACAAGCCCAGTAGCCTCAACGTAGTTGCGCGCGCCGGCGCTCGTTTCAAAGCTGTCCCAAGAATAGGGCACGATCATAGCGGGATCGACCTGCTTGTCGAGCGCCTCCGAATAACAGAACTGCAGCTTCGACATGCGCTTGATGTCGCGCATGGACATTTCGATCGGCCCCCAGCCGTAGATTGACCCGCCGAGAGGACTCCACACCGAAACCGCGAAGGGAAATCTGTCGTAGCCGGAAACCTCGACGACGCGCTTGCGCGTCCTGTCGATGACGAGATGCCCGAAAGCCTTTTCGCGCGAAGAGACCATCGGAACTTCCCGAGTCGCTCTGCCGACCTTCTCGCCGTAAACGGCGCGCGGATAGACCAGCCAAAGGTATTCGATGCGGGAATCGCCGAGATTGTCCGACAAAGCCTTCTCGATTACGTCGTCGCCGACCGCCTTGCCGTAGCGCGAGTAAGCCTGTTTCGGAGTCAGCTCGAACGCCCGTGCGAAAGTGTCCGCGTCGCCGTGAGAGCTGGAGTAAAGGTAGCAGCCCGTCCCGACTTGGTAGCTCGAAAATTCCAGCCGACGCTTCACGTCGTTGAACTCGACATAGGCGACCGCCGTGCCGAGCACCGTTTCGTCGTTGAGAGCGGCGCCGACGGCGCTCGAAAAATTCGTGTCAGCCAGCTCGCGCATCAGCGGAAGTGTCATGTCGCGCAGATCGCGGAGCTCGCGACTGTCTTCGCCGAGCTCCTTGCGCAGAGCGTCGTCCGCATCCAGCCGGAAGAAGGTCTGACCGACGCCGACCGTGTTCGCATGAAGGAACATCGCCGCTCTCCACGCGCACAGAGCCGCGAACGAAGACTGCTGCGGAACGTAAACCGAATCCGGCGTCTCCGAATTGGCGGGATTCCATACTTGGTAGCCGTAGCGACGGCACTGCCGCCACGCCGCTTCGCGCGAACTCGCATAGCCGCGACAAGTCTCAAAGAGACTTATCATCTTGTCGATGAACGCCGAGCTCAACCCGAAATTTTCCATGACGCTTTACCCCAGCGTGGTCCTGCCCGAGCCGACGCCCTTCGCCTTGGCGTAGGAATTGCGCGTAGCGGACAGCGAATAGCTCGCAGCCAAACGCTTGCGCTTCAGCTCGCCGTCCGCCTCAAGCCCTTCTTCGCCTTGATTGTTGTCGGTCAGCTCCGCTTCGACGCGGCTCGACATCGCGATAGCCTTCTCCTGCAGAGCGGCGTTCCTGTCCGCGATTTCATTCGTCTCGATTTTATAGTCGGCGGCGGTTTTGCCCGCGACGGCGCCCGCGGTTCCGCCGGCGACGCCGCCGAGGACGGTGCCGGCGGGATTAAAGCCCGAAACGACGGTGCCGGCGACGCCGCCGACGATTGTGCCGACCGCTGCGCCTGTGGACATGTATTTCCACTGCGTGCTGTTCATGTCCAGCCCCGCCTTGTGGTTGACGCGTGAAACCTCTCGTTTGATTTTGCCCCAAAGACCCATTTTACGTCCTTTCGTCCTTTAAGTCCTTTTTATCGCTCACTGACCGCCGATTTTACGTCCGACGCTGCCCGAAATCGCTCCGCCTGTCGCGCGACCCGTCGCGCCGCGAGTGCTGCCGAGCGAGTAAGCCGCTGCGAGACGCTTGCGCTTCAAATCGAGGACGCCGCCCTCGGAAACGCCTTCGTTAGAGATGGTGGCGTCGGTCTCGCCCCAAGAAGGCGTGTCCATCGGCGGCTCCTTGCCCGTGATTTGGTCGCGAACGGCACGCGCCTGACCCTCGATGCCCTTCAGACCGAGCTGAGACCCGAAGTAAGCGCCGGCATAAACAGACAGACCGCCCGTCACAGGAGCCAACACCGAACCAAGAACCGCTCCGGCGGCGGCGCCTCCAACCTTGTCGTAAGCCTTCTTCGACGCGTTGCGGACGGAACTCTCCACCTTGCGCCCGATTTTCTTCAGTTTGCTGCCGATGCCCATGCCGAAAAAATCCTCGTTTACGCTCCAAGCCTCAACGAAACCGACTTAGCCAGCCGTCAGCCGTTTTCACGAGCGCATCGCGCGCGGTCATGCGAAGCCAACGAGCATGTTCTTCGTCGCCGAACAACGACGCGCGGTCGAGCCGCCGCCGAAGCTCGGCGTTTTCGCGCTCCAGCTCGCGAATGCGCCTTTCCTGTTCGGAAAAACGCGAGAGGGACGCGTGCTCGACCGAGCGAAATCCGCGCAAGCGAGGTTCATCACTCCGTCCGAACATCTTCCGCCCTTTTTTCGTCCTTGCGCACCCACAATTTGAAGATGCCGCGGTTCGTTTTCCGCACGCTCACGTTCACGGCGCCCAAGCCGTCCTTTTTCGACAGCCGACAAGCCTTGTAAACCGCCCAAACGTCGTGGTAGTCCATCAGCTCGAAGCCCGCGCCCGGAGGAAGCTTGCGCAGAAAAGCCAAAAACGCCCGATTTTTGCTCCGTTTCGACGTCCGCGCGTCGTAATCCTCCAGCGTTTCCCAAAAACAGCGGATTTTTCTCTTTTCGTTCTCCATAAAATCCTCAGAAATCGTATTTTTTGCGCCTCTCGACGCGGATTGTCGGTCTCCCGTCCAAGCCGACGCCGCGACGCACGTTGCCGTCTTTGCCCAGCAGATACATCGCCCCGTAGCGCGCCGCGTCCAACAAGTGGTCGCCCGCTCTCCCACGAGGATTCATCTCGTCCGGATTCGAGTATTTTTCCGCGCTGGGCCAGCAGTATTCCTGCGCCTCGACCGCCCAATGCGAACTGCGCCGAGTCACGCGGATATAACGCCCCTTCATGAGCCCGATGCCCCAACGGATACTGCCCTTCGGCTTCTCGACGGGAATGACGCCCGTCCAGCCGCACGCCCGCAGCATCTCTATCGGCTCGGCGGCTGCGCAGTCCGCCACGATGACCGCGTTCTGCGGAATCCCCAACGCCTTCAGCCTCTTGTCGAGACAGTCCACGCCCGGATTCGTCTCCGGAGCCGTTATCAGCAGCTCCCGCTCGTAAAGCAGCTCATCGACGAACAGGTCGTTCCCCGTCACCGCGACTCGGCAGACCGCCGTCGGGTCCGTCCAGCCGAAGTCCAGCGCGTAAACGCTCGGGAAGCTCCGCGTGTCCGGAAAGCCGTCGCTCCAATCCCACGTCTTGCCCTCCGGAAACACCTGTCCCTCCATCACGGCAAAGACCCCGAGCCCGTAAACCTTCCACCAATATTCGTCCGCAGTCCCGTTCGCGATGTTCTCCGCAGTCGGCTCCCAGCTCGCGATCTGCCCTCGGATTTTCGGCGGCAGGAACTTGTTGTCCTTCCACGTGCTCCGATGAACCCAAACCTTCTTCCCTTCCTGTGGCAAAAGCTCCCGGCGCGCCCAATGATTCGCGAACATCTTCGGGTTGCAGTCGAAGAATGTCCCCCATTTCGTGCGCCCGTCAACCTGCCGATAATACGCCTCGCTCACCTCCGAAATCTCGTTCAGCCAAGTGATGTGAGGCGAAATGCCCATGCCCGACGAATCGTCCTGCGCTCCCGCAAACCAAATCTGACTGCCCGACTCCTTGAACGTCAGCGTGAAGTCGCTCTTGTTCACCTTCAGCAACGCGTTCTCCTTCCCGTCGTCCGGGAAAATCCGCATCTTTCGACAACACCACACCGCGTCCTCCCACAGAGTCTTCTTCACGTCCTTGAAGACCTCTCGCGCTATCAGAATCGTCGGTCCCGAAACGCCCTCCAGCCGCATCTGCTTCAGCCAACGCTCCGGCAACATCGCCTCCGGCTTGAACGCCGCGCTCACCATCCAAATCATCAGCTGGCGGCTCTTGCCCGACCGCATACCACCGATAAGCAGAAACTTCTCGAACTGCGGGTTCGCCACAGCCTTCAGAATATCCGAAAACATCGGATTCACTTCCAGCTCGCCGCTCACAGTCGGCATAGCCTTCTGTCGCTCCCCGCGCTGCTCGCGCTTGCCGCCCCTTACCGCCATTATTCGCCCTCCTTGACCGAGCTTGAAAATCGGTGCAATTTTCCGCGCGACCCACCCTCCTTCGCCGAGACACACCCCCCTGCTTTTCGGGGGCGGGGGTCGCGCGCCGAGCGCAAAACAAACACCCCCACCCACTCGCGCAAAAGGGCGGAAAGACCAAGAAAGGGCAGAGAACAGCGAAGAATCGTCATTGCGCGTCCTCCTGCACGTCGTCGTTGCGCACCTTGATGGACACTTGGTGCTTGCCGGGCTTCTGCGCATAAGCGCCCGTCAGTCGGCAGATCATCTCGCCGAGCGGACACAGCGCGCGCACTTGGTCAGCGACTTCCTTCGCCGTGTTCGCCTCCATCTCCGCGACCTTCTTGAACTTCGAGCAGATGGTATCCAGCACGTCGTCCTTCGTCAGCGGAGCGCGCACGCTCGCCACTTCCTGCAGCTTATCCTCAAGATAACGAACTCGTCCTTGTATCCACCACTTCTTCCACAGCTTAGGACCACAGCGTCTTGCTCGGGCGAGCTGGCAACCGGGTTCGACGTAGGTGCGAAAGGCGTCGGTAGCGGACTCCGCGCGAGCAATGGCGCGGCAAAACGACTCGAACTGAGGGTGAGGAAGCTCGCGGGAAAGGTCGAGGTCCTTGGGATATTTCGGATAAACTTGTGCTGCCATTCGGGAGGAACGGCGAGCGGGAGAGAGGGAAGAATTGCAGGGAGTGTGTCTCCAAGCGGATTTAAATGCGACAAAAAGTTTTTAATAAAATCCTGCAAGGTCAAAAAACGAGCATTCGAGGGCAGAAAAGGACGTATTTATAGGCGATTATAGGGGATTATAGCGCGAAAAGGGCAAAACGCTCAAAAACGCGCTAAAACCGGCTACAGTTGAGAAACTCGGCTCCGAGTTGACTTAGAGTTGACTAAGAATTGACCTGCAAGCCGCATAAATACTGGGATAGTTGAGTAAGTTGACTACTTTGGGGGCAAATATATACACGTAAAATATATACGCACCACGACCACTATATTTTTACCCGCATATTTAGTAAGAAGTTAGTCAACTTAGTCAACTGAGCCTTTATTCATGCGGGCTGGAGGTTAACTCGTTAGTCAACTGCAAGTCAACTCAAGGGGCATTTACTCAACTTACCAAAAGAGGAAACAATAAAAACGCGCGCTGCAGGAAATGCGGGCGTTCTTTGACTACTTTCTTACGCCGCTTGAGGGGCGGGGAAAAGCCTTTCCCCTCGCCGAGCCTCCGTGCCGCATGGCGGACGGGACGGACGGCGCTACGCGCAAGCGCTCCTCTTGTCCGTCGCGTCCGCAGCGCGGCACGGGTCTCGGCTCCCCCATTCGGGTCGGACAAACGGAAACGCGAATTGCGAATCAGAGCCGAAAAAGCATGAAGCGCGGGACGAATGCAGGAACATTGCTGCTGCTGAAAAAAGAGTCGAACGAGACCGAGGGAGCTGCGCAAGACGGCTCCCGCGAGCATCGGCGGACGTGCGACCTCGACGCCCGCTTGCCGCCGTCAGCCGTCTCGTTGCCGTTCCGCAAGCTCCACCGGCAGCGAGACGCGCCGGCGGCTTCACGCTGCGCCTCGGTTCGCCCTGTCCACATCGATGCTCCGCGTCCGCCTTGCAGGTGCTGTCCGAACAGTGCAGAAGAGAATTCCGCGCGACGAGAGCACGGGAAAGGGGTTTCGCGCCGAAGAGCCGAAGCCGCGATCATGAGCCATGTGAGGGCGCGACAAGGGCTCCTCGCCCTTGACCTCGGCAGGGACTCGTCCCTGCACCCGTAGATAGAGGAAGTTGCGTTAATCAGTATATCGGGCGCGTTCGCGTCGAACGCCTCGGGTATTCGCTTGCGCAAAAGTAGAGATAAGAGAAAATTTCTTTTTGCCGATAAAACAAACATTCGACAGTTTTATTTTATTCCGAGCGCGCGGGAACGCCGCCCGCTCGCGTTGCTCGCTCGCTTTTATGCGTTGCGCAAAAGACTAAAAGACGACGAAGGGCGGATTTGTTTTATCTTGCGCAAAGCTCCGCGCGCTCCGCTTGTTTGCTCGCCTCGCGGTTTACATTATTTTCTTGACAGGCGAAGAAAAACACTCTTTTAAATGTTCCTCATAGAACAATTTTTTTCGCAAAAAAAAGTTTAATTTTTTCAAAAAAAAGCTTGCATTATTTTTCATTTTTTAGCATAATACACGCATAAAGATTGAGGGAATCACCCTCACCTTTATCCGTTCTTTTTCAACTCGCGCCGCCGCTCCTCGCGGCGCACAAATTAAAATGCCGCCCCCGTGCTACCAACACGAGAGCGGCGAGCGGAAGCCGACACTAACAAACGCTTCCGCGGCGCGCCATGAGGAGCCGCGCCGAAAAAAAATCAAAAACCATGAGCAAAAAAAATGCAAACAAAAATCCGTGGATTTTAGCGGATTATTCCGCCGCCCATCTTTACACAGGGCGCGAAGAATATCACGCCCGCGCGACAACACGCGGAGAAAATGCGCCGATTTACAAAGACGGGGAAGAAATGGAAAAGTTTCTCGTTGGCGTAGAGCTTGAGACGATCGCGCGGAATGAACATCACTTCCGTGAAGTGAACAAGCCGGAATCAAACTGGCTCTTTCGAGAACGCGACGGCTCACTTCCCCCGCGCGGGATTGAATTTATCACTATCCCCTTGCGCCCGAAGCACGCGAAAAACGAAAAATTCTGGCGTCCGATTTGCGAAGAGCTCAACAAGGCTTGCAAATCATGGTGCTTTCCCCAATGCGGGCTTCACGTTCACGTCGGGAAAGGCGCGTTTGAGGGCGTGACTTGGGAAGAACGAGAGGCGGCAATCGATTGGGCAATGGTCATTTGGTCGTTGACCTGCGAAACAAGCGAATTCGTTGCCCGAATCTTCGGGCGCGGGCGAACCTACTGCCAAAACAAGATTGGCGGGGAAAAAATGCAAGCCGTAAAGACCTTAGGCGCGAAAATCCTGACTACGAAAGAGCTCCGAAAAGAGATTTTGAAGGAATGTCAAGACTTCCGAGCAAGGACGGCGCAGTTTAATACTATGCGCACAACGACAGTTGAATTTCGCTTAGGAAAAGGAAGCATTCGCCCCGAGCGGATTGCGGGAATCGTTGAGTTCTGCCTTCTCTTCATTCAATTCGCGGCTCACTGTCCCCCGGCGCGGGCAACTGAAAAAAACCTTGAAGCCTATATTCGCGCGCACGCGACAAGCGAGGGAGGACTTGCCGCACTCATCCGCGACGAAGAAACCACGCCCATTCAGAACCCGTAAAAGGAGCAGAAAAAAAATGTGTATCATTTACGCAAAGCCCCGCAAAGTCGCGCCCGTTTCGCGCGAAGTCTTTGAACGCATGTTGACCGCCAACCCGCACGGATTCGCAATTGCCGTTTCCCCGCCGAAGGGCGGGGCATGGAAAATTTTCCGAACGCTGGACAGGGGAAAAGCCCTTGCCCAACTACTGAAAGTTTCCGCAGAAGAAGCTGTAATCATGCATGCGAGGATTGCGACACACGGAAGCAGGACGCGCGACAACTGCCACGGCTGGCGAGACACTAAAAGCGGAATCGCGTTTTTCCACAACGGCGTTTTAGGAATCAAAAACGAACGCGACCAAACCGACTCAGAAACATTTTTCCGCCGAATTTTTTCGCCGCTCTACGCGGCGGGAAAATGGCGGCTCGCCGCCCCCGCCGTGAACGCCGTTTTGAATCATACTTCAAAATTCGCGTTTGCGCTCCCTTCGGGAGCGATGCGGCTTTTCGGGAACTTCATCGAGGAAGGCGGAGCCTATTTTTCGAACGACAGTTTCCGCCCAGCTTCCAGCCGCTGGCGAAGCTACTTTGACGAAATGCCCGAGAGGCGGAACGCCTCCCCCGCCGCCGCGAAGAAGACCGAGCCGCCGAAGGCGTTCCGCCGAACGCGAGGGGGATTTTCGGAAAGCTGGGACAGATTGCCGGAAACTTGTGAAGCGCCGTTCTAACGGCGCAGGGCGGCGGGAAACCGCCGCCCCCCCCCCTAAAAAATCCGTAAAAACCCGCTACGCGGGAACAAAAGAACAGCGAAGAATCGCACGCAAGAGAACAGCGGCGAATCGGAGCGAAAGAACAACAACAACGACAGGAAATTTAAGAAAATGAAAATCACGAGAGAAATTTTTGATTTGAGCGAGTTTGAAGCGTGGAGCGAAGCAATTCACACGAAGGAGAAGATTATCTCCGCAGGAAAAGGGCAGGATTTTATTGCCATGATTGAAGACATCTACCCCGAAGGGATCGACGAGACGCACCTTAACGACTTGCTTTGGTTTGAGTCTGAATGGTGCTTTGAACTCGTCGGTCTCGACGAGGACGGCAACGAGCCGAGCGACGACGAAGACGAAGAAGAAGACACCGAAGACGACGAGGAGGACGAAGAAAAATGATTATCAAAGAAAAGTATTTCAACTTGACCGAGTTGGACGCCGACGCGCTCACGCTGGGCGCCATAAAGACCTATGACAAAATTTGCCGCAACGAAGAACGCGGAAGGCAGTTTTTGGAAGAGCTGGAAGAACTGTTTCCAAACGGAATTTTTCTATGCGATTTGGAAGACCTTTTGGGGACCTATCCCGAAACCTGCTACAAGCTGGCAGGGCTGGACGAGAACGGCAACGAACCGAACGACGACGAAGAAGACGAGGAGGACGAAGAAAAATGAAAGCGACAGATTTGGACATTGTGCGGGCAATCGAGGAAGAACGCCAGCGGCAGAGAATTTCGCGCGCGGAACTCGAAAGACGCGCGGGAATCGCCGCGGGACAAATTTCGAAACACTTAAATTATCGCGTCCACCCGGAACTGTGGACCGCCATGCGAATTGCCGACGCGCTCGGCTTTGAAATCGTCATGCGTCGCAAAGGATTTTGACTCATGGTAAACCCGTTCCCGCCGTCAGCAACGGCGGCGGGAACTCTCAACACTTTCAAAAACGACAATGAAAAAACAGCAAATGAAAATTTTTTCCGTAATCATTCGCCGTTTTGAATACGGCTATCCCGTGGAACAGTCTGAAGACCCCTACAAACTTTTTTCAGACATCGTGCCGGCGTGGATCTACGCGCGAAAAATGCTCGAAGAAGAGAAAAAGCGCTACTGCACGGCGCCCGACTTTCCGCCCGCACGCGTAGAAACGCACGGGCGGGACGGCTGGTCCGTAAGCGTCGCCGCAGACTACGGACAGGATCAAAACGACCAGCGCGGAGACTACACGGAGATTTCCATTTATGAAGAGAAAATCGACGACCCGAGCGCCGAAAAAATTCAACTGTAATTAAAAAACAACGACACATGAAGACAAAAAACAACGACAACAAAGAAGACGGCGCCAAGCGCGCCGCCTCCAAAAAAATAGCGCTGACGCGCGCGGTTTTGGAGCTGGAAAAGAACATCCGCGAATCGGAAGCCCTGCTCAGAAGTGTGAGAAACTTCGCCCGCGAGGCGACGCGAATCGCCATGACGGAAAAGAACAGCGAGGAATCGCGCGAAGCTCGCGACGGAGCGCTGGGAGCTGCGCGAATCTGCGCGGACGAAGTGCGCAAGCCCGACGTCGCGCCCCTCCGCGAACTGCTCGAACTCTGGAACGAATGAACAGCGAAGAATTTTGAAATTTTTTGCAAAAAAAACTTGCAAAGGTGGATTCCACCCGTCAACATGGAGACTCAAATTTATGCCGAACAAACGAGCCGCAGGAAAAGACGCCATTCACATATGGACGGATTCCGAAATCAAACGGAAAGCCGCGGAAATTCTTGCGCGCAAAGGATTGACCCTCACAGATGCCATCAATGAAAAGCTCATCCAAATCATCAAAGAAGAAGGCGAAAAACTCGCTCGGAACGACGCTCGCGCGACTCGCAAAAAAGAACGGAAAGAGCATGGAAGAAACGCTTGAAGCGCTTGTTTCGCGGGCGGTGGATTCCACCTCTTCAAAAAAAAGCTGCCCGAGTAAAAGGGCAGCGGCGTGCGTTTTTGCGCCGGCGGTGGAATCCACCTCGCGCCGGAAAAGCATCGTTTTTTCGCGGGAGGTGGATTCCACCCCGAGAGCCACGACGATTCGCTTTCACGGTTCCGCCTTCGCGGAACTCGAACGGCGCGCGCGAAAACAGAACCGCACCGTCACGTCTTTCATCCGAAACCTTGTGCTGGAGGCATTGCAGCAATGAACGCGCGAACTAAAGGAATGACCCCGTTCAACACCGTAGCCAAGGAGCTTGGCGTTTCCCGGCGCGTGCTGGAGCTGCTCGTCGTGAAGAGCGGAATCCCGCCGACCATCACCGTCGGGCGCAAACGGCTCTTTTCGCCGTCCGCCGTCGAAAAGCTGCGGGCGAGCATCAGCTGAATTTCGGGGAGCGGCGGCACAACGAAGAAAACGGCGAGAAGAGAAGAGGGAAATCAACAAACCGCCGCCGCTCCCCATCTGAATTTTCCCGCGTCGTTCCGAACCGTCCTTTCGTTGCTTTCATGCGGCGAAGAACGGCGCGGGAACCCTAAAACAATCGTAATCAAAAATAACCTACAAAAAACATGATACTGCAAGCTACATCAAACAATGGGGGCGAATTTGAAAAAGCGCCCGAAGGAATGGGACGCGCCGTCGTCGTGGACGTCACGCCCCCGGTCGAATCCGAATCGACCTTCAACGGCAAGACGACCAAACGCATGACGTTCAAGATCGTCTTCGAATTGGCGCCCGAAGATTTCGGGACGCGGGCGAACGGCGAACCCTACAACGTGTGGTCGCGGACGTTCACCTGCTCGCTCAACGAGCGGTCGGCGCTGCGCCCGTTCATCGAAAACGTGCTCGGACGCCCGCTTTCGGCGACGGAGCTGGTCGGCTTCGACACCGAAACCCTGCTGGGACTGCCGGTCAAAATCGTGGTCGTGCACAATCCCAGCAAGGACGGCTCGACGAGCTACGCCAACATCGCGAGCGTCCGCGCATACGCGCCAAAACCGGGAGAAAAACCCGCTTACGTCGCGTCGGGAAAATTCATTCGCAAACAGGACCGTCCCGAAAAGGACGCACCGAGCGGAGCATCGGCGTCTTACCGCAAGGCGGACAAGCCCGCCGAGCGCGACGGATGGATGACCTGCAAGATTCACGTCGGGCAATTCAAGGGAACGAATCTCGGCGACCTCGACGAAGAACCGTTCCTCAAGCTCTACAACAATTGGCGCCCGAAAATCATCGCCGCGCAGGAAGCGGGAGAACGCATCCTCGCCGACGACGCGCGACTGCTCGCGGCGCTCGAAACCGGAAAAAAGAAGCTCGACGAAATGAAGAATCTCGCCGAGACCTCGGCGGATTCCGACGCGGACGAACCGTATTGATTCCACGCGTCGCGACGGGAGCGCGCTACGTTCCCGCCGCGACGCACAACGACAAAACCGAAATTTCAACCAACCAAAAAAATCATGACGACCTACATCATTCCGACCACGGGAAAAGAACCATTTTCGTTCGCACCCACTCTCATCAACACGCTCGAATCGACGGACAGGTGCATCTCCTGTCTGCCCGAGACGATCGAGACTTCCGAAGACGCCATCCGCGCGACGGAAATCATCGCCAAAATCAACGGCTACATCAAGGAGACCGAAGCCGAGCACAAGCAGCTCAAGGCGCCCTATCTTGAAAAATCGCGAGCACTCGATTCTTTGAAAAAAAAGATACTCGCCGTTTTTCAAGAAAGGAAAGACAAGCTCAACGCACGCATCGTCGCCTACCAGCGCGCCGAACAGGAAAAACTGCGGAAGGCGAACGAAGAAGCCGCACGCAAAGCGGCGGAAATCGCCGCCGCCGCCGCAAAGGAGCGCGAAGCCCTCGATCCCGTTTCCGCCATCGCTCACGAGGCGGCGACCGACATCGTGACGCGCCAAGCCGCCGCCAACATCGTCGCCGCGGCGTCCGCCGCGCCGGTCGCGGGACTGCGCGTCACGCGCAAGGCGGTCATCGACTCCGTGAACCTCGCGCTGCTCGCCGCGTCGCGCATCGACCTCTGCAAAATCGAGGCGAACCTTCCGCTCATCAAAGCGGAAATCCTCGCGGGGAAATCCGTGCCGGGAGTCGTCGCGCACGTCGAGGAGACTGCCTCCGTCCGTGCCGACAACAGCGTCTCGACCGAAGACTTCGATTACTGAGGACGCCGCATGGCATCGCTCCGTGAACGTCTCGCCGCCGCGAAAAGCGGCGAGACTCAAAAAAAAAAGTTCCTGCTGAGCGACCCGTGTGCGTCGTCGCTCCCGCCGACTTCCGAGCCGCTCGCGCCGCTACGGGAAATCTCTCGGCTCTTGGGGCAGACGGAGGCGGACGTCCCGTTCGACTTTCCGACCTCGGACGACCCGTTCCCGCGCAGCCTCATCCGCCGAGTGATGCAGACCGAAGCGTCGCAGCTCGGAATTTGGATCGACCCGAAAAAGACCGGGAACGAAGCATGGATTGCCCTCCGCCTGTCGGCGAACGACGTCGCGCTCCTGTTCCCGCTCCCACTCCTCAACCAGCCGTCGCAGACGACGGAATGACCCTCGTTCTGCGCTGGCACACAGACAAGGAAACTCCTCCAAACAATGATCAATCACAACGAAAAATCTTCATCACGACGCACGAAAACCGTGGCGTCACCTTTAACCGATGGCTTCGCCAGACAGCCTTTCCGAACGAGCCCGAATGGCAATGGTTCATTCCGGGAGTCATCCTATGGACAGAGCTCGAAACCCCGTTCTGACGAATCGAGCGACAAACTCGAAGAGCAGTTTCGGAACCTGCACAGAGATTGGACGCACTGCACGACGCTCGTCCGCGCAGCCACAGACTCGCTCTTCAACCTCATCAAAGACGGAAACAGATTCACGCACACAATGCTCCTTCTCTTGGTCGTGCAGAATCTGACCAACTTCGTCCTCCTCCTGTTCGTCATCACGCAACTTTGAAAACTGACGCCATGAAAATATTCAACACGTTTATTCACTGCATTCCGCCGTCCACGACGGCTCAACAGCACAAACGAATCTTCAAAACCAAAGACGGTCGCGCCTTCCTCGGCACCGACTCAAAAGGGATCAGCGTGCAGAACGAGCTGTGCGCCTTGCTTTCGACTCACGCGCCGAGCCCGGATTTTCCGCGCGACCAGCCGATATCGGTCACTATCCGCATC
Source organism: Opitutia bacterium (assembly GCA_004558035.1). Taxonomy (GTDB): domain Bacteria; phylum Verrucomicrobiota; class Verrucomicrobiia; order Opitutales; family UBA953; genus Spyradosoma. The sequence continues at coordinate 69,514 of SFEJ01000014.1, forward strand.
CAATACCCGTGGCGAAAGAGCGAAAAGAAAAGCGTCATAAACCGCGCGACGCCGATTGCCCACACCTCGCGCCCGGATGTGGACAACCTGCTGAAATTCCTCCTCGACTGTATGACGCGCTGCCACTATTGGGACGACGACTCTCAGATTTGGAACCTGCACGCGGTCAAAGTTTGGGGACCACAACCCGGAATCTTGATTTCCATTCAAGTCTGAACATGTCCGTTCCCGTCGGAAAGAAGAAGAACAACTCGCCGGTGACGAAATCCGTCGTCGCCGTCAACTTGTCCGACTCGCTCATCTCGCGCCTCCGCCGACGCGCAAACGAACTCGACATGTCGGTTTCCGCCGTCGCCGAAATCGCCTTGTCGCTCGCGCTCAAAGAAGACTTCGACGCGGGACAGCTCAATCGCCCGAGCGAATATCCGAACCGGAACGGGAAACTTTCAGTCACCATCCAGCCGCCGCGCGGCGCGCCGCAGACGTGGGAAGCCTACTTCCGCGGATCGCCGCGCACGGCGCTCATCGAACTCATCGAAACATTGAACCTGCCATGAAATACGCACCAACAAAACGCCGCCTCGACAACGTGGCGAAAGCCCTCGGATGCGAACGCCACATCCGAACTCACCTCGACATCCTGCAAATCGACAAAGAAACCTGCACCCCCGAGCGCTACGCGATAGCCGTGCGCGGAGCCTTTTTCGACTCGCGCCGAACGCCGCGCCAGCTCCACGACCGAAGCGAAGCTCGCCTCGAAGAAGACCACGCGCTCGCCAGCATCGACGCCGCCTTATACGGAAACCGGAAAGGAGGCGTCCGATGAACAACGACAATTTCAAATCCCACGTCCGCGGCGCACCGCCGAAACCCGCATGGAAAAAACGCGTCGATGTCGAAACCAAGACGACCGCACGCAAGACCGCCGTCAAACCCATCAAGCGTCTGCAATCGCCCGTCAAAGGAGAAACGACACCCGAATGGTGCGTCTATTTCCACGCACGGGAAAAAAACGGGAAGCCTATACTGTCCTGCACGCAGTCCATTTCAGCCGTCAAATTCGGCGAAGTGCTGGCGCTGTGGATTCTCGACAACCACGACAAACTGCACTTCCACCCCGTCGCGCTCGCGTGGGGCGTCCTCAAAGCCGTCGCCGCGTCATGGGAACAGGCGACAGGAGAAAAATTCGCCCTCGAAGGCGAAGAAGTCCCCGAAACCGAAATGAAGAAAGACGAACGAAAATGAACATCGAAAAATTGAAAGCGATCATCGAAGGTCTGCGACAAGAAGTCGAATTTGAACGCGTCGAAGCCGCCAAGTGGATGCAGCGCTACGACGAACGAATCGACGACATCAAGGAAGTGAACCAACTGAACCAAACGCTGGAAAACCGGCTGAACGAGCTGAAGGAAATCGTCGAAGCGCAGAAACGGGAAATCGAAAAGCTGACGAACGACGTGCTTTGGTGGAAAGGCGAGTCGAAACAGCAGAAGACTGCCGTAGAAATTTTGGAGAACCGAGTCGAAAAACCGGAAGAAGAGAAAGACGCCGCTCCGCAGACCGGAGACGCCGAACTCCCGATGGACGTGTGCTTAGCGTGCGTCCATCAAGTATGCGCCTTTCCGGAACGCGACCGCGAAGACCATAAAAGAGGATTCCCCACAACGGGATTCCTCCAATGCGGGCTCAACCGCATGTTCAAGCCCAAAGGAAAATGCCCGGACTTCTCCCGACGCCCCGAAGGATTCAACCGCAAAACGATTTACGTATGACCGCTAAAAACTACAACGTCCGCACCATCGCGGAAGAGACCTACATCACGCCGCAATGGCTCATCACCGCCCTCAAAAACGTTCGAGGGGAAATGTTCGACCTCGACCCGTGCTGTCCGCCGAACATGCCGTGGAAAACCGCCAAGAAAATGCTCACAAAAGAAACAGACGGACTTGCGACGCAATGGAATCCGAGCGATTCAGTTTGGATGAATCCGCCCTATGGGAAAGAAACGCAAAAATGGATGAAGAAACTCTCTGAACACAAAGGCGGCGGCATAGCGCTCATCTTCGCACGAACGGACATGCAGTGGTTTCACGACTACGTATTCAACCGCGCCGAAGCCATGTTTTTCCTCAAAGGAAGAATCACTTTCGCCTATCCCGACGGGAAATCGTGCGCGGGCAACGCTCCCGCGCCGTCGGTGCTTGTCGCCTACAAAAAAGACTGCGCGGCGCAGCTCGCGCTCTTTTCCCGAATCCACAAAGACAAAGGAGCATTCCAATGGACGACCCTACGCTGAAATTTTCAGACGGACAAAAAGCCGCGCTGACGAAAATCCGCTCGCGCCGCTGCAACGTGTTCCTCACGGGGATGGCGGGGACGGGCAAGTCTTTCGTCGTGCAGCACTACATCGCGGAACTGCCGGAAGACGCGCCCGTCGCGGTATGCGCGACGACCGGCATTGCGGCGCTCAACCTGCAGGACAACGTTCGACGCTTCTGCGGACGCGAAATCCCCGCGCACACCATTTACCGATGGGCGGGAATCGGCATCGGACCGCGCGCCGGGCAGACCGACAGCGACTTCATCCGTGAGCGCCTCGACGACAGATCGCCGCACGCTTTCGCGGCGCGTGCGCGCATCCGCCGCACCGAACAGCTTGTCATCGACGAAATCTCCATGCTGCCCGGCAAAATTTTCTCGTTGCTCGACCGCCTGTTCCGCGTCGTGCGCAACAACCCGATTCAGCCGTTCGGCGGCATGTCCGTCGTCGTCGTCGGGGATTTCCTCCAGCTGCCGCCGCCGTCCTCGACGGGCGTTTACGATTGGGCGTTCCTTTCGCCGTCGTGGGAAGCTGCGGAGTTCCACAGCCACTACCTGCAGGAAGTTTTCCGCCAAAACGACAAGGGATTCATCGACATTCTCAACGACTTCCGACTCGGCAGACTGCGCGGCGAATCCGCGCGCATCGTGCAGTCGCGCATCGCCGTGTTCCCGTCCGCCAAAATCGTCCGCCTCTTCACGCACAACGTGCAGGTTGACCATTGGAACGACGCCAAGCTCGCGTGCATCGAAGACCAGCCCGAAATCATCTTCAAAGCGGAAATCGGCGGAGACGCCTCCGAAGCGAACCTCCTGCGCAAGAACATCGTCACGCCCGAAACGCTCCGCCTCAAAATCGGCGCACGCGTCATGATTACCGCGAATCAGACGGTCGGAGGACACCTTCTCGCCGCGAACGGAGAAACGGGAACGGTCGCCGACATCGACACCGAAAACGAGACAGTCCGCATTCTCAAGGACAACGGGGAAGAATTCCTCGCGGACCGCTTCACATGGCGTTATGACCGACGCCGACCCGGCTCGGGATACTTCGCCCAGCTTCCGCTGCGCCTCGCCTACGCCATGACCATTCACAAATCGCAGGGATTGACGCTCGACGCCGCGGTCGCCGACATTCGAGCCGCTCGCGACCCGGGGCAAGCCTACGTCGCCGTCTCCCGAGTGCGCACGCTCGACGGCTTGTGGCTCAAGGATTCCGTCACGGGAATCTTCGTCTCGAACGAAGCCATCGCGCTCTACAAAAAGCTTAGTCGAAGCTGATTCCCACGCGTCGCCGCGCACATCAAAAAAACCAAGCTCAAACTCATCATGGAAACAGCATTAAGCCAACTTGCCGCCGCCAAAACGTCGTTTTTCGCGTCCGTGCTGGACAAACTCCCGCAACAGGACTGCACGCTCGCCGACGTCGTGCAGACGATACGCTCCGACTCCCTCAAAAAACAGGTCGAAGCCGTCCGCGCGGCGCTTGCGGACGGACGCGAGACTGACGCCGCCAAAATCAAGCACAAGCTGCCGGCGGTCACCACGTCCATCGTCACCAAGACCCGCGACGCGTCCGTTCCAGCGGAAGACCGCTTCGGCGCCCACAACGGATTCCTGCAGATCGACATCGACGGCAAGGACAACCCCCAGCTCGCGACCGACTTCGACCGCGCCGTCCGAATGCTGCGCGAAGACCCGCACGTCGCCGCGCAGTTCCGCTCACCGTCGGGCAACGGAATCAAGCTGTTTCTCGCCGTCCGCGACTCCAAATCCGCCCACAAGCTCTCATGGATTGCCGCCGAACGCCACTTCCGCGAAACCTACGGACTGCGCATCGACAAGGCGACGAGCGACGTCGGACGCCTCTGCTTCCTGTCCCACGATCCCGAGGCGTGGATTGCGGAAAAACCCGCGACCCCGCTGGAACCGGCGGAAAGCGACGAATTCGAGCCTTCGCGCGGCGACGCGAAGAACTCGCTGTCCGAAGCTGCAGACGTCGAAGAGATGCTTTCCTACATTAACTACCGCCCCGACTATCCCGATTGGCTCCGCATCGCGTCCGCCGTGTGGAACACGCTCGGCGAGACCAAAGGAACCGAGCTCCTGCGAAAGCACATTCCGGAGGAACGTCAAGGCGAGTATGAAAAGAAATACTCGAAACGCCTGTCCACGATCACGCTCGGAACGCTCGTGCATTACGCATCGCTCAACGGCTACGACGTGCGCGCGGCGGCGGCAAAAAAACGCTGGGCAGGGCGCATCTACTTCGGACGCGACGGACAAGCGGTTTCAGCCGCGGTCGCCGAAGCCCGGGCTCAAGCCGTCGAAACGGAAATTGAGGAGTTCGCTCCCGTTGCGCTCGACGCGACCTACATCGACGAATGCTTCCGGCGCCAGCAGCGCGGAGACGCCGAGCTGTTCGCCGCCATTCAGAAGGGCATCTACGAATACGACTGCCTCGCCATGACGTGGCGTCACTATGCCGACGGAATTTGGACGCGCGACGAAGAGAACGCCGCCGTCATCGACCTGCAGGACACCGTGGGAAACGCTTACCGCGAACGCGTCCGCACGCTCGAAAACGAAATCCGCGCGGGAGACCTCTCCGACGCGCAAGTCAAAGCGGTCAAAAAGAACGCGGACGCGCTCGAAAAACGAATCGCGAAAATCTACAACAGCGGATATGCGTCCGCAGTTCTCGGCATCGCGCAGTCGCTGCTGGCGTCGCGTGCGACAGCCTACGACGCCAACCCCTACCTCTGCGTGTGTCGGAACAAGACCATCGACCTTGCCCTCGGGGAGGCACGCCAGCATTCCCCGAAAGACCGCGTGACGGTCTCGCTCAACGCGGCGTTCGACCCCGACGCGACTTGCCCGCATTGGGAACAATTCCTCGACGACATCTTCCTCGGCGACAAAGACCTCATCAACTACATGCAGCGCATCGTCGGCTACTGCCTCTCGGGCAAGACGTCCGAAGACCTCATGTTTTTCCTCATCGGAGGCGGCGCGAACGGAAAATCGACGTTCCGCTCCGCGCTCGAAATGCTTTTCGGCGAATACTCGTCCTCCATCAAGATTTCCGCGCTGCTCACGCAGACGTCCGACTCCAACGTGGACTATCAAAAAGCGACAATGAAGGGGAGACGCGTCGTGTGGACGGACGAAGTGCCGGAAGGAAAGCGATTCAACGAATCGCAAATCAAAGCCATGGTCGGCTCGGACAAAATCCTCGCGCGGGCGATTTTTGAAAAGCCGTTCGAGTTCACGCCGACCCACAAACTGTTCCCGATAGGTAATCACACGCCGACAATCACGGGCACGGACAACGGAATTTGGAGACGAATTGTCCTCATTCCGTTCGGAGCGACCTTCAACGCGGACAGCGCAAAGCGGCGTGACTCCTTCGAGATTCTGCGCGAGCTGTCCGCCGAACTGCCGGGCATTCTGAACTGGGCGCTTCGCGGCTGGCTCGACTACGCCGCGCGCGGACTGAAAAACCGACCGAGCGCGGTCGTGGACGCCACTCAGAAGTATCGCGACTCGCAAGACCAGCTGGCGTGCTTCATCGAAGAATGCTACGAACGCTACGGCGAAAACGAATTCCGACGCGAGAAGCTGCAGGACATGTTTTCGGTTTACAACTCGTGGTGCGAGGCGAACGGAGAAGTCCCGTCGTCGAAGACGCGCCGTCACTTTTCGCAGAAACTCAAAGAGCAGCAGCTGGAAGTCCGGCAGTCCACGGGAGGGCTCTACTACGTGTTCGGAATCTCGCGCCGAAGAGACGAAAGCGGCGCGCCGCCGAGCGTGTCCGCCTACACCTCGCACCCGACAAAACCGAAGCAGATGTCCCTCTACGACGAAGCTTGAAAACGAAAAACACGGCTCATATCCTAAACGATGTGAGCCGTTAATTTTTGCCGCCTCCCGCCGAAACCCCTTGTCCAATTTTGTCCAAGCCGTCCTCCACCCCACATAAACACTACCCCTCGGGAGGGTAAGCGTCCCCGCTTGCCCGCCGAAATCCGTTTCCGCAAAGTCTTGAAAAACCACGGATGGACACGAATGCGCACGGATGCCTTTCCCGCCCCGCGCGCGGCGTTTTCGGGTCATTCCGCCGGCCGGGCGATGAGGTCGTAGGCCTTGTAGCCGGTGACGACGACGTCCGCGAACTCGCCGACGGGAAGGCTCTTCGGCACGAAGACGACGCCGTCCACCTCGTAGCCGTCGCCCGCCGTGCGCGCGACGCCGGGTTCGTCCACGAGCACGCGCAGCTTTTCGCCGACGCGGGAACGCATGCGCTCCCGCGAAATCTTCTGCAGCAGCGTCATCGCGACGTTGTAGCGGCGGACTTTTTCCGCATTCGGAATCTGATTTTCCATCAGCGCGGCGGCGGTGTTTTCCTCCTGCGAATAGCGGAAGACGCCGACGCGGTCGAATTTCTGCTCCTCGAGAAACGCCGTCAGCTCGTCGAAGTCCGCCTGCGTCTCGCCGGGGAAACCGACGATGAACGTCGAGCGGATGACGACGCCGGGAACGCCCCTGCGGATTTTGGCGATGAGGTCGCGGATGTGCTTTCCGTCGGTCTCGCGGCGCATCGCCGAGAGCATGCCGTCGGAAATGTGCTGCAGCGGAATGTCCAAGTAGGGCACGACCTTTCTGCATTTCGCGAAGACGGAAATCAGCTCGTCGCTCCAGTGCGCGGGGTGCGTGTAGAAGACTCGGATCCAGAAGTCGCCGCGGATGCGGTTCAGCGCGCGCAGGAGCGTCGCGAGCGAATCGCCCTGCTCCGAACTGACCTTCGTCGTCTTGCCCGCGCGCGTCTTCGTCCACGTGTCCATGCCGTAGTAGGTCGTGTCCTGCGAAATGAGATTGATCTCCTTCACGCCGTTGACCTGCACGAGCGTCTTGACTTCAGCGACGACGTCGGCGATCGCGCGGGAACGGTGCCGCCCGCGGATTCCGGGAATCGCGCAGAACGCGCAGCCGTGGTTGCAGCCTTCGGCGATCTTCACGTTCGCGATGTGCGGGAGCGTGAGGCGCGCGCGCGGCGTCTCGTAATCGGGAATGTAGCGCGGGCGCTTGGAGACTTGCACGAGCGGCGCGGCGTCGGGATCCGCCCGCGTTCCCGCGGCGGGCGCGTTCCCGTCGCCGGCGGCGCAGAGCTTTTCGATGATCGTCGCGATCTGCCCGAGCTGGTCGATGCCGATGAAGGCGTCCGCCTTGGGCATCATGCCGCGCACGGCCTCGCCGTAGCGCTGCGGCATGCAGCCGGCGACGACGATCTTGAGCGGCCGCTTCCGCCCGCGGCGCTTCGCTTCACGCGCCATCTGCGCGACGGCCTCAAGGCTCTCCTCGCGCGCGTCGAGGATGAACGAGCACGTGTTCACGACGACGGCGTCCGCCTCGCGCGGGTCCGCCGTGAGGCGCATTCCCGCGTCGAGAATGTGCCCGATGAGCACTTCGCTGTCCGACTGATTTTTCGGACATCCCAAAGAAACGATTCCTACGGTGAGCATAACTGGAAAGTCCCCACTATAACGCGTTCCCGCGCCGAGCCGCCACAAATTTCCGCGGCGCGCTTTGCGGCTTTACCTTCCGCGCTTTTTTCTTAGAATGCGCGGCATGTTGCCCCCGATTACCCAAGAAGAACTGCTCTCCCCGCAAAACGGCTGGATGCTGCTCGTCACCGTCTGCATCGGTGGTCTGGTCGGTCTCGTGCGCCAGTGGCGCGGCGGGAACAACACGACGGCGGGCATGCGCACGTTCGGGCTTTGGGCGGTGCTGGGCTTCATCGCCGTGCAGATGGAACGGCTCGGCTTCGCGCATTTCGTGCTCGCGACACTGCTCGTGCTCGGGCTTTCGACGACGGCTTATCTGCTGCGCGGCGGCAAGGAACGGAAACGCGAGAGCGAAAGCTACCACGCGACGTTCGGACTGACGACGGCGGCGTCCGCGCTGATGGTTTTCTGCGCGGGAGCGCTGATGGGGCTCGGGCTCGAAAAATACGCCGTCATGCTCGCCATCGTGCTCGCCGTGACGCTGGGCTCGCGCGCGTGGACGGACAAGTGGAGCTCTTCGCTGACGGGAACGGACATCCGCGCCGGACTGCAGTTCGCGTGTCTGACGGGCGTGCTGCTGCCGCTCGTGCCGAACCAGACGCTGTGGGGCGTCTTCAATCCCTACGCGACGTGGCTGATGGTCGTCGTCATCACGGGCGTGAATTTCGTCGGCTACATCGCGATGCGCTGGCTCGGCGCGCGCGCGGGCGCGGCGCTGACGGGCTTCATCGGCGGGCTGGCTTCGAGCACGGCGGTGACGCTCGCGCTCTCGCGCCGCTCCGCGGAAGAGCCGGAAAACGGCGGCGCGTTCGCGACGGCGATTCTGCTCGCGCAGGTCTCGATGGCGCTTCGCCTCGTCGTGCTGACGCTGCTGCTCAATCTCGCGTTCGCGCTTTCGACGCTGTGGATGTGGGCGGTGCTGCTCGGCGCGTGCGTCGCCGTGTGCGGGCTGATCGCGCTGCGCCACCGCACGCGCGCGGAAGGCAGCGTTCCCGCGGTGAAGAATCCGCTCGACCTGGGCACAGCGGTCAAGTTCGCCCTGCTCTACGCCGTCGTCGTCTTTCTCGTGGAAAAAAGCGGGAACGGGCTCGGCACGGGCTTCGTGGTGGTGAGCTTCTTTTCCGGGATTCCGGACACGGCGGCGCTCGTGATGTCGATGGCGAATCAGGCGAGCGCGACGGCGGACGCGGGAACGCTGGGCTTCGGGCTCGCGGCGCTCGGCATCATGCTCGGCGTGCTTTCGAACACGCTGGTGAAGCTCGCGATCGCGCTCGTCGTCGGGCGCGGCGAATTTCGTCTGCTCGCCGCGGGCGGGCTGGGCGTCTCGGCTCTCGTGAACAGCGGGCTCGCCGTCGCGCTCGTCCTCGGCGGCGTGTGACCGGATTCCTCCCCGCAGGAGCTTGAATTTCCCGCGGCCGCGCGGCCGTTCCCGCCGCGGAAACGCGAGCGCAAAAAAAGACGCGCTCCCGGGCGGGAACGCGTCTTTCTTCTTTGTCGCCGCGAAGCGGATTACTTGCAGCGGGCGATGATGTCGTCGGAGACCGCGAGGAGTTCCGGCGAAGCGTGGCCGATCGTGTTCTTGAGGTAATCGGTGTTGGCTTCGGCGAGTTCCTTGACGCGGTTCGGGTCGATCGCCATGACGGCGTCGAACTGCTCCTTCGAGAAGTCGAGACCGTCGAAGTCGAGGTCTTCGTAGGAAGGAATGTAGCCGAACGGCGAATCCTTGGCGGAGGCGGTGCCTTCGACGCGGCCGATCATCCACGCGAGAACGCGGGCGTTGTCGCCGTAGCCCGGCCACATGAACTTGCCTTCCGGCGTCTTGCGGAACCAGTTGACGTGGAACACGGCGGGCGTCTTGGCGAGCTTCGCCATTTCCAGATAGTGCGCGAAGTAGTCGCCCATGTGGTAGCCGCAGAACGGCAGCATCGCAAACGGGTCGCGGCGGAGCGCGCCGACCTGACCTTCAGCGGCGGCGGTCTGTTCGGAGCCGACCGTGGCGCCGAGATAGACGCCGTGCGCCCAGTTGTGCGCCTGGAACACGAGCGGGATGTCGTTCATGCGGCGGCCGCCGTACACGAACACGTCCACGGGAACGCCTTCCGGGCTCTGCCAATCCGGGTCGATGCACGGGCAGTTCGCGGCGGGAGCGGCGAAGCGGGAGTTCGGGTGCGAGGACAGCTTCGGCTTGCCGGTCTTTTCGTCGATCATGTCGGGCGTCCAGTCGTTGCCCTGCCAGTCGATGAGGTGCTTCGGCTTTTCCTTCGTCATGCCTTCCCACCAGATGTCGCCGTCGTCCGTGAGAGCGACGTTCGTGAAGATGGTGTTCTTGGAGCAGGAAAGGAGCGCGTTCGGGTTCGTTTCCATGGCCGTTCCCGGGGCGACGCCGAAGAATCCGTTTTCGGGATTGATGGCGCGGAGCTGTCCGGAGGCGTCCGGCTTGATCCAGGCGATGTCGTCGCCGACGCAGGTGATTTCCCAGCCCTTGTCGCGGAGCGCCTTCGGCGGGATCAGCATGGCGAAGTTCGTCTTGCCGCACGCGGACGGGAACGCCGCCGTGACGTAGTGCTTCTTGCCTTCAGGCGTCTTGACGCCGAGGATGAGCATGTGCTCGGCGAGCCAGCCCTGCTTGCGGGCGAGGTTCGAGGCGATGCGGAGCGCGAAGCACTTCTTGCCGAGGAGGGCGTTTCCTCCGTAGCCGGAACCGAACGACCAGATCGTCGATTCTTCCGGGAAGTGGACGATGTAGGTGTTGTCCGGGTTGCACGGCCAGCGGACGTCCTGCACGCCCGGCTTCAGCGGCATGCCGACGGAGTGCACGCAGGGCACGAAGAAGTCGTCCTTTTCGATGTGGCGGAAGACTTCCGTCGAGACGCGCGCCATGATGCGCATCGAGACGACGACGTAGGGAGAGTCCGTGATTTCGACGCCGTACTGCGCGATCGGCGAGCCGAGCGGCCCCATCGCGAACGGGATGATGTACATCGTGCGGCCTTCCATGCAGCCGTCGTAGAGGGCGCGCATTTTTTCCTTCATGACGACCGGGTCTTCCCAGTTGTTCGTCGGACCCGCGTTTTCCTTCTCCTTGGAGCAGATCAGCGTGCGCTTTTCGACGCGCGCGACGTCGCGGGGATCGGAGCGGTAAAGGTAGCAGCCCGGACGCTTTTCTTCGTTGAGCTTGATCGCCATTCCGCTGGCGACCATTTCAGCGAAGAGCTTGTCGGCTTCTTCCTTGGAACCGTCGCACCACTGCACCTTGGCGGGCTTGCAGAGCGCAACGAATTCGTTAACCCAGTTGATGAGCTTTTGGTTGGTTGTAGGTTCGTTTGCCATAGTGAATTACAGTAAAAATTGTGCCGTCAGCATAGCCGAGGAATTTCGGCGAGTAAAGCGCGAAACGCCGCGGGCGCGCGTCAGAAATACTGCGTCCGGCGGTCGAGCGAGCGGTAGTTGATCGCTTCGAGCAGGTGCTCCGTCGCGATTTTTTCCGTTCCCGCGAGGTCGGCAATCGTGCGCGAGACCTTCAGGATGCGGTCGTAGGCGCGCGCGGAAAGCCCCAGGCGCTCCATCGCGCGCTGCAGAATCATGCCCTGCGCGTCGTCGAGCGCGCACCAGCGGCGGATCTGCCGCGACGACATGCGGGCGTTGCAGCGCGTCTTCGCGGAGGCACCGTCCGCGGAATCGTCGGCGAGAAAGCGTTCCCGCTGGCGTTCGCGCGCGGCGACGATGCGTTCCCGCATCGCGGCGGAAGTTTCGCCCGGCGCGGCGGTGCGCAGCTCGTCGATGGAAAGCGTGGGCGCCTCGACGTGAATGTCGATGCGGTCGAGCAGCGGACCCGAAATGCGCGCGCGGTAGCGCTGAATCTGCACCGGCGAGCACGTGCATTTGTGGTGCTTGTCGCCGAGATAGCCGCACGGACAGGGATTCATCGCCGCGACGAGCATGAAGCGCGACGGAATCGTGATTTTCCCCGCCGCGCGCGAGATGCTCACTTCGCCGTCCTCGAGCGGCTGGCGCATCACTTCGAGCGCCGAGCGCTTGAACTCCGGAAATTCGTCGAGAAAAAGCACGCCGTTGTGCGCAAGCGAAATTTCGCCCGGCCCGGGAATGCTCCCGCCGCCGATGAGCCCGACGTCCGAAATCGTGTGGTGCGGCGAACGGAACGGGCGCCGGATCGCGCAGGATTCGTCCGCGATCGTGATGCCCGCCGCCGAATGAATGCCGAGAATCTCCAGGAATTCCTCGAGCGAGGGCTCCGGCAGAATCGTCGGAATCCGCTTCGCAATCATGCTTTTGCCCGAGCCCGGCGAGCCGATCATGAGCACGTTGTGCCCGCCCGCGACGGCGACCTCCACCGCGCGGCGCACCTGCTTCTGCCCCTTTACCTCGGAAAAATCGAGCGCGGGAACGCCGCCGCGCCGCCGACGGAACGCGCTTTTTTCCGGCGAAAGCGGCTCGATCTTCGCGACGCCGAGCAGGAAATCCGCGCATTCCCGCAGCGAGTTCACGGGAAAGACCTTCACGCCTTCGACGAGCGCAGCCTCCTCCGCCGACTTGCGCGGCAGCAGCACGGCGCGCTTTTCCCGCAGCGCGAGCAGCGCCAGCGAAACGCCGCCGCGCACCGCGCGCACGTCGCCGTTCAGCCCCAGTTCGCCCGCGATGACGAAGCCCTCCAGCCGTTCCCGCGGAATCACGCCCTGCGCCGCCAGCAGCGCGAGCGCGATCGGCAGATCGTACATCGGGCCTTCCTTGCGGATGTCGCCCGGCGCGAGATTCACCACCGTCTTCGTCTGCGGCACGGGAAGGCGGCAGTTCGCGAGCGCCGCCGTCACGCGGTCCGAAGATTCCTTGACCGCCGCGTCCGGCAGCCCGACGATGAGAAAACGAAACTCGCCCGGCATGTCGGATTTGACTTCGACGCAGACGGGAACGGCGTCGACGCCGCTCAAGGCTCCGGAATGGACGGTGGAAAACATGCGCCGGACTCTAACGCGCCCGCCCCACGGACGCGAACAAATAACAGCCTTCCCCACGAATCTCCGCGCAGTCCGCGCGCGCCGTTCATGATTCGCGTTGAAAAAAGCGCGCCCGTCCCTTAGCTTTTCCCGACTATGTATATTTCTCCGGAGACACGCGCGAAGATCGACGAAATCGTCCGCCGCAGCGGCCATCTTTATAAATTTCTGGACGTTCCCGCGAAGCAGAAGCGCCTAGCCGAGCTCGAAGCCAAGATGTCCGAGCCGAATTTCTGGAACGACCAGCAGTCCGCGCAGACCGTCATTTCCGAAAACACCTCGCTGAAGGCCGCCGTCACGCCCCTGCTCGCCTACATGCGCAAGGTCGAAGACCTGCAGACGCTCGCCGAGCTGCTCGGAGAAACGGATGAGAACGACGCGGGCGCTTCGGACGAGCTCGCCGAACTCGACGCCGAAGCCGCGAAGATGCTCGAGGAAATCGACGCGCTCGAAATCTCCTCCTTCCTTTCCGGTCCGCACGACAAATCCTCCGCCATCGTCATGATCAAGGCGGGCGCCGGCGGCACCGAGGCCTGCGACTGGGCGGGAATGCTCATGCGCATGTACACGCGCTGGGGCGAACGCCGCGGGTTCAAGGTCAGCATCGAAGACCTGCAGGACGGCGAAGGCGCGGGAATCTCCACCGCCGTGCTCCGCTTCGACGGCGAGAACGCCTACGGCTACGCCAAGGCCGAGCGCGGCGTGCACCGCCTCGTGCGCATTTCGCCCTTCGACGCGAACAAGCGCCGCCACACCTCGTTCGCGAGCGTGGACATCGTCGCCGACATCAAGGACGACATCAACGTCGAGATCAAGGACGAGGATCTGCGCGTGGACGTCTATCGCGCTTCCGGCGCGGGCGGGCAGCACGTCAACCGCACGGAATCCGCCGTGCGCCTCACCCACCTGCCCACGGGCATCGTCGTCGCCTGCCAGCGGGAACGCTCTCAGCACCAGAACAAGGAGCTCGCGATGCGCATCCTGAAGGCGCGCATCTACGAAAAGATGGAGGACGACAAGCGCGCCGAAATGGAAAAATTCTACGGCGAAAAGGGCGAAATCGGCTGGGGCAACCAGATCCGCTCCTACGTCTTCCAGCCCTACCAGATGGTCAAGGACCTGCGCACGGGCTACGAAACCGGCAACATCCAGGCGGTGATGGACGGCGACCTCGACGGCTTCGTCAACGCGTGGCTCCGCGCCGGCGGACCGCGTTCCCGCAACAAGGACATCAAAATCGAAGACTGACGCGTCCGCGGCGACGGTTTCGTCCGCGAAGAAAGTTTCGGGGAAGCGGCGGGCTCGTCGCTTCCTCTTTTTTCGCGATTTTTCGAATCTGACCGTTCCCGCAGGTTTTCTTCGCGGCGTCGTTCCCGCGTTGAAAAATCGCCGGAAAAGTGATTTAACGGAGTTCACTACGAAAGGCAGACTATCCATGAATTTTGACCTCCTCGTCATCGGCAGCGGAATCGCGGGACTGAGTTTCGCGATCAAGACCGCCGCCAAAGGCTTGCGCGTGGCGATCGTCACGAAAAAGGCTTCGGCGGAATCGAACACCAATCACGCCCAGGGCGGCATCGCCTGCGTGTTCGACCAGGCGGACGATTTCGAAAACCACGTGCGCGACACGCTCGTCGCCGGCGACGGGCTCTGCGACGAGGCCGTCACGCGCGCCATCGTCGAAGCCGCTCCCGCGCGCATCCGCGAGCTCATCGAAATCGGCGTCGATTTCTCCAAGGGCGAGGACGGCGGCTACGACCTCACCCGCGAGGGCGGGCACTCGCACCGCCGCATTCTGCACGCGCACGACCTGACGGGCAAGGCGATCGAGGACGCGCTGCTCGCCGTCGCCGCGAAGAATCCGAACATTTCGTTTTTCGAGTATCACATGGCGATCGACCTCATCACGACGGCGCGCCTGAAGGGCTCGAAGATCTCCGCCGCCGATCCCGAAAACCGCGTGCTCGGCGCCTACGTGCTCGACGTCGCTTCGGGCGAGGTGCTCACGTTCCGCGCGGGCGCGGTCGTGCTCGCCAGCGGCGGCATCGGCCAGGTCTATCAGTACACGACGAATCCGGACATCGCCACGGGCGACGGCATCGCGATGGCTTACCGCGCGGGCGCGTTCGTGCGCAACATGGAGTTCGTGCAGTTCCACCCGACGGCGATGTACGCGCCGGACGGTTCCCGCGAGCTCATTTCCGAAAGCGTCCGCGGCGAAGGCGCGATTCTGCGCGACATCAAGGGCCGCGCGTTCATGAAGGACTACGACGCGCGCGGAGACCTCGCGCCGCGCGACATCGTCGCCCGCGCCATCGACGCCGAGATGAAGAAATCCGGCGCGCCGCACGTCTGGCTCGACATCACGCACAAGCCCGCCGACTACCTGCGGGAACGCTTTCCGCACATCTACAACACCTGCCTCGCGCACGGCATCGACATGGCGAAGGAAAAAATCCCCGTCGTTCCCGCGGCGCACTATCTCTGCGGCGGCGTGAAGACGGACATGAACGCGGCGACGAGCGTGCGCGGGCTCTACGCCTGCGGCGAAACGGCGTGCACGGGACTGCACGGCGCGAACCGCCTCGCCTCCAACTCGCTGCTCGAGGCCGTCGTGCTCGCGCACAACGGCGCGGCCGCCGTCGCCGATTTCCTCGCGAAGAATCCCGTTCCCGCGGCGGACGTTCCCGCGTGGCAGGACGGGAACGTGCAGGACTCGGACGAGCGCGTCGTCCTCTCGCACAACTGGGACGAACTCCGCCGCGCGATGTGGGACTACGTCGGCATCGTGCGCACGACGAAGCGGCTCCACCGCGCGCTCACGCGCGTGCGCATGCTCAAGTCGGAAATCAACGAATACTATTGGAATTTCAAGGTCGAGGCGAAGCTGCTCGAACTGCGCAACCTCGTGCAGATCGGCGAAATCGTCATTCTCTGCGCGATGCAGCGCCACGAATCGCGCGGCCTGCACTGCACGCTGGACTACCCGACGAAGTCCGACGAAATCTACGATTCCGTCGCGCTCCGTCCGGACTTCCGCCCCGAAGAACGCGCCGGCAACAAGCTCGCGCACAACTGAGCGCCGCCGCGGCTCAGCCGAAAAAAAGCGCGTTCCCGAAAAAGGAACGCGCTTTTCGCGTCTTTTGAAAGAAAACGCCTTCGCGCCTCAGCGCGCGTTTTCGCGGGCGAGGAAGGCGAGGATCGCCTTCTGCGTGTGGAGGCGGTTTTCCGCTTCGTCGAAGATGATGCTGCGCGGCCCCTTCAGCACGCCTTCGGAGACTTCCTCGCCGATGTGCGCGGGAAGGCAGTGCATGAAATACGCGTCCTTCTTCGCGAGCTCCATGAGGCGCTCGTTCACCTGGTAGGGACGGAACTCGCGCAGGCGGCGCTCCTTTTCGTCCTCCATGCCCATGCTCACCCAGACGTCGGTGTAGAGCACGTCCGCGCCCTTGGCGGCGGCTTCGGGATCGGTCGTGAACGTGAAGTTCGGCTTCAGACCGTCGGCCTCGAACTGCCTGTAAAGATCCGCGTGCGGCTCGTAGCCGGCGGGACCGCAGAGCACGACTTCCATACCCAGGTGCACGCAGCCGAGCGCGAACGTGTTGCCCATGTTGCACGCCGTATCGCCGATGAAGACGATTTTGCGCCCGCGCAGGCATTCGCCCATTTTCTTCGGGTCGCCGCCGCTCCAGCGTTCGGCGAGCGTGAACATGTCCGTGTAGAACTGGCACGGGTGGAGAAAATCCGAAAGCGCGTTGACGACGGGCATCGTGCCGCAGTTCACGAACGTCTCGAGCAGCGCATGCTCGTGGCAGCGGATCACGATGCCGTGCAGGTAGCGCGAGAGCACCTTCGCCGTGTCTTCGGGCGTTTCGCCGCGGGAGAGCTGCATGTCCTCGGCGTTGAGCATGACGGGATTGCCGCCGAGCTCGCTCACGCCGACCTGAAACGAGACGCGCGTGCGCGTGGATTTTTTGAAGAAGAGCAGCCCCCAGGACTGTCCGGCGAGCGGCTTGGGCGCGTCGGCGTTCCCGCGTCCGGCCTTGAGCGCGGCGGCGAGTTCGAAAACCTGCGCCGCTTCTTCGACGCTCAGATCGGTCTCTTTCAGAAAATGTCTCATGTCGTTTTCGTTTGGATTCGGAACTGAAAATGAAAATTTGAAATTAAACCTTCCGCGGGAACGCCGCGCAACGGAAATTTTCGCGAAAAACGCTGGCAAGTCGCGCGGGAACGCCTATCATTCCGCGCCATGGAACTTTTCGATTTTCGCGAAGAATACACGCGCTCGGGGCTCGACCTGCCGGACCTGGCGGCGTCGCCGTTCGCGCAGTTCCGCCTCTGGTTCGACCAGGCCTGCGCGGCGAAGCTCATCGAACCCAACGCGATGACGCTCTGCACGGCGGGAGCGGACGGCCGCCCGGCGGCGCGCACCGTCCTGCTCAAGGCCTACGACGAGCGCGGCTTCGTCTTCTTCACGAACTACACCGGACGCAAGGCGCACCAGATCGCGGAAAACGCGCGCGCCGCCCTGCTCTTCCCGTGGATCGGGCTCGAACGCCAAGTCGAAATCGAAGGCCGCGTCGAGAAAATCTCCTCCGCGGAATCGCTGAAGTATTTTCTGAGCCGTCCGTTCGGCAGCCAGCTCGGCGCCTGGGTTTCCCACCAGAGCACGGTCATTTCCTCGCGCTCGATTCTGCTGAAGAAGCTCGACGAAATGAAACGCAAATTTTCCGAAGGCAAAGTGCCGCTGCCCGACTTCTGGGGCGGCTACCGCGTCGTGCCCGACCGCGTCGAATTCTGGCAAGGGCGCCCGAACCGTCTCCACGACCGTTTCTGCTACACGCGCGACGACGAAAAATCCGAAACCTGGAAGATCGAACGCCTCGCGCCCTGAGCCTTCGTCCTTTTGATCGATTTTTAACCCTTCGACTTTCAAAAAATGTTCCTCGAAAACAAAAAGATCGCCCTCGCCGTCACCGGCTCCATCGCCGCCTACAAAGCCGCAGACATCGCCTCGCTGCTCGTGAAGGAAGGCGCGGAAGTCCAGGTGCTGATGACGCGCGAGGCCGCGGAGTTCATCACGCCGCTCACGCTCAAGACGCTTTCCCGCCGCCCCGTCCTTTGCGACCTCTGGGCGGACAAGCTGGGTCGCGGCGACTGGGAGCCCGAGCACATCGCCGTCGCGGACTGGGCGGACGTCCTGCTCGTCGCGCCCGCCACGGCGCACGTCATCGCCTGTTTCGCCGCGGGGCTCGCGCCCGACGTCGTCACCTGCGCCTACCTCGCGACGCGCGCGCCCGTCGTCGTCGCTCCCGCGATGAACGGCAAGATGCTCGACCACCCGGCGACGCAGCGGAATCTCGACGTGCTGCGTTCCCGCGGCAATCTCATCGTCGAGCCCGCGACGGGAACGCTCGCCTGCGGCTACGCGGGCAAGGGCAAGCTCGCTTCGCCGGCGGAAATCGTCGAGCACGTCGCCAACCTTTTTCTGTGAAGATGGACGCGGCGGGAACGAAAAAAATCCTCGTGCTCGGCGGCGGCATCGCGGGGCTCGCGGCGGCGAACGCGCTTCGGCTGCGCGGCGCGGAGATCACCCTGCTCGAACGCGCGCCGCGCGTCGGCGGGAACGTGCGCACGATCGCGCGCGACGGCTTTCTCGCGGAAGCCGGCCCGAACAGCTTCATCGCCGAGGAAAAGGAGCTCTTCGATTTTCTGCGCGCGACCGGCGTGCTCGACGCCGCGATCGACGTCGCGCCCGCCGCGAAAAAACGCTTCATCGTGCGCGGCGGCAGACCGCTCGCCGTGCCCTCTTCGCCGCTCGCCGCCGTGACGACGCCGCTGTTTTCCCTGCGCGGAAAACTCCGGTTGCTCGGCGACCTTTTCGTGCCGCGCGGCGACGCCGAGGGCGAGGAGACCGTCGCCCATTTCGTGCGCCGCCGCATCGGGCGCGAGATGTATGACTACGCGCTGAACCCGCTCGTCGCCGGCATTTTCGCGGGCGATCCGGAAAAGCTCGCCGTGCGCCACGCGTTCCCGAAAGTCTGGAATCTCGACCAGAAATACGGCTCGCTCATCCGCGGCACGATTCCCAACGCGAAGGCGAAAAAAGCCTCCGGCCTTTACGAAAAAAAACGCACGCTTTCGTTCCCGCGCGGCATGGAGACGCTGCCGAAGATTCTCGCGAAGAACCTCGGCCGCGCCGTGCGCGTGAACGCCACGCTCACCGAACTCGCGCCCGAAGGCGGACGCTGGCGCGCGCGCTGGTTCACCTGCGGCGCCGTCTGCGATTTCTTCGAGCAGGACGACCTTTTCGACGCCGTCGTCGCCGCCGTGCCGCCGCGGGAATGGCGCCAAATCTTCGCCGGCGTTCCCGCGCTCGCCGAACCGCTCGCGCGCGCGGCCGAGACGCTCGCCTATCCGCCGGTGACGACGCTCACGCTCGGCTTCCGCCGCGGAGACGTCGCGCACCCGCTCGACGGCTTCGGCGCGCTCGTTCCCGAAGTCGAGCGGAGAAAAATTCTCGGCTCGCTGTGGACGTCGTCGCTGTTCCCGAACCGCGCGCCCGAAGGCCGCGTCACGCTGACGACCTACGTCGGCGGATCGCGCCAGCCGGAGCTCGCGCGGCTTCCCGCCGACGCCCAGCTCGCGCTCGCGCGGGAAGAGCTTTCCGCCCTGCTCGGCGCGCGCGGCGATCCCGAGTTCATCGAGCTCTGCGCGCACGACGCCGCGATTCCGCAATACGACGTCGGCTACGGCGCGTTTCTCAAGGAAATCGAGGCGGCGGAAAAGGCGTTCCCGAACCTGCGTTTCTGCGGCAACTACCGCGGCGGCATCGCCGTCGGCGCCACGCTCCTCAACGCCGTCCGCTGCACCCGCGCCCTTCGCTGACTCTCACGCGAGCGCGGCGCGGGAGCTGCGGACAGCGCGGATTGCGGATTCTTCGGGCAAACGCCCCGAAGGGGCGGAACAAACGTAACCCCATGCGCGGCGCGAAGCGCGCGCTTGGGGAAGGCTCCGCGCATCGAGCGCGCCTGAAAGGCGCAACTGCCCGAAGCGCACGACGTCTCGCGGCGCTCGCGGGAACGCCTTCGCCCCCGGAGTCCCGGAAAAATCAGCGGGAACGACGACGGCGTCGGAACGCGCAGAGCGCGAGCGCGAAAGCGCCCGCCAGCAGCCCGAACGACGACGGCTCCGGAATCTGCGAAATCAGCACCTTGCCGAAATCCGCGCTCGCCGTGTCCAGGACCAGGTTCGCTTCGTAATCGGAGAGCACGACGCCGCCCACCGCGATGTCGATCCCCGCGAAATTCCCGTAGTACCCCCCCTTGAGGCTTATCGTTCCCGAAATCAGATTGAGCGAATCCGTGCTTTTCAGCGCTTCTTCGGTCACGAAGTTGAGCGTCAGCGTTGTCCTGGGATTCATGCCCAAATACCCGTCCCCGGAAATCAGCGCGACGTCGCTCGCCGCGTCCTCCGCCGAAATGTCCCAGCGCTCTCCGTGCAGGTAGAGAGCGTTAAGCGTTCCGTTGACGGAAAACCGCGTTCCCGCTCCGATGCTTCCGTAGATGTTGTGTAATTGCCATTCCTCCGAGCCGGAAGAAATGGAAATGTTCCCGCATAGCGTCGAACCTGAAAACGATGTGAAGTTCGCTCTGGCGCCGTCTTCGGCGGAGCTCAGCGTCAGCCCGTCGATGGTGCCGTAGTTATAGATTTCCGCCGCCACCGCGTACGAAAAATCGTGTTCAGGGTCATACACGTAGTTCGGGTACACACTGATTTCGACTTGGGAAACCTTTCCCTCGTTTGACCAAGAAGAGTCAAACGAAGTATTCTGCGTGGCGCCGCTTTCATCGATGTAGCTTACGCTCGACGAGGTCGCGAACGCGGGAACGCCCGCCGCCGCGCAAAAAAGAACAAGAGAGATTTTGGATTTCATGGAATGATTCTGACAAGGAGTTTTGTTGAACTTCCCCGAAACGGAGCGCTTGCGGGAACACCGCATTCCCGCGACAAAACCGCCTCGTTTTCGAGTCCGTCCGATTCTGCAAAAAAAAACGGTTTTCAACACCAAAGCGAAAAACGAGCGTTTCGCGCCCGCCGACGCCGCCGAATCCGGGCGCCCGAAGCGAGTTATTCTCAAAAGGCGCGTTTTGGGGGCGAAGACGTCCACGTCTTCGGCGTGAAGCGCGCGGGGAACGTCGCGCGGGAACAAAAGGAGGGTAAGCGTCCCGCTTGCCCTCGAAATCCGCAGGCGGAAACTTCAGATTCGCCCCGAAGGGGCAGAACAAACTTAACCCCATGCGCGGCGCGAAGCGCGCGCTTGGGGGACGCTCCGCGCATCGAGCGCGCCTGAAAGGCGCAACCGCCCGAAGCGCGCGACGTCCCGCGGCACGGCGTTCCCGCGGAGGAGTTGCGCCTTTCAGGCGCGTGTCTTTTTTGAGGCGCGACCCCAAGCGGCGTTCCGCCGCATGGGGTTATTTTTGTTCCGCATTTCATGCGGATTCGCCCGCGGGAACGCGAAGGAAAAGCGCAACGTCAAAGAAAGTTTTTTTTCGGGGAAGCGACTTTCCAGTCGCTTGTTGGAGTCTTTTCAAAGGAAAATTCCTTTTTAAGGATTCCGAAAAGCGACAAGAATGTCGCTTCTCCAAAAGCGCGCGAACGCGCGCGCCTCACCATGCGAAGCGCACGCCGACGTTCGCGTTCAGGTTCGTCTCGTCTTCGCGAAGTTCCGTCGAGACGCCGCCGAAGAGAGACGTGTTCCCGCTCAGCGGGAGCGACGCCGTCACGCCCAGCTGAAGCGCATAGCGCGAAGGATCGTCGTAGCGCGCCGTGAAGCCCGCGCCCGTGTCCGCGAACGACGCGTCCACGCCGCAGCTGCGCTCGCCAAACTCCGCCGTGAACAGCGCGTACGCGCCCGCGCGAGCCTTCGCCGCGTCCGAGAACGGATTCGCGAACTCGAAGTCCGCGCGCCCGCCCACGCCCGCGAGCCACGTGAGCGCGTCCTGGTCGTCGCAGCGCAGCGCCGCGTCCGCGCCGCTTTCCGTCCAGCCCTCGATCGTGTTCCACGCCGCGCTCAGGCTCGCCACCGGCGAAAGCTTCGCCCAGTCCGCGACCGCGAACGCGTACGACGCCTCGTAGCTCAGCGCCGCCGTGAACCCGAGCGTGTCCCCGCGCGTCCGCCCCGCGTAGCCCGGGAACGCGACCGTCCGCCGCGTCTCGTAATCGTGCCGGGCGAACGAAAGCGCCGCCGTCTGCGTGAACGCGTCCTGCGTCCGCC
>SFEJ01000015.1 GCA_004558035.1 Opitutia bacterium
CCGCCGTCGCGTTCCCGCGAATCCCCAAGGAAAAGCTTAAGGAATAAAGGGGAGTTTGCGCGGAAGGATTTCGAGGGCAAGCGGGGACGCTTACCCTCCTTTGCGTTCCCGCAAGCCTCCGTTCCGTTGTTCCTCCGTTCCTCTGTGTCAAAAGAAAAGCTTAAAGCTTAGGGGTTAAAGGTTAAAAGGAAAGTTTGCGCGGGCGGTTTCCGAAAAGCGGCAGGAATGCCGCTTCTCCCCTTTAAAGCTTTCTTTAACTTCCTTTGACTTTGCGGTCTTTCTTTGCGCCTTGGCGTCTTGGCGGGAAATTTCTGCGAGCGGATCCCGAAAAGCGGCAGGTAAACGAAGTGTGAAGCCATACCGCCTTAAAAAACATCCGTGCGCATCCGCGTCCATCCGTGGTTTCAAAAAATCTGCGGGAATCTGCGAGATCCGCGGGAGAAAACTTTCCGCGGGCGGATTTCAACAAGCGGCAGGAATGTCGCTTCCCCCCTTTAAAGCTTTCTTTAACTTCCTTTGACTTTGCGGTCTTTCTTCGCGTTCTTTGTGTTTGAAAATTCGCCTTCGCGGTTCAGTCGGCGAAGCGGGGTTCGACCTTGAAGGCGACCTTGAGCTTGCGGCGGATTTCCTTTTCGAGCTGCTCCCAGCTGCGGCCGTCGAGCAGCGCCGCCGTCGCGCTTTCGGCGTTCCCGCCGCCCTGGATTTCGGCGATGAACTTTTTGACGCGGGCTGCGTCGCGCTTCCCGTCGAGGTGGAAGAAATAATACACGAGCAGCGCGGAGACGCCGTAGCCGATCTGCGTCGCGTCCGCGCCCGTTCCCGCGCCGCCGAAGCCGTCGCCGATGAAGGAGCCGCGGTGGTTCATGAAGTTTTCGAGCGACATGCCGACTTCCGGACGGCCGCCGATGCCGCGGCCGCCGTCGCCTTTTTCCCCGTAGCCGGCGACGAATTTGCCGATGACGTTCTTGTTCCCGCCGAAGCGCACCTGCCCGTTGCCGTCGTAGGAAAGCCCGACGTATTCGGCGAGCCCTTCGCAGAACCAGGTCGGGTAGGCGTTCCCGCCGATCGTCATGTGGTGCGTGATCTCGTGGGAAAGCGTCTTCGCGTCCACGCGTCTGCCGCCCTTGAAATAGCGGTTGCCGCGCTTTTCGAGGCCGAGCGACGGGAACGGCACGAGCACCTTGCCGCGGTCCAGCCCGCTGCCGTAGCCGATGAAGACGCCCGCCGAGCCCTTCATGCCGCCGGCGGCGAGATACTGGTCGTAAGTCTCGAACAGGTACGCGTTGAATTTGCCCTTTTCGCAGACCTGGTGGTGATTGCAGGGAGAATTGATCGGCAGCGCGAGATTCGCCGCGTAGGTGCCTTCGAAGATGCGCGCGATCTCGCGGATCGCCGAAAGCGCGACGGGCGCGTTCGCCGTGAAGCGGAAGTGCTGCGTCTCGTAAACCCACGCGTCCGGGCCGTTGCGGACGACGCGCGCGGGCAGCATGTCGGCGATGCGCGAAACGGACGGCCACGCCGCGGAAAAATTTTCGCCGGGCAGGTTTTCGGGCTCGGCCTCGCCGAGGTCGGAGACTTCCGCGTCCGCCGCCGCGGGGGCGGGCTTCTTCGCGGAAGACTTCGCGGCGGCGCCTTTCGCGGGAACGGCCCTCGAGGAGCGCGCCTGCGCGAACGCCTCCGCCGGAAACGCGGACGCCGCGAGCGCGACCGCGCACAGCGCGAGAAAAATGCGGGAAACAGCGAGCATGCGGCGAAGCTTAGAGATTCGGGCGCAGGGGTTAAAGGAAAAAGGGAGAAAGGGAAAGGTGACGAGAGCAGTGAATAATGGATAATGGATAGTGGATAATGGATGACGCCTTGCGTTCGGCTTCCGCCGAAAGGATTTTCGAAAAAGCTCTTCGCGGAGCGAAACGCAATCAACTTCATAACCTCCATAACTTCATCACCTCATAACCTCGCGCGCGAAGCGCGCATTGACGCGGGAACGCAAAAAAGGCAGACTTGCGCGAAATACATTTTCAACGATCATGGCAGTGGAACTCAAAGATACGCTCAATCTCCCCGTGACGGATTTCCCCATGCGGGCGAACCTCACCGCGCGCGAACCCAAACGCATCGCGTTCTGGGAAGAAACCGGACTCTACGCGCGCCTGCAGAGCAAGAACGCGGGAACGGGAAAAACCTTCGTGCTCCACGACGGCCCGCCCTTCACCAACGGCGACGTCCACATCGGCACCGCGCTCAACAAGCTCCTCAAGGACATCATCATGCGCTACAAGACGATGCGCGGCTACCGCGTGCCCTACGTTCCCGGCTGGGACTGCCACGGACTGCCCATCGAGCACAAGGTGATGAAGGAGCTCCACGCCAAGGAAAAGACGCTCACGCCGCTCGAAATCCGCAAGGCGTGCGCGGAGTTCTCCGAGAGCTTCATCGAAAAGCAGCGCCGGCAGTTCCGCCGCCTCGGCATCCTCGCCGACTGGGCCGCGGAATACAAGACGAAGAATCCCGCCTACGAGGCCGACATCGTGCGTACCTTCGCGAACATGGTCGCGCACGGGCTCGTTTACCGCAGCAAGAAGCCCGTCTATTGGTCGATCCCGTGCAAAACGGCGCTCGCCGAGGCCGAAATCGAATACAAGAACCACACGTCCACGTCCATCTGGGTCGCGTTCGAGCAGATCGACGCGCCCGCGCGCAGTTTCGTGATCTGGACGACGACGCCGTGGACCATTCCCGCGAACATGGCGGTCGCCGTGCATCCGGAATTTGAATACGTCGAAGTCTCTCACGGCGGGAAGATCTACGTCGTCGCCGCCGCGCTCGCGGAAAAATTCGTCGCCGACTGCGGTCTCGAAGGCGCGACGTTCGGCGCGAAATTCCTCGGGAAGACGCTCGAAGGCATCAGGACGAAGCACCCGATCTGCGACCGCGTTTCGCCCGTCGTCTGCGCCGACTACATCACGACGGACGCGGGAACGGGCTGCGTCCACACCGCCGGCGGCCACGGGCTCGAGGACTATCAGACCTGCCTCCGCTACGGCATCGAAATCTACTGCCCCGTGAACGACGACGGCGTTTACGTGAACGACGGCCGCGTTCCCGCGCCGCTCGTCGGCGTCTCCGTGCTCGACGTGAACGGCAAGTGCCCGGCGAACGTCGAGGTGCTCAAGCTCCTCGAAGCGTCCGGCAAGCTGCTGAAGACGTCCAAGATCGAGCACCAGTATCCGCACTGCTGGCGCTCGAAGACGCCCGTCATCTTCCGCGCCATGGACCAGTGGTTCGTCGCGCTCGACAAGAACGGCATGCGCGCGAAGGCGCTCGAGCAGATCGGCGGCGTCGCGTGGGTGCCCGCGAGCGGCGAAAACCGCATCCGCGCCGCCGTCGAAGGCCGCCCGGACTGGTGCATTTCGCGCCAGCGCTCGTGGGGCGTGCCGATTCCCGTGTTCTACGACGCGGACACGCGCGAGGCGTTCCTCGACGCGGGCGTCATCCGCGCGCTCGCGGACAAGATCGCCGTCGCGGGAACGGACGTCTGGTTCGAAAAGACGCCGGCGGAACTGCTCGCTGGCGTGGACGTTCCCGCGTCCTGGCCCGCGCCGGAAAAGCTCGTCAAGGGCACGGACACGCTCGACGTGTGGATCGACTCCGGCTCGTCCAACGCCGCCGTCCTGAAGCGCAATCCCGAACTCGCGTTCCCGGCGGACCTCTACCTCGAAGGCTCCGACCAGCACCGCGGCTGGTTCCAGTCGTCGCTGTGGACGAGCGTCATCAATTTCGGCTGCGCGCCCTATAAGAAAGTCATCACGCACGGCTTCGTGGTGAACGAGGGCACGCGCCAGAAAATCTCCAAGTCCGACGGCAAGCCGCAGACCGCCGACGGCTACGTCTCCAAATACGGCGCGGACATCGTGCGCCTCTGGATCGCGTCGGAGAACTACCAGAACGACATTCCGCTCTCGGACAAGATTCTCGACGCCACGGCGACGCAGTACCGCAACATCCGCAACACGATCCGCTACCAGCTGTCGAATCTCTACGACTTCGATCCCGCGAAGGACGCCGTGCCCTTCGCCGAGCTGACGCTGATCGACAAATGGGCGCTCACGAAGCTCTTCCAGCTCCACGCGACCGTCACGACCTGCTTCGAAAACTGCGAGTTCCACAAGGCCTACGCCGCGATCGACGCGTTCACCGTCGAGACGCTTTCGGCGACCTATCACAACATTCTCAAGGATCGCCTTTACACCTACGCCGCGAACTCGCGGGAACGCCGTTCGTCGCAGACGGCGATTCACACGATCTTCACGACGTATCTGAAGATGCTCGCGCCGATGCTCCCGTTCACGACGGACGAGGCGTGGGGCTTCTTCACCGAAAAGAACGAATACGCGCGCGAATCGATTCTGCTGCAGGACTGGCCGGAATATCGTCCGGACTGCATCTTCATCGACGAAGCCGCGGAGTTCGACACGCTGCTCAAGGTGCTCGACGACGTCAACCTGAAGCTCGACGCGCTCCGCTCCGCGAAGGCGATCGGGCAGTCTCTCGAGGCGGTCGTCACGCTTTCCTGCGACGCGGAATCGCCGCTCTACGCGCTTCTGAAGAAGCATGAATCCGCGCTCGCGGAAACGTTCATCGTCTCGGAAGTCCGCCTCGTCGCGGCTCCCGCGGGAACGCCGCTCTCGGTCGAGGCGGTCAAGGCGGAAACGCTCGGCTACGTGCGCTGCCCGCGCTCGTGGCGCTGGGTTCCGGAGCTCGCGGACGCGGGCGCGTTCGGCAAAGTCTCCCCGCGCTGCCTCGCCGCCCTCAAGGAAAAATTCCCGCAGGAATTTTAAACGGAACGCCGCACGGAGACCGCCCGGATGACGACGGAAAGCCACGCAGACGAAACCGCTCCCGCCGCGGGAACGCGCGCGACCTTCGGCAGCAAGCTCGGCATTCTCGCCGCCACGGCGGGCTCCGCCGTCGGGCTGGGCAACGTCTGGCGCTTCCCGAGCGAAACGGCGAACGGCGGCGGCGCGGTCTTCGTGCTGATCTACCTCGCGTGCGTGTGCTTCTTCGGGCTTCCCGTCGTGCTCGCGGAATTCATTCTCGGCCGCGCGGGCAAGGCGAACCCGGCGGGCGCCTACCGCAATCTCGCGCCCGGCAAACCGTTCCACTATTTCGGCGTCTTCGCGGTGGCGGCGGCAGTGCTCATCCTCGGCTTCTACATGGTCGTCGCGGGCTGGACGTTCGAATACTTCCGGCTCGCCGCCGCGGGAACGCTCGCGGAGACGACGGATTTCGCCGGCGTCTTCAAGAGCCTCAGCGACGACGTCTGGCGGCAGTTCCTCTGGCTCGCGGTCGCGGTCGCGGCGACGGCGTCCATCGTCGGCTGCGGCGTCAAGAAAGGCATCGAATTCGCGAGCAAGCTGATGATGCCCCTGCTCTTTCTGCTGCTGCTCGTGATGTGCGCGCGCGCCGTCACGCTGCCGGGCTCGGGCGCGGGAATCGCCTATCTCTTCAGCCCGGACTTTTCGAAGCTTTCCTCCTCCGTGTTCATTTCCGCGCTCGGGCAGTCGTTCTTCTCGCTCTCGCTCGGCATGGGCTGCCTGATCACCTACGCGTCGTATTTCGGTCCGGACGTGCGGCTCGGCAAGACCGCCGGTCAGCTCGCCGTCACGGACACGCTCGTCGCCGTGCTCGCCGGAATCACGATTTTCGGCACGGCGTTTTCCGTCGGCGGGAACGCGGGCGACGTCGCCGACGCGCTCGCCCACGGCGGGCCGGGGCTGATCTTCGTCACGCTGCCGCAGCTTTTCCAGACGCTCCCGCTCGGGCAGCTCTGGGCGACGGCGTTCTTCCTGCTGCTGATTCTCGCCACGGTCACCTCGGCGATTTCCATTTACGAAATCGCGACGGCGTTCCTGCACGAGGAATTCCGGCTTTCCCGCGTCGCGGCGGTCGTCGCGCTTTCGGCGCTGACGCTCGCCTTCGGCTTCTTTTCCGCCGCCTCGCTCGGGAGCGTTCCCGCCGACGGCGAAAGCGCGGGCTCGCTCGCGGGAACGCTCACGCTCGGCGGCAAAACGTTTTTCGACTGGCTCGACACGCTGACCGCAAAATGGATGATGCCGCTGGGCGGGCTTTTCGTCTCGTGGTTCGTCGGCTGGCATCTCGACCGCAAGCTCGTCCACGCCCAGCTCAGCAACAACGACGCGTTCGTGATCCGCTTCTTCCGCACGTATATTTTCCTGCTCCGCTTCGTCGCTCCCGCCGGCATCGCGACGATCTTCCTCGCCCAGCTTCTCGCGTCCTGAGCCGCCCGCGGAAAATCTCCCCGCCAAGACGCCGAGGCGCGAAGAAAACCCGCGAAGTCAAAGAAAGTTTTTTTAGAGGGGAAGCGACATGGCTCCACGCTTCGCTTACTTGTCGCTTTTCGGAATCCGCCCGCAAAAACTTCCCTTTAAGCTTTTTCCGCGCCCCGACGGGGCGAAACAATCGTAACCCCATGCGCGCGGCGGAGCGTGCGCTTGGGGCAAATTCTGCACATGCGCCGCGCCTGAAAGGCGCAACTGTCCGAAGCGTTCGGCGTTCCCGCGGGCAGTTGCGCTTTTCAAGCGCATGTTCTTTTTGCGGACGCTGCCCCAAGCGGCGTCGCCGCATGGGGTTATTTTTGTTCCGCATTTCATGCGGGAACGCACGTTTGGGGGCGAAGACATTCTTGTCGCTTTTCGGAATCCGCCCACAAAAACTTCCCTTTAAGCTTTAATCCTTAAGCTTTCTTCCCCCGTTTCGGCGAGGTTCCGTGAAGATTTCCGCGCCTTTCCGTGGTCAATCCGAACAAAAAAACGGACGGACACGACCGGGAAAATTCCGGCATCCGTGTCCGTCCGTGTTTATCTGTGGTTTTCTCCCGCTCAGTAGCGGTAGCGGAAACCGAGGTTCGCGCGGTGCGCGACTTCCGATTCCGTGCCGAGACGCAGCTCGTAGTTCAGGAAGACGCTCGCCTTGTCCGTGAGGTCGAACGAAACGCTCGGCGCGAGCGAGAACGTCGTCTCCGAAAGCGCACGCGCGTCCGTCGAGAACTTGCTGTCCGAAATCCACGAATCGATTTCGACTTCGTCGTCGAGGAACTCGTGAATCAGCGAGAAGTCCAGGCCGACGCGGGTTCCGTGCCCATCGATCTCGAAGGCGTAATTCAGCTTCGCGCCGACGCTCGCCTCCAGGCTGAACGCGTTGAACGAATCCGTCGCGAGCGCGGAGCCCGAGCCCTTTTCCTCGAACTTGTCCGTGCGGTAGTACGAGAACGCGATTCCCGCGTGCGGGAGCAGGTCGAGGCGCGAAGTCTCGCCCCACGCCGCCAGCGCGTAGGCACCGACGAGATCCGCGAACACGCCGCCGTGCCAGGCGTCCGTGTCGCCCTTGTTCGTGCCGACGAGCGTGTTGCGCTTCGTGTCGAACTTCGCGTAGCCGACCTGCGCGCCGACGTTCAGCGCGAGATAGTCGTTGAGCAGGAAGCCCGCGAACGCGGTCGCGCGGACGTTGTCGGAATCGATCTTGCCGCCGCCGTCGTGCAGCTTCGCCTTGCCGCGGTCGTAAGCGAGCGCGACGCCCGCCGTCACGTCCTTGTTGAACTTGACGTCCGCGCCGACGAGCGCGCCGTAGGTATTGTAGTCGAACGTCGCCGCGTCGGAGCCGCTGCCGTTGTCCACGGTCGAGCCCTGCGCCTGCGCGAAGAACTCGACGTCCTGCGCGTAAACCCAGATCGCGCTCGACGCGTCGTAGAGGCGCTGTTCGAGGCGGCCGGAAAGCGAGCTCGCGTCCGCGGAGAAGCCTGCGTGCGGTATCGTCACCATCGACGCGAAACCGAGCGGCGAAAGCTTCGTGATCTCGTCGCCGAGGGCACCGAGCGAAGTCCTGTTCAGCGCGTCCGCGATCGCGTATTCCTCGGCGGAAAGCGCGTCGGAAAGATAGCCGCCTTCCGGGCGCGCCCAGACGCTGAGGATGTCGAGCAGCGCGTCGAGCCCGTCGTGGTAATCCGCGGGAACGTCGCGGAAATCCCTCTGCGCAACGTAAACCTTCAGATTGCCGTTCGCGAGCTCGCCCTTGTCGACGTAAAGCACGTCGTTGCCCTCGCCGAGGCGGAACTGGTCGCGGCGGATTTCGCTCGCCGTTCCCGTGCCGACGTATTCGAAGATCGAAAGCGCTTCGCCGCGAAGCGTCTGGTCCTGCGCGATTTCGAGATCGAGCGTGCCGGTGATGGACACCGCGCCCGTGTAGCGCAGCGCCTCGCCCGCGGAAACGTTCAGCTTGTATTTCGAACCGGAAGCGAACGTGACGCTCGCGTTCTCGGCGGTCAGCGTCGCGCCGCCCTGCAGCGTTGCGCCGGAATTCACCGTGATGCCGGACGTCGCCAGAGTCGTTCCCGCGCCGAACGCGAGCGTTCCCGCGGAAACGGTCGTCGCGCCCGTGTAGGTCTGCTCGGCGGCGGAAAGCGTCAGCGTTCCCGCGCCCGTCTTTTCAAAGTTTCCGGTTCCGGAAATCGTTTTGCGGTAGATCGCGCCGCTTTCGGCGACCGCGCCCGTGTCGAGCGTCAGCGTGCCGCCGGCGTTCGTCGCGAGCTCCACGTTTTCGCGCGTGAAATCGACGGGAGCGGATTCCGTTTCCGCCGCCGCGAGAATCGAGCGCAGCGACGCCGTTTCCGGCTCAAGCGCAAGCGTCAGATCCTTGCCGGCGAGATTGGAAATCACGAGGCTCACGTTTTCCGCCGACGCGCCGCCCTGATAAGTGACGTTTCTGACGAGCCCGTCGAGCGCGGAGAACGCCGTTCCCGTGCCCGCCGTGTAAGCGCGCGCACCCGAGAAAGAGATTCCAACCTTGGAATTTTCACCGGAGACCTTGACCTCGCCCGTGTAGCTGTCGCCGACGCCGACTTCGCCGACGAGCGAGAGCGTCGAACCGTCCGCGAGCCTCACGCCGAGGGCGTTGTCCAACGCCACGCCGACGTTCGCGCCGGAGCCGACCGCAATCGAAGCGATGTTCGTCAGCGTCGCGCCCGAAACGTCGAGCAGCCCCGTGCCGCCGACATTCAACGTCGTTCCCGCCGTTCCCGTCGTTCCCGCCGTGTCGGCTTCGAGCGTTCCCGTGAAGGCGACGTCGCGGTTCGGATTGACCGAAATCTCGGTCGTCGTGAACTTCACCGTTCCCGAGCCTTCGATGCCGCCGATGGAGGTGACGTCGGCCGCGAGCACGAGCGTCACGTTCCTGCCGAGGCTGAACGTTCCCGTGAACTCGGCGATCGAGGCCGCGTTCGCCGTGACGCTCGTCAGAGTCAGCGCCGAACCGAAGACAAATGTTCCTTCTCCGGAAAGTCCATCTTCGACGGCGCGGAGATCCGTTTCCGTCGCGGGAGTGATTTCGAGCGTCGCGTCCGAAGCGATGTGAATCGAATTCGGAGCGCCAGTGGAAACCGCGGCGCCGTTGAACTTCAGCGTTCCCTTGGAGACCTTGAGATCGACGTCCTTCAGATTGATGTCGTCCGGATTCGCGACGGTGAAATTCGCCGTTCCCGCGCCCGTCTTTTCGAGCGTCGGAATCGTGCGGTCGGGATCCGCCTCGACTTCAAGACTGAAGCCGAGATTCTTTTCGCCTTCCGCGACGTCGATCACGAGCGAGCCTTCTTCGAGTTTGATCGCGCCCGAGAACGCCATGTCCTTGAGCGTCAGCGTTCCCGTGCCCGTCTTCCCGATTGTTCCCGTTCCGGAAAGTGTTCCATTGAAGACGTTGTTTTCCGTCTCGCCCGCGTCGATGTCGAGCAAGAGCGTGCCGTCCACCACGAAGTCCGTGCCCGCGGCGGTCGCGATCTTGTTGAAGGCGTAGCTCGAATTGTCGCCGAGCTTGAGCGCGCCTGCGGAGAGCTTCAGTTCCTCCACGGTCCAAACGCCCGCCGAGGAATTGCGGTCGAGCACGAGCGTTCCCGCGCCCGTCTTTTCGAAAGTCGTTCCCGCCTCGCCGGCGACGAGCCCGTTGAACGTGTATTCGCGGTCCGCGGCGACGTCGAAGACGAGCGTCGCGTCCTTGCCGAGCGCCGCCGTGAAGAACTCGCCCTGCGTTCCGCGGAAAACGCCGTCTTCCTTGAAGTTCAGGCGCATCGTTCCCGCGGCGACCTTGAGGTCGAAGGAATTCGCGACGTCGCCGAACGCGTCGCCGTTCGTGACGACGAGCGTTCCCGCGCCGTTTTTCGTGAAATACGACTTCGCGTCGCCGTCGGAGGCGCCGCCTCGAATGTTTCCGTCAAAGGAAAGCGTGTGTTCCGCGTCCGCGACGTTCAGCGCGAATTCCGTGCCTTTGTTCAGCCAGACGGTCACGCTTTCGGCGAAGCTTTCGCGGTCGGAGACGTTCACGACGAGCGCGCCCTTGCCGACGACGATTTCGCCCGTGAAGTCGAGCTCGGCTTCAACTTTTTTGCCGAGCGCGGAATCGACGACGAGCGTTCCCTCGCCGTCCTTCAGAATCGTTCCCGAGCCGTAAATCACGCCGCCTTCCGCGATCTTGAAGACGTTGTGCGCTTCGCGCGCGGCGGCGTTTTCTTCCTCGGTCCTGGTCGGATCGTCCGCGTATTCGCCGGCGGAGACGACGGTCAGCAGGCCGTCGGAACCGACCTGGATCGCGCTCGTGTTCGGCACCGCGTCCCAATCGACGCGCAGCTCGCCGCCCTCGACGATCGTCGCGCCCGTGTACGTGTTCACGCCGGTGAGGCGCAGCGTCTCCGTGCCAATCTTCTTCAGCGAAACCGCGCCGGTCAGCGTTCCCGCGAAGCCGGGCAGCTCGCCCTCTTCATAGGAAAGGCCGATGACTTTTTCGAATTCCGCGTATTTTTCGGCGGACGTCGCCGCGGCGCGGATCGCCTCGGTCGGCAGCCCGTAGATGTCCGAAAGATTATTGACGTTCTCGTCCGTGAGACGGAACTTGTAGTCGTCCGTGAACAGCGAAATGAAGTCGTAGAAGGTCTCGGGAACGCCGCCCGCCAGATCCATGTATTTGACGACGTTGGCGTCGAGCAGCTGGCGATAGCCCGCGCGCGTGAGCGTGAGCAGCCCGGTGGAGGCGTCGGAAACGAAGAGAGACTTTCCTTTGTCGGAATTATATGTTTCCGCGAAGGAGAGCAGGTCTTCGAGCTCGCGGGAAGTCCAGCCCGCGGGAGCGGCCGCCACGAACGCCCGAACGTCGGCGAGATTCAGCAGCTTGTCGAACACGCCTTTCATCGAATCGCCCGCGGTGATGCCGGCGCTGACCCAGCGCGCGTTCTCCAGCTGCGCGATCCAGGCGTCGGACGTCGAGATTTCGGAGAAGGTCTCCGCGTCGATCGTCGCGTAAATGTGCGCGAAGACGTTGGCGAATTTCGCCGGATCCTTCAAGTAGGCGAGCGTGTGCTCCACGGTGAACGGCTCCGTCGTTCCCTCTTCGTTCATGTGCGCGGGACGCACGGAACCGAGCGCATTGACGACGGACGCGCTGCGTGAGCTCGTAAAGCCGACGATGCCGTCCAGCTCCAACCCGTCGGGAGAATCCACGTAGGCGCTCCTGTCCGCCGTCGCGAAATAATACGCGTCGTAAAGAATGCGGGAACCGCCGCCGTCGTAGTAGCGATTGATTGCCGCCGTCAGCTTGCCCAAATCGTCCCGGATCATGCCGACGGTCAGTGTGCTGTTGTTTTCGATTTTGACCACGGAACTCTCTCCGCCGACGAGGGACGAGAAGGTCTGATTCTTGTCGGAGCGGACGACCGCGCCGTTCAGCGCCACGACGCCCGAAGACGCGCGGATCGCGCCCTCGTCTCCGAGCGCGAGCGTCCCGGTCATCCCCACCGTCGCGAGCGTGTGCGAGGACGTCGAGATGCTGAGTCCGGTCGTTCCCGCCTTGACGAGCGAACCGGCGCCGTCAATCACGCCGTTAAAATTGACCTGTCCCGTCAACACCGCCACGGAATCGTAGTTCTTGCCGTCGAAAATGAGCTGAGAATTTTCGTCGGTCGCCGTCAGCGAAGGCAGAATCTGGTAGGAGATGACGTGAAGGCGCCCCGCCACGATCTTGTCCGAGCCTTCTTCAAGCGTGATCTTCGACGCGTTGGCGAAGGAGGCATCCAGCTCGTCGTTCCCGTAGTTGCCGAGCGTGAGCGTCATGCCCTTGTTCACGGTGACGGTGCCGGTGAAGTCGTCCTGCGCCTGCAGGATCTGCACGTCGCCGGCGGCGGATTTGTAATCCTGTTCGCTGGAGCCTTCTCCGAAAGCAAAACGCCCGCTGTTGAGCGGCTGAGCATCCACGACGAACTCACGGTCGTCGTTGAGAAGCCCGCCGTGCAGCGTCCCGTCCTCGTCCGTATAAATGGAATTGCGCGCGAAGACGATGTCCGAAACGCCTTCGAGGCGGGCGCTCATCGTCACGACGTCGTTCGCGATGACGACGAGCTTGCCGCCCGAGCCGACGTACACGCGGCCGGAGCCGAGCGATTCCGGGTCCGACATCCACGTGCCTTCGTAGATGAAGAGACGATTGATGGACGCCTTCGGCTGGTCGGCGCTGCAGAGATTCGCAAAAGTTCCCTTGCCGGTCTTGATGACGTAGCCGTCATTGGCGGCGGAATTGTCCAAAATCGTCGTCTCGTCCGTGGTGTAGAAACGTCCGGCGAAATAGCCGTCGCGGTTTTCGGACTGATTGACGATTAGCGCTCCGTTCGTTCTGACGACGACGGACGACCCCTCCGCGTTCGAAACGATGCGGTAATTGCCCGTCGTAAGCTCACCTCGCGAAATCTCGTAATAACCGCGGTTCGCGGCTTCGTCCTCGATCGTCTGCCGCTCGATGAAAAGCGACTGAAGGTTGTTGAGAATCTGCGTGCCCTGAACAGTCACGCGCCCCGCTCTGGACGTCCAAGAGGTCCCGATGTAGTATCCGATGTTTTCCCAAAGCGACGCGTCGATCTGCCCGTGTCCGCCGCCGCTGGAAAGAGCGGCGGAAAGCTGCACGGCAGTGGCGGTCTCCAGAACGTTGTCCACGACGAACTGCCCCGTCGAGTCTGTTCCCAAAGTGGTGTTGCAGAGCAGGAAGACGTCGGCGATGGGCGTGGCGCTCAGAGAGTCCTCCTCGCCTTCCCCCGCCTCCGTCCGCCGATGACCGGCGAGCCCGTAAGCCGCGTCGAGCGTGTGCACGTAATTCAGGACGGAAGTCCTGCTGCTCACGTTCAGCGTCAGCGACGCCGTCGCGGACGCGGCGTCCTCGGCGTCGATTCTGTTCGTGAAGAATTCGGCGCGATTGGTGATGGAGACGTCTCCTCCCCTCCCATTCGCCGAGATGAAATAAACGCGTCCCGTGCCGGAGAGCTTGCCGATGGTCGCCTTTCCGTCCCAGCCGTAATCATTAGCCGCGCGATCCGTGCTGATGACGATGCGCGAAGTCGAGGCGGCGTCGGTTCCGAGCTCGATCGTCGTGTTGACGTCCGCCTTGACGTTGTTCAGGAAGTTCAGGCGACGGATTCCTTCCGCGCCCGAGGCGGGACCGGTGTCCTCGTCTCCGAGTTCGAACGCTTCCGAAAGCAGGTTTTTCGGCGCGGACGCGAAGCTCAGCGTCGCGGTGTCCTTCAGGTTGAGATTGGAAACGCCCACGTAGCCGACCTCGAGAGCAAACGGCTGCACGTTCGCCGAGGCCGAAAGCTCCGGCTGCGGCTGTTTATAGGCAACGTATTGCGAAAGGTATCCCGCGACGACGAGCTTCGCGTTTTCGGAAACCGTCAGCGTGCCGGAAAACGCGGTTTTGTTCGTGTCCACGTTCCCGTCCGTCGTGATGCCCACCAGAGAGGAGGTGAAGCCCTGCTCGTACTCCCCGTGAACCTGCCCGTGCGTCGTCTGGAAAGACGCGGAATAATAGGAGATGTCGGAAAACCCTTTGTACTCGAGCGTTCCGCTTCCCGCAATCTCGATTTCGCCGCCGGACTCGCGGATGTCGTAATAGCCGGAACCGTAATTATAATCGTCGCCGAGCGTTCTCGCTTCGTCGCCTTCGCTCGTCTTCGAGCTCGAGCCGAGGAAGCGCCCGTAAAACGTCCGCGTGTCCGAGAGATTCAGCTTCAGCACGCCGTCCGACGAGACGTAGTAGTCTTCCGTCAGCGAGGACGTCACGTCGATCGCCGTCGAGCCGGTCACGTTGACGACCGCCTCGGCGGGAACGGCGCAAAAGCCGCTCAGCAGCGCGGCGGCGGAAAAAAGAATGGTCTTGGAAATTTTCATGGGATTTCAGTCTTTCCGGGAAAAATTAGAACGTGTGGCGGAAGCCCGCGTTGAAGTTGTGGCTCAGCTGTTCGTCCGTGCCGTATTCGAGCACGTAGCCGAATTGGAGCGAATTGCGCTCCGACAAATCGACCGTCAGCGACGGCGCGAGGGAGAAGGTGTCCGCGGCGCCGATCGTTCCCGTGGCGCGGAACTTCGAATCCGCGACCCGGCGGAAGGACGCGTCCACGTCCGCCTCGTCGTCGAGGAATTCGTGCGCGTAGGCGGCGCCGAGGGAAAGGCGCGCCTCCCAGTCGCCGAGCTGGAACTGCCAGTCGAAGACGACGCCGAGGCGCCCGACGAGGCTGTTCGCGTCGAAGGAATCGACGTCGAGCCCGGCGACGCCGTTCTCGTCGAACGATCCGACGCGGGAATAGAGATATTCCAAGCCGACGTAAGGCGTGGCGAGCAGGCGGGAACGCTTGCCCTTGGAGAGCTCGATGCCCTTGCCGAAGTTCGCGAACGCGCCGACGTTCCAGCCGTCCGCGTCGCCGTCAGCCTTGCCGACGAGCGTGCTGCGGTCGGTCTCGAAGCGGTTCACGCCGACCTGAGCGCCCGCATCGGCGAAGAACGTGCCGTCGCCGAGCAGCGAGCTGAAGAACGCGGTCGCGCGCAGTCCGTCGGAGCGGATTTTGCCGCCTCCGCCGTGGAGCGTGGCGCTGCCGTAGTCGTAACCGACCGCGACGCCGTAGAGCGAATAATCGTCCGGCTTCACGTCCGCGCCGACGAGCACGCCGTAGGTATTGAAGTCGAAGTTCGCGCCGTCGGCCTCCTTCGAGCCGTCGCGCAACGTGGACTGCGCGCGGGCGAAGAATTCCGCGCCGTTGTCGTAAATTTCGTTGGTGGAGTCGAAGCGGCGGTGCGACGCGCGCTCGGAGATCGCGCGGACGTCGTTCGCGAAGGAACTGCGCGGCAGGGCGATCATCGAGGCGAAGCCGATCGGCGAAAGATTCGCGACGTCGTCCGCGAGGCGGGCGGCGGAATCGCGGTTCAGCGCCGAGCCGATGACGCCGCCGATGTTGACGGTGCCGTCGGCGTTTCTCAGCAGGTCGTCCTCGATCACGATGCCGTGTTCGCCGGCGTCGTCCAGCCCGCCGAGCCTGTCGAGCACGGCGGTGAAGCTGCCGGAGAGCCCGTCGTGCAGGCCGTCCGTGAGCCCGAAGGATTCGCCGAGCGAGAAGGCGGAGAGCACGCCGTCCGAAGTCTGCGCGAGCATGAGCGCCGAGGAGCCGTTGGTCAGTCTGCCGTCGGCGAAATTGGCAGTCAGCTCCTGAGAGCTCATCTTCGTTCCCGAAAGCGACTTGAAGAGCACGATTTCGTTCCCGCGCTTCGTCGCCGCCGCGCCCGTGAGGCGGATCGTTCCCGCCCGGTTGTCGAACGTTCCCGCGTATTCGATGCGGTCGCCGGCGGAGACGTCCAGCGTCACCGTGCCGTTGTTCACGAAATCGCCGCCGGAGACCGTCGCCGCGGCGTTCGCCGAAACGGCGCGCGTTTCCACGGAGACGACCGGCGTGCCGACGAGGCGGACGCCGCCCGTCATCGTGCCGTTGACCGTCAGCTTCGAGGTCGCGAGCGCGACGTTGTCGAACTTGACGGAGGCGCCGGACGAAATCGTCGTCTCGCCCGTGTAGGCCTGATCGACGGAGACCGTCGTCGTCTTCCCGCCGCCGAACGCGACGTTTCCGTCGCCGGAAATCGAGCGGTCCAGCGTCTGGTGGGCGTTGACCGCGCGGATTTCAAGCGTTCCCGCGCCGTAGGAGACGAGGCCGACCGCGCCGTTCAGATCGTCCAGCCCGGACACCGCCAGCGTGCCCTCGCTCACGCCGACGGAGAGCTTCGCGTTCCCGCGGTCGTCGCCCGTCAGCGCGTTCCAAAGTTCCTGTTCGACGGAGAGCATGTAGCGCCCGCCGTCCTCGACGCTGAGGAAGTCGAGCGTCTTGTCCGCCGCGCCCGTCTTGATGAGCTCGACGGTTCCGATGTTCTCGAACGAGCCGTCCGCCTTCACCGCGCCGCGCAGCTGCACGCCGCTGAGGCGGCCGGTGACGTCCTGCGAATTCGTGTTCGCGAAATAGATCTTCGCGTCGTTCTTCACGCGCAGCCCGCCCGCGAGGTCGTTGTTCAGTCTTTCGGCGGAGGCGTCGATGCGGACGCCGCCGTCGTTCACGAGAATCGTTCCCGTGGCGTCGACGTCCTCGATCGTCAGCACGCCGGCGCCGGTGACTTCGACGTTGCCGGAGAAGTCTCCGCCGATCGTCGTGTCGTGCGCCTGATTCAGCGTCACCTTGTCTTCCGAGAAGAAGCCGCCCGTCGTCTGCACGGAGCAGAGCGAAACGCCCGCGCCGTTCACGACGATCTTGAGCGTTCCCGCGTCGAGCACGCCGTTGAAATACCTGTCCGCGCCGGAGTCCGGGCTGAGCATGGACGAGTCCGTGATGGTCAGCTCGCCCGCCGACGCCATGCTTTCGGAGGGAACGAGGCGAATCGTGCCGGAGCCCTCGACGGAGCTGAGGTCGATCGCGGAATCACGCGTGTATTCGAGCGAGAGCGTCGCGCCTTCGACGACGACCGCCGAGTCGAAGCCGAACGCAGAAGCGCCCCGGAGCGCGAGCGTGCCCTCGTAGACGCGCAGCTTGGCGTCCTGCCAGGAGGAGGCGACGGCGTCGTTCATGATGATCGTTCCCGTGCCGATTTTGCCGACCGTGCGCCCGACGGCGCCGAAGATTTCGCCCGTGAAGAAGGCGTCGTCGGCGCCGGAATAGGCGAGCACGACGCTGCCGGACTCGCTGACGTCGCGGATTCTCTGCGTGAGCACGGAAGTGATCAGCGCCGCGCCTTCCTTGACGGAAAGCCCGATGTTTTCGGCGAGCACTTCGCCCGAGAACACGAGCGAGCCCTCACCGCCGACGAGGAACTCGGAAGCGCCCGAGGAGAGCGTGCCGACCCGTCCGGAATAAGCCGTGAACGAGGAATAATCCGTGCCGCGGACGCCGTTCACCGTCGCGCGGTAGGCGCCGGCGCTCTTGTCGTAGCCGAGAGCGTCGCCGTTCGCGAGCGTGAGCGTCAGCGTCGAGGCCTCGAGGAAGAGGTCGCCCGTGCCGGACAGCGCCTTGAAGGTCTGATTCGCGTTCACGGAAAGCGTCGCGCCTTCCGCCACGTCGACGGAAACCGCGTCGGAGAAAATGTTTCCGGAGGCGAGAACGAGCGTGCCCGCCTGAACGCGGAAATCGCCCGCGAACGCGCCGAAGCCTTCGCCGGTCGAGCTCGAATCCCGCAGCGTCAGCGTTCCCGTGCCCGCCTTGGCGAGCGTTCCCGCGCCGGAGAAGGCGCGGTCGATCGCCGAGTCCGCCGTCTGTTCGAAAGTGAGCGTCGTGCCCGCCTCGACGGAGACGAGCGCGCCCTCGGGAGCGCCGTCGGCGAAAGTGAAGTCCGCGAGCAGCAGCGCGCCTTCCTTCACGGCGACGCCGCCGTCGATCCGGCTTCCCGCACCGCGCAGCTCGAGCGTTCCCGCGCCCGTCTTGACGAGGTCGCCCTTGTTCCCGAGCATGCCGGTCCAGAGCGTGTCCGTCTCCTGGAAGAACGTGAGCGTCGAGTCCGCGCTTTCGACGAAGACGTCGCCCTGCGAATACGTACCGCCGGCGGTCGAGCGCAGCGTCATCGTCAGATCGCCGCCCTTGACGGTCGTCGTGCCGTAATAGACGACGTCTTCGCCGAGCGTCAGCGCGCCGTCGCCGATTTTTTCGAAATTGCCGTCGCCGGAAACGACCTTGTCGAAGACGCCGGCCTCGACGCCCGTCGTGTTGATCGCGAAAGTCGCGCCCGCGGCGATCGTGACGCCCTTGGAGAACGTGTCGTCGGAGGCGAGCGCGTCCGCGTCGATCTCGACCGCGCCGGCGTAGATCGCGAGCGATTCCGCCTCGACCGTGCCCGAAAGCGTCGCGCGGTCGCCGCCGACCTTGGAAAT
Source organism: Opitutia bacterium (assembly GCA_004558035.1). Taxonomy (GTDB): domain Bacteria; phylum Verrucomicrobiota; class Verrucomicrobiia; order Opitutales; family UBA953; genus Spyradosoma. Next base: position 18,265 of record SFEJ01000015.1, read on the forward strand.
CGATTTCGCCGTCACCGCGCCGTCGAACGCGAGGCGCTCGATCATCGCTTCCGTCGCGGCGTTGTCCGCGAGCAGCCCGTTCGCCCGCAGCAGCTTAAGATAAATGCGGGTGACGTCCGCCTTGGAAAGCTTTTCCGCGGAATCGCCGAGCCCGAAAAGCCCGCGGACTTCGGCGGCGTTGTTCCGCGCGCCGGAGAAATACGTCTTCAGCGCTTCCGCCTGTTCGGCGTCGGCGAGATTCGTGAGCGGCTTCAGATAAGCGGCGACGAGCGCGTCCGTGCTCGCCGCTCCCGCGCCCGCGGGGAAAGTCGGCGCGTCTTCGTCGCTGTTGCCGAGGTCGTCGGTGACGATCACGCCGAGCGCGGAACCGTTTACCGCAAGCGCCGCGTCGATCTTGTCCTGGCGGGACGCGTCCGCGCCGAGACGCAGCTCGCCGCCGGAAAGCGTCACTTCGGAATTGGAGGCGCCGAAGAGCGCGACCAGATTCTGCGCGCCCGTGAAGACCGCCGTCGTCCTGACGACGTCTTCCGTCGAGACGACTGTGTTCCCGTCGGCGCCTTCGGTCTCGACGACGCGCGTCGCGCCGTTGAGGACGAGCGCCGAGGAATCCCAGAGCGAGCGCGCCTTCGTCGCCTTGATCGAGCCGTCCGAAATCACCGTCGCGCCCATGTACGAAAGCGAGGCGCCGCCGCCGAGCGTCAGCGTCTCCGCGCCCGTCTTGACGAGATTGCCGACGCCGGAAATCGCGCCGTCGAAAGTGCTGACGGCGGTTTTGGTCACGGTTTCGCCCTCGCCGCGGACGATTTCAGTCGCGTCAACGTCGACCGTCAGCGTGGACGTGCCGAGCTCCACCTTGGAATATCCGTCGCCGGTGAGGTTGCGAATCTTCTGGTCCGTTCCGTTGAAGGCGAGCGTCGAATAGACGGACTTGCCCGCCGCCGCGTCGTCGAGCTTGCCGGAAAGCACGATCGCCGCCGCGTTCCCGAAAGAGCCGCCGGAAAACACGATCGAATCCGCGTAGGCGAGCCCTTCGGCGCCTTCTTCGACGCTCTGCTCGTTGTCGTCCGCGTCCGTGTAATAATAGACGCGTTTTCCGGTCTCGAGATTCTTCTCGACGCGGGTGATCGCGTACACGTCTCCGTCGGCGTCGGTAAAGGTGCCCGAGCCGTTCCGGTCGTAATACTTATAGACGTCTCCGGAAACTTCGCCCGCGAAATCCGTCGCGGTGAGAATGAGCGTCATGCCGTTTTCGACGGAGACAATTCCATCCACGAAACGCTGTTCCGAAGCGACTTCCACATAGCCCGGAGTCCGGTCGTTGCTGACGTCCACCTGACCGCCCACCGTGTCGATGTAGGCGTAGGAGCTGAAAGTGAGATCCGTCGCGTCGAGGCGCATCTTCAGAGTCGCCGCCTCGTTTTCGACGATGGTGAACTTCACGCCCTCGGCGACGTAGAGGGAAGGATCGCGGACCCATTCCCCCGCCGTCCAATCGTAGGAACCCGGATCGAGATTGATGGCGTTGATGTTCACGAAGGCATTTTTAGCCTCGAGGATGGCGAGCTTTTCGTAATTCGCGCCTTCGAGAACGAGCGCGATGTCGCCCTCGCCGTACTTGACGATGGTGCCGCCCTTGGTCAGCGCGCCCGTTCGGGAATCGACGCCCGCGGCGTCGCCCGTCTCGTTCACGCCGCAGATCGTGCCTTTGTAGATGCCGCCTTTGCCCGCCTCCTGATAAACGGCGAGCGTCGCGCCTTCGGCGACGGCGAGATAGGAGCCCGCGCCCGTTCCCGCGATGACCGGCGCGTCCGTGTCCGCGCTGTCCGCGGCGTTCTGCACCGCGCTCGCGGCGGACCTGTTGGAATCCGTCGCCGAGGCGCCGTTGGCGAACATCGCCTGGAAATTGCGTACAACCTGATTGTCGTTCACGACGAGCGTTCCCGCGGAGGGCTCGACGAAATAGGCTTCCTTGTAATAATCCGTCTGCGACGTCTGCGTGTCGCCGGACATCTCCCGCGAAGAATTCAGATAATAGGAGCGGACCAGAGCGCCGTTGCGGGAAGCCTCGGAAAGCGAGGACGTCTTGGACTCGTTCTGAGAATCGACCGTTCCGGCGAGCGTCAGCGATTTCGCCGCCCACAACGTGCGCCCGAACTCGGGCACGCCGTCCGCGCCGTAGTATTTCTTGAGCGCGTTCGACGCGGAATCGACGGAATAATTGGAATTCGCCTCGGCGCCGAGCACGAGAACGCCGCCCGCCGCGTAGAAATTGCCGGAATATTCGATGCTTTCTCCGAGCAGCGTGAACTTGCCCGAGCCGGTCTTGTAAACGTTCGCGTCGCCGACGATGACGCCGATCGAGCCGCCGTCCGCGAGCGTGTTTCCGTCCACGTGGAGATCCACGTGATAGCGGTCGGAAATCGTGTTTCCGGACTGGAAGTTATTGAAGCCGACGTCCAAAATCGTTCCGGCTTGGGAGTTGTCCGTTCCCGCGCGCAGATTGTTCAGGAACACGAAATGATTGTCCGATCCGGAGAACATCCGATTGACGCTGTAAACCGGATCCAAGACGCTGCGGCCGATGTCGAGCGTCGCGGTGCCCATGAGCGTGATGGTGCCCACACCGCGCATTTCTCCTTCCGTCGGCATCCCCAGGCCCGCGTTGACCCGGCTGCCGTAATCCGCCCAAAGATTGACGGCGCCGCGCATCTGAAGCGTTCCTTCTTCGATGCGGAGCTCGCCGCCCTCCCAAGACAGACCGTCAAGCCAACTTCCCGACGTCGGAGCGTCTTCCTCGCTGTAAGAAGTCCCGTCCTCTCTGTGCACTTTCACGTTGGGAGCGTGTTGATACGAATAGGGGCCCGCCGTGTATCGGGGAAGGCTGTAAAAAATAACGTCCATCTCCAGCGAAAGCGTGTTGGCGCCCGTCTTGACGAGCGTTCCCGTCCCCTCCGGTCCTTTGCCGGGAAGCGGGAACTGACCGGAGCTCGTGTTCACTTCAATCACGCCGCCCGCGTAATTGTCGAAGATGAGCCCCTTTCCGGAGGTGTAGGTTTCCGCGAAAGAGGAAAGCGCCGCGGCGGAGAAAAGGCCTGCGGCGAGCAAAGCGGTTTTGGTGAGAATCGGGGAACGCATAGGATGCAAATTTTAAGATTATTCGACGGGTTCGAGAACGAAGGTCGCGCCCTCCTTGAGAGCCGCGCCCAACGGGTTGTTTTCCAAATTGACGAGGACGCCTCCCGCCGTGGCGGAGACGATTTTCGCGGTCAGCGGCGGCTCGTCGAGCGAGACGACGAGGCGGCAGCGCGAGCCGTCCTTCAGCGCGGAGGCGGCGTTGACCGAAATCTGATAGCGCGTGTCCGTGAGGCGCATCACCACCTTGCCGACGATTTTCTCGGGCGCGGCGGGAGCGGCGGCGGTTTCGGCTGGCTGCTCGGCGGGTTTTTCCGCGACGGGAGCGGGCGTCGGCGCTTCGGAGACTCCGGGCGGGAGCGGTTCCGCGGGAAGATCCGCGCCGGGCATGACGGCGGAACGCGCGGCGAAGGCGCCGCGCCAGACGGAGACTTCCCTGCCCGCGAGCGGCAGGAAGATTTCGACGTTGCGCAGGCCGACGGGCAGATCCGTCAGCGCGCCGTCCGAGAGCGTCGCGGGAATGCCGTCCACCCTGACGACGGAGCCGGGCTGACTCGCGAGCGCGAGCTGGACTTCCGGCAGCACGATCTTGCCGTCGGGCTTCTGCGCGGGAATGTTGCCGCGCAGGTCGAAAGCGATTTTCGCGGTCTCGCCGGCGCGGATCTTCACGCGCTTGGAGCTGACGCCGTAAACGGACGAACGCGCCTCGACGGCGACTTCCCTGCCGGGCTCGAGCGAGCCGAGCACGAGCACGCCGCGCCCCTTGAAATCGCCGTCCACGAAGATGGCGACGTCCGTCGGCAGGCAGGAGACGGAGAGCTCTCCGGTGCGCATCTTCAGCGCGGGAACGACTTTCGCGACGGCTCCTGGAGCGAGATTCAGCTCCGCGACGAAAGGCTCGAGCGCGTCCGGATGCTCGAAGACGAAGGTCTGCGTTCCCGCGGGAACGCCCCGATCGGCGACGAGAAGACCGTCTTCACCGACGACGCCGAGCACGATTCGCTTTTCGCCTTCGACGCGCGTGACGCGCGTGCCGGCTTCGGCGCGGACGACGAGCACGGGAGCGGCCTGCGGTGCGACGGGCTCGTCCGCGGCGAAGCTCGGAGACGCGACGCCCCCGAACGCGATCAGGGAAAAAGCGAAAAGCAGCCACGCGACCGCAGAAGTCTTTCTTGTCCGGGTTGAAGTCGACATTTAAAGGGGAAAATTGAGGGGTTGGTTTCGTGTCATAACACAGGTTTCAGAAGCGAAAGTCAAGCCCCAGATTCAGGGAATGACCGCCTCCCATGCCCGTCATTTGCTCGGCTTCGTCGTTCGCGACCCAGACGAAGCGGTAGCCGGCCTCCGCCGTCCAGCCTCGGGTGATTTTCCAGCGGGCTCCGCAGCCGACGGCGCCGACGACGTCCCACTTCGTCACGTGCGAGCCGCCGACGAGGTAATCGTCGCAGCAGACGCCGGCGGAAACGGCGACGTAGGGCGCGAAAGCGTCCCCCCAAAGCTCGACCGCGAATTCGCGCGCGTAGGTCGCCAGCAGCGGGATCGCGGTCTGATAGGCGCCGTAGTCGTCGCTGTGCGACTGGAACGCGGCGACGGAGAGCTCGACGCGGTTCGCACCGAATTCGCGGCCGAAGGCGAGCTCGGCGCCGCCGGTGAACTCCCAGTCCCTGCGGCGCGGGAACACGGCGACGGCGCGGACGGCGGCGTAGGGCGCCTCGTCGCGCGCGGCGTAGGCGGCGAGCTTTTCGCGGGCGGTCTCGTCCGCGGGGCGGGCGGGTTCGGGCGCGAGCGCGGCGCGGTTGGGCGCGGTTTCCTCGCGGAGCGTGACGGGATCGATTTCGGCGGACGCGGCGACCGCCGCGAGCGGGAACAGAAGAATGGCGAAAGATTTTTTCATTGCCGTTGCGAAGGGGGTTGTCGATGAGCGCGGAGCTTAGACCCTCCGGCGCGGGAACGCAAAAAAAAACCGAAAGGCGCGAGCCCTTCGGTCTTTGAAAAGGAGAGCGAAAAAACTCACTCGCCGTCGTCGCCGATCGCGTCCACCGGGCAGGAGCCCTTGGCTTCTTCGCAGAGGGCGATTTCTTCGTCCGTGGACGGCTGCTTGATGACGATCGTCACGCCGTTGTCGTCGTCGCGCGCGAAGAAATCGGGCGCGGTCTCGCGGCAGACGTCGCAATCGATGCACTGGTTGTCCACATAGAATTTTCCGGGAACGCATCCCGCGTTTTTGTCTTCGATGTTTGCCATAGAGCTGAAATCATGCGCCGCGCCTCCACGCCAGTCAAGAGGAAACCCCGTTCCCGCGCCCGCGAAGACGAAAATTCGAAAGAACCTTTTCCCGGCCCTCGCGCGCTTCTGCTTTTAAGCTTTAAGCGGCGGGCCTCAGGGCTTAAAGTGCTTCACCATGGCAAGCAACAACATTTCCGGTTCTCAGGGGCGCTACGCGGCGCGCGGCGTCTCCTCCTCCAAAGACGAAGTCCACGCCGTCGTCGACAAGATCGACAAGGGGCTTTTCCCTGGCGCGTTCTGCAAGATCACGGAGGATTTTCTCACGGGGAATCCCGAACTGTGCGACTGCACGCACTCCGACGGCTCGGGCACGAAGTCGCTGCTCGCCTACATGTATTGGAAGGAGACGGGCGACGCGTCCGTCTATCGCGGAATCGCGCAGGACAGCATCGTGATGAACATCGACGACCTGCTCTGCATCGGCGTGACGGGCAACACGATCATCTCCTCGACCATCAACCGCAACGCGAAAAGCATTCCCGGCGAAGTGCTCGCGCACCTCATCGGCGGGACGGAGGAATTTCTGCAGATGCTGCGCGACTACGGCGTGGACATCCGCTCCGGCGGCGGCGAAACGGCGGACGTCGGCGACCTGACGCCGACCTGCACGGTGGATTCGTGCGCGACGGCGGTGCTGCCGCGTTCCCGCGTCGTGGACGCGTCGCGCATCCGCCCGGGTCTCGCGATCGTCGCGCTCTCGTCCGCGGGAACGTGCGCCTACGAGCCCGTCGAAAATTCCGGCATCGCCTCGAACGGGCTCACGTCCGCGCGCCACGAAATGCTCTGCCGCCACTACGCGGAAACGTATCCGGAAACTTTCGACGCGCGCATCGATCCGCGCTACGTCTACTGCGGCCCGTACCGCATGGGCGACGCGCTCCCGGGCTCGACGCTGACGGTCGGCAAGGCGCTGCTCTCGCCGACGCGCACCTACGCGCCGTTCGTGCTGCGCCTGCTGAAGGAACTTCCGGTCGAACGCGTCTTCGGGCTGATCCACTGCTCCGGCGGCGCGATGACGAAATGCGTCCGCTTCGGCAGAAACGTGCATTTCGTGAAGGACGCCCTGCTTCCCGTGCCGCCGATCTTCAGGGCGATCCGCAAAGCCAGCGGCACCGACGCGGCGGAAATGCACCGCGTGTACAACATGGGCCAGCGCCTCGAGATCTACGTCGAGGAAAGCGACGTTCCCGCCGTGCGCCAGATCGCGGATTCGCTCCGCATCGAATCGCGCGTCATCGGCAGAACGGAAGCGTCGAAGAAACCCGACGGCTCGAACCACATCACGCTGACGACCGCCGACGGCGAAGTCGTGGAATACTGAGAACGCGCCGCCGAGCGCGGCGGGATTTTCCGAAAAAAAGAACGGGCGATTCCTCTCGGAATCGCCCGTTCAGCTTCTATCTCTACTAACTCTAACTTCTCTATCTAACCCAAAAACATCTTAAAAGCGTCGCGCGGATCATTTTTTGTTTTTCAGATTCACGAAAACGCTTTTTTCCGCTTCTTCGTCGGGCGCGATCGGCGTCAGCGTCGTGAAGTCGGAAATGATTTCGAGCGCGCGCGGCGGAATCCTGTCGATTTCGTCCTGCGTCGAGCAGGGTCCTCGGAAGATTTCGCAGCCGTCGGCGGTGCGCACGGTGACTTCGCGCCTGTCGTTTTCGCGCGTCAGCACCACGGTGTTTCCGTCCGCGAAATAGACCTGCGAGGCAGCGGACATGCCGCCGATGAGCGTGCCGCGCCCGGTGCGCTCGATCCGTCGCAGGCTTTCTTCCGGGTCGGGCATGCGTTTGCGGAAGATCTGCAGCACGCGCATGAGGTCGGCGGGAACGTCTTCAACGTTCGTGCGGATGATGACGGCGTCAGGCGTCACGGCGACGCGGTTGCTCCATTCCATGTTCTTGGAGAGCGGAATTTCGCGGCCGTTGACGAGCAGGCGCACGTCGTCCTTGTCGTTCGGCGCGGGAACGATGCCGGCTTCGTTCCCGCGGACGGCGACCGCCGAGCCCGTCCGTGCGCAGAGCTGGACGCGGGCGCGTTTGAGCTCGCCGTCGTGCACGAAGTCGATTTCGACGACGGCGTCGGAATCGTAGGTGCGCAGCAGCGCCGCGAACTGATTCGGGAAAAACAGCTTCTGCCCGTCGAACGAGAGCAGAATGTCGCCGGCGCCGAGCCCCGCCTTTTCCGCGGGCGAGTCTTCCTTCACGTAGATGACGGGGAGACCGAACTTGCGCTCCCCGCGCGCGTAAAAGGTGTTGATGCCGAACGCCGCGCCGAAGAGCGGCACGGAATTCCTCACGATGTTCACCGAGGCGAGATTCATCTTCGCGGCGGGAACGTCCTTCGCTTCCTGCGCGATCGCGGGAGCCATGAGGCCCGCGGCGATGACGAGCGGCGCGACGGCCTTGATTTTCTTGGAGATGCGCATGACGGAACCTTTCTCCTTGGGGGGGGTCAATAGACGGCGACGAGCGTCGGAACGGTGTTTTCGAAGGGGCGGTATTCCACGTAGGTCTTCTGCGTCTTCGGATCGCGCCAACGCTGCGCGTTCGTGTAAATGTAGCGGATCGGGCGCACGAGCTCGCCGTCGTCGTTCAGCTCGACGGGCAGCTCCTCGATGTCGCGCAGCACGTTTTCCGTGCTCACCAGCTCGTAGTTGGGCGCTTCCGTTTCGGAAAGCTGCCAGAACGCGACGCCCGCGGCGGCGATGCCCGCGGCGGCGGCGGCGGAGATCCAGCGCGGGAACGCGCGGGAACGCTTCGGGAAATCCAGCGTGTTGCCGCCGTTCCCGCTTTCGCCCAGCGCTTCCGCCGTACGCCGGAAGAACGCTTCGCTCGGCGCCCGCGGCGTGAGCGCGCGCAGCGCCGCCTCGATCTCCGCGTCGTCCGCGGAAAGCGCGACGTCCTCCTCCTCCGCCATGCGCGCGCGCACGGCTTCAAAAAATCTTCCCGAAAGGGGCGTCAGGGGCGCCGATTTCAGTTCCTCTTCAAATTTTCTGATTTCCGCTTCGGTCATGATTCTTTTTTGATTGTCTTGCGCAGCGCCTCCAACGCGTAGCGATAGCGGGACGCCGCAGTGTTTTGCGATATTTTCAGTTCCTTGGCAATCTCGTCGAAAGTCAGCTCGCCCCAGATCTTCATCACGACGACTTCGCGCTGTTCGGGAGGCAGTTTCTGCAGCGCCGCCTCCAGCACCTTCGCCTCGTCGTCCTTGCCGAACTCGAACATCGTCGAGCGATCCCCCAATTCGTAGGCCTGCGTCTCGCGCTGCACCCGACGACTGCGGGAACGCCCGTGGTCGATCGCGGCCCGACGGATCGAAGTGATGATGAGAGCTTCCGGACTGCCGCCCAAATGCCGCTGATGCTTCCAGTAGCGGACGAACGCCTCCTGCAGCACGTCTTCCGCGTCCGCGAGAGAATTCGTCCATTGCTGTGCGCACAGGAGAAGCCGGCGGCCGTTGGCGCGAAGCCACGTCTGCCAATCTTCTTGAGCGATAGGTTTCTCGGACATTGTCGTTTGGTTCGTTCAGAAAGAAGCGGATTCGCCTCCGCGTTTTGTCTGAAAAAAGTCCGGGAGCCGTCGCCGGTTCCCGGACTTTTTCTTTAAGCCTTGAGCTTTAAGCGTTCTGCTCTTTTTCGAGTTCGTTCTTCACTTCGATGAACGCCGCGAGCGCCTTTTCGAGGTCGGCGCGCGTGTGGCCGGCGGTGATCTGCGTGCGGATGCGCGCCTTGCCCTTCGGCACGACCGGGTAGAAGAAGCCGATCGCGTAGATGCCCTTTTCGAGCAGGCGGCGGGAATATTCCTGCGCCAGACGCGCGTCGCCGAGCATGACCGGCGTCACCGGGTGCGTGCCGGGAACGACGTTGAAGCCCGCCTTCGTGAGCCCTTCGCGCCAGAACTTCGTGTTCTCCTGGATGCGCTGCACGAACGAGGGATCGTTTTCGAGCAGTTCGAGCGCCTTGAGCGCGCCGCCGACGACCGCGGGAGCGATCGAGTTCGAGAACAGGTACGGGCGCGACTGCTGGCGCAGCAGGTCGATGATTTCCTTCTTGCCCGAGGTGAAGCCGCCGGAGCCGCCGGAAATGCCCTTGCCGAGCGTTCCCGTGATGACGTCCACGCGGTCCATCACGCCGCAGTATTCGTGCGTGCCGCGGCCGGTCGCGCCGAGGCAGCCCGTCGAGTGGCATTCGTCGAAGCCGACGAGCGCGTCGTACTTGTCCGCGAGGTCGCAGATGCCCTTGAGGTTCGCGATCACGCCGTCCATCGAGAACGAGCCGTCCGTGAAGATCATGACGTTCTTCGCTCCCGCCGCGCGCGCTTCCTTCAGCTTGGCCTCGAGGTCCGCCATGTCGTTGTTCTTGTAGCGGTAGCGCGTCGCCTTGCAGAGGCGGACGCCGTCGATGATCGAGGCGTGGTTGAGCTCGTCGGAAATGATCGCGTCGCCTTCCTTGAGCAGGCATTCGAAGAGCCCGCCGTTCGCGTCGAAGCACGCGCCGTAGAGGATCGTGTCCTCGGTCTTGAGGAACTTGGAGATCGCGGCCTCGAGCTGCTTGTGAATCGTCTGCGTGCCGCAGATGAAGCGGACGGACGCGCAGCCGAAGCCGTATTTGTCGAGCGCCTCGTGCGCCGCCTTGATGACTTCGGGATTGTCCGCGAGGCCGAGATAGTTGTTCGCGCACATGTTGATGACTTCGCGCCCGTCCTCAAGACGGATGTGCGCCGCCTGCGGGCTGGCGATCACGCGTTCTTCCTTGTAAAGACCGGCTTCGCGGATTTCCGCGAGACGGGCCTTCGCCGTTTCGAGATAACCTTTGTATGACATAGCTTTTTCTTGTTTTTCGGTTGAAAGGTGCTTGGGAAAATCTGATTTTCCTCCGCGCCCCCGTCTCACGCAAACAAAAAATGCGCGGGAACGCCTTTTCCGCCGCGGAAACGCGCCGCGCTTTTATGTTGTAAAGCGGGCGTGCTCGGCTATGCTGAAGCGTTCATCTTATAAGAATCATGAACACGCTTCGCGCCAGAAGAAGAACTTTGCCCGTCGCGACCTCCTCCGGGTTGCCGCGGTCGGTTGCCGACCTGATTGCGCAGCAATCGAGCCTTTTTCGTGAGACCGTCGCCGAGCGCGACGAGATCATGCGCCACAAATGGCTGCTTTCCGAACGCGCCGGCCGCGACGTCGGATTCAGCGCCGCCGCCTACGACTGGATCGTGAACCACCGCGCGGCGTGGCGCCTCGCGTGGCGGAAACGCAATTCCGCCGCGCCCGCGTCCGCCTGAACCTCGGCGTTTTTTTCGAGGTTCGTTCTTTCAGATAATTCCGCCGATTTTTTATGAGCAAAAACAAACCGACTCACAAAACGGAAGCCCGCTCCGACCTGCGCTTCGCCATCGTCGCGTCGCGCTACAACGAGAAATACGTCGACCGCCTGATCGAACGCGTCCGCGCGCGCCTCCGCGAAAAGAAGATTCCGGCCTCCGCCGTCACGCTCACGCGCGTTCCCGGCGCCAATGAAATTCCCTACGTCGCGTCGATGCTCGCGCTCACGGGCGACTGCGACTGCGTCATCGCGCTCGGCGTCGTGATCGCCGGCGACACGCCGCACCACGAAATCATCGCGCACGCGACCGCGAACGAGCTTCAGCACATCGCCGTGGACACGCAGGTTCCCGTCATCAACGGCATCGTCGTCACGCTGAACGAGGCCCAGGCGGACGAACGCGTCTTCGGCGAACAGGACCGCGGCTCGGAATTCGCCGAGTCCGCCGTCGAAATGGCGATGCTCGGCAACCGCCTCGCCGACTACCTCGAACAGCTCGACCGCAACGACATGGAGCGGGAACGCAACGAGGAGATCTTCGGCAATTTCTCGCTCGACGACGATGACGACGAGGGCGACGACTTTTTCGGCTCCTCCGACAATCCTTATCACAAGAACTGAGCCAGCCATGCCCGACGACAAAAAGACTTCCGAGCCGAACCGCGACCGCGCCGTTCCCGCGAAACGCCGCCAGAACCGCATCGCCGCCATGCAGTTCCTCTACGCGTGGAACGCCTCGGCGACGCACGGCGACCTCGCCGACGAGCTCTACGCGTTCTTCTCCGTCCCGCAGCAGTCCCCCGAAAAGAACGCTCCCGCGGACGCGGCGTTCGCGGACACCGAAAACCGCGGCAACCCGCGCGAATTCTACGCCTTCGCCGAAGAGCTCGTCACGGGAACGCTCAAGAATCTTTCCCGCGTCGACGGCGTCATCTCCGACGCCGCGCAGAACTGGGAGCTTTCCCGCATCGCGCGCTGCGACCTGGCGATTCTCCGCCTTGCCGTGTACGAGCTGCTCTACCGCACGGACATTCCGCCCGTCGTCTCCATCAACGAGGCGATCGACCTCGCGAAGACGTTCTCCTCCGCGGATTCGCACCGCTTCGTGAACGGCGTGCTCGACCGCGTGAAGAAAAACCTCTCCCGCCCGCTGCGCACGGCGCTTTGAGCCGCCGCGCGCGTTCCCGCCATGTTCGGTTCCATTCTTCAGAAATTCAAGGACGGCTTCAGAAAGACCGCCAGGCTCTTCGGCGCCGTCGGCGGAATCTTTTCGAAAAAGCTCGACGCCGCCTCCATCGACGAACTCGAAGAAGCCCTCTACGGCGCGGATTTCGGCGTGCAGACCGCCGACGAAATCATCGCCGAAATCAAGAAGGCCTATTCCGCCGACAAGGAGCTCCACGGCAAAGACGCCGCGGAAATCGGACGCCGCGTGCTGACGCGCATCCTCGACGGCGCGGCCGGCGCCCTGCCCGACGTTCCCGCGCGCCGGCCCGAAGTCATCGCGCTCGTCGGCGTGAACGGCGCGGGCAAGACCACGACGGCGGCGAAGCTCGCGCACCGCTTCGCCGAAGACGGCAAAAGCGTCATTCTCGGCGCGTGCGACACGTTCCGCGCCGCCGCGAACGAACAGATTTCCGCGTGGGCGGAAAAGCTCGCGATCGATCTCGTTCCCGGCAGACACGGCGCGGACGCCGCGGCGGTCGCCTTCGACACCGTGCGCGCGGCGCAGGCGCGGGAACGCGACGTCGCGATTCTCGACACGGCGGGACGCCTCCACACGAAAAGCCACCTCATCGAGGAGCTGAAGAAAATCGCGCGCGTCGTCGGCAAGCTCGACCCGGAGGCGCCGCATCACCGCTGGCTCGTCGTGGACGGCACGCTCGGCTCCAACTCCATCGAACAGGCGCGCATCTTTCACGAAGCGTTCAACCTGACGGGACTCGTCGTCACGAAGCTCGACGGCACGTCGCGCGGCGGCGCGCTCGTGGGCATCTGGCGCGAACTGCGCATTCCGATCTACTTCGTCGGTCTCGGCGAAAAGCCCGAGGATCTGCAGCCGTTTTCGGTTGAAAACTACGCGGCCGCCGTCTTTAATGCGTAAGCAGAAAACAATTACGATCATGAACTCGCGCAAAAAACTCGTCACCGTCGTCCTTCCCGAAGCTCTGATTTCCGAAGCGGAATCCGTCCGCAGGCAGCACGGCATCCGCACGCTCAGCTCGCTGCTGCGGACCGCGCTCGCGGAGAAAAGCGCGGACGCGCTCAAATTCCGCCGCGAAAAGAGCCGCCAGATTTCGTTCCGCGCCGACGTCGAAGTCGTCGACGGACTGAAGGCCCTCGCCAGGAAGAACGGCGCGAGCCTCGCCGAAATCGTCCGGCGCCTGATCGGCAACGTCGGCGCGCTTCCCGCGAAGAAGCTCGAAGCCGCGGCGACGGCCTCGCGCAAAAAGAGCGTTCCCGCCGCCAAGCCCGCGAAGGCTCCGGCGAAAAAGGCGGCAAAGAAGCTCCCCGCGAAAAAAGCCGTCGTGAAGAAGCCCGCGAAGAAGGCGGCCGCTCCCGCGAAACCCGCGCCGAAGAAGCGCGTTCCCGCCAAGCCCGCCAAATCCCCGGCGAAAAAGCCTTCCGCGAAGAAGCGCTGAGCGCCCGCGAAAAGCGATTCCTTTCAGGACGCGGCTTCCGAGCCGCGTCCTTTTTTTTCGAAGATGACGTGAACGCCGCGCGCGCGTCACGCCGTTTCGCGGCGCCAGATTTCCTGCAGGGCGCAGATCGCGGCGTAGGGATCGGGAGACGAGCAGACGGCGCGGACGACCGAGAAGTTGCGCGCGCCCGCGCGGAGCACGTCGGGCAGGCGAGCGGCGTCGATGCCGCCGATCGCGACCGCCGGACAGGGGGCGGCGGCGATCATTTCCCGCATCGTCGCGAGTCCGAGCGTCGCGTCGGGAATGTCCTTCGTCGGCGTGGCATAGACGGGGCCGACGCCGATGTAATCGGGCGCGACGGCGCGCGCGGCGGCGACCTGCGCGGGCGAATGCGTCGAGAGCCCGAAAATCTTCAGCGAGGGAAAGCGTTCCCGCGCGACGGGCAGCGGCATGTCGTCCTGACCGAGGTGGACGCCGTCGGCGCCGACTTCGACGGCGATTTCGGGATCGTCGTTCACGATGAAGTTCGTGGGCGTTCCCGCGGTGATCGCGCGCAGGTTCTTCGCGGTCGCGACGACGCGTTCCCGCGGCGCGTGCTTCATGCGCAGCTGCACGAAGCGCAGCCCGGCGCGCACGGCGGCCTCCGCGCATCGTTCATAGCTCGTCGCGGGATTGGTGACGACGAGGTAGAGACCGAAATTTTTTTCCATGGAAAAAGAATGGAAGTGACAGGTTGTCGGCGACAAGTGACAAGAGCATTGGATAATGAATAGTGAATAATGGATAATGAATAACGCAGTGATGATGGCTGTCTTGAAATCCTTTCGGCGCAGCCGAACGCAAGGCGTTATTCATTATTCATTGTTCGCTGTTCACTGCTCTTGCCGCTTGTCACCTGTCACTCGTCACTTTATTTTAGGTCTTCCGCGATGAGCTTCGCGAGCTTGCGTCCGCTCTTGAGCATGCCGCCGAAGATCGGTCCCATGCGGAAGCCGCCCTGCACGTTGTTCGCCGCCATACCCGACGCGTAGAGCCCCGGGAAAAGCCGCTTCGTGTTCTCGACGGTCGTGCGCTCGCCGTCCTCCATCCACATCGGCTTTTCGCCGAGAATGCCGCCCGTGGGCGAATCGATCTTCACGCCCGCCTTGTTGACGGCCTTCTGCACGATCTCGCTCGGGTGCCCCGTGCCGTCCACGACCGCGCGCGCGGTGATGACGATCGGATCGACGTGCATTTCCAGCCGCCGCACCGGATTCCAGTTGATGACGACGCCCGAAATCACGCCGTCGTGCACGACGATGTCCTCCACGCAGACCGTGTTGAAGATCACCGCTCCCGCCTTGCGCGCGCCGAAAATCAGCCCCGACGCCATCTCGACGGAATCGAGCGTGCGGTAGCCGTTGCCGAGCGGCACGGTCGTGACGCCGAAATCGTTCAGAATCTCCGCCGCGTCGTCCTGCACGACGACTTCGTTCATCAGCATGCCGCCGCCCCAGGTGCCTCCGCCCGGCGCGAGCTTGCTCTCGAAGACGGCGACTTTGAAGCCCGCCTTGGCGAGGTCGCGCGCGGCGACGAGCCCGCTCGGGCCCGCGCCGACGACGGCGACGTCCACCGCGAGAAAGCTCTCGAGTTTCTTGAAAAACGAGCGCACGATCGCGCCCGAAATCTGTTCTTCCATGACCATGATTTTTGCTCTTTCTGTATAGAATTTTTCGTTTTCGGAAAGAGCGCCCGCGCGGGAGCGCGTTCCCGCGGCGCGGTCGGAACTCAGCTTTCCCTACGCCGGCATTGCCCGGATCAGGTTCGCGGGTATGATCTCAGCCGACGGACGTTCCCGCGCGGCACCCCTCACTGAAAACGTCCCGCAACGCTATTCCCGTTCCCGCCTCCGAGCAAGCGGAAAAAAGGCGCGGAAATCTTGACGCGGGAACGCCCGCGGCGGCGGTCACTTCCGGCGTTTCGCATAGTCGGCGGGCGTGCCCGCGAAGACGAGGCGACCGCCGGCGTCGCCGCCCTCGGGTCCGAGTTCGAGCAGCCAGTCGCACGCGCCGAGCACGTCGGCGTGATGCTCGACCACGAGCACGGAATTGCCGCCCGCGACGAGACGCTTCAGCATGCGGACGAGCTGGACGACGTCCTCGCGGTGCAGCCCCGTCGTCGGTTCGTCGAGCAGCAGCAGCGACGTTCCCGCCGCCCTTTCCGCGTCGCTCGGATTTTCGAGTTCCGCGAGAAAGCGCGAAAGCTTCAGCCGCTGCGCCTCGCCGCCGGAAAGCGTGTTCAGCGGCTGCCCGAGCGTGAGGTAGCCGAGCCCGATTTCGTCGAGCAGCGCGAACGCTTCGGCGATCTTTTTCGTTCCCGCGAAAAATTCCAGCGCCTCGCGGATCGTCAGCGCGAGAATCTCCGTCACGTTTTTTCCGTTCCAGCGGAAGCGCAGAATCTCGTCGCGGAAGCGCCGTCCTTCGCAGACGGGGCACGGCACGAAGACGTCGGACAGGAACTGCATCTCCACGGTCTCCCAGCCGGAGCCGTTGCAGTGCGTGCAGCGGCCGTCGCCGGAATTGAACGAAAAGCTCGCCGCGGAGAGCCCCGCCGCGCGCGCCTCGTCCGTTCCCGCGAGCAGCTTGCGGATTTCCGCCCACGCGCCGCAGTAGAGCGCGGGATTGGAGCGCGGCGTCTTCGAGAGCGGCGCCTGATCGACGAGCACGATTTCGCGCAGCGGCACGTCGCTTTCGAACGTGCACGGCGGCAGCTCGAAGTCGTCCTCTTCGGGAACGCCGGAACGGTCCGCGGCGAACTGCGCGAGCACGTTGTTGACCAGCGTCGATTTGCCCGAGCCGGAAACGCCGCAGAGCCCGACGAGACGCCGCAGCGGCACCGCACAGGCGAAATCGCGCAGATTGTGCGCCGTCACGTGCGCGAGGCGCAGCGCCGGCCCGCGCCCGACGGAGGCGTCCGCGCCGCCGCGGAGCACGTCCGCGAACACGCGTTCCCGCCGCCCGGAAAGCCACGCGCCCGTGACGGATTCCGCGCAGTCGAGAATGCCCGCGGGCGGGCCCGCGTAAACGAGGCGTCCGCCTTCCGCGCCGGGACGCGGGCCGATTTCCACCAGCCAGTC
Source organism: Opitutia bacterium (assembly GCA_004558035.1). Taxonomy (GTDB): domain Bacteria; phylum Verrucomicrobiota; class Verrucomicrobiia; order Opitutales; family UBA953; genus Spyradosoma. The sequence continues at coordinate 34,757 of SFEJ01000015.1, forward strand.
CGCGGCGCGCATCACGGATTCGTCGTGCTCGACGACGACGACCGTGTTCCCGCCGGCGACGAGTTTTTTGAGGATGCCGACCATGCGCGAAAGATCGCGCGGGTGCAGCCCGACGCTCGGCTCGTCCAGAATGAAGAGCGTGTTGGAAAGCGACGCGCCGAGGCACGCCGTGAGATTCACGCGCTGCACTTCGCCGCCGGAAAGCGTGCGCGACTGGCGGTCGAGCGTGAGGAAGCCGAGCCCGACCTCGCGCAGATAGGACAGCCGCGCGCGCGTCTCCGCGAGCGCGAAGTCCGGCGCAGTCTTCCCGCTCGGCTCGGGCAGCAGCGCGAACAGCTCGTCCGCGGTCTTCGCGAAGAGCTCCGGCAGCGTGTTCCCGCGCCAGCGCCACGCGAGCGATTCCTCGCGGAAGCGCGTGCCGCCGCAGTCCGGGCATTTCACGTAGGCGCGGAAACGCGAGAGGAAGACGCGCACGTGCATTTTGTAGGACGTGCTTTCGAGCCAGTCGAAAAAGCGCTTCACGCCGTACCAGCCGCGCGTCCAGTCGCTCTCGTCCCAGTCCGCGTCGCCGTCGAGAACGTATTTTTTCTGCGACGGCGAAAGATCCTTCCACGGCACGTCCGTCGGGATCTTCCTGCGTTTGGCGGCGCGCATCAGGTCGCGCTGCGATTCGCCGTAGATTTCGCCGGAGAACGGCGCGAACACGCCTTCGGCGAGCGTGCGGTTCTCGTCGGGAACGATCTTCTTCCAGTCGAGCGTGATGACGCGCCCGAATCCGCGGCAGCGCGGGCAGGCGCCGAGAGGCGAGTTGAACGAAAAGAGCGCGGGCGTCGCGGCACGGAACTGCCGGCGCGTCACGGGCGAGACGAGCTTTTCGGAAAAAACGTCGAAGAGCTCCGTCCCGCCCGCGGAAACGGCGCGGAAGACCGCGAGCACGCCGCCGCCGAAGCGGAACGCCGTCGCCGCCGCCTCGATGAAGCGCGCGCGCCCGGCGTCCTCGACGCGCATGCGGTCCGCCACGACGTAAAATTTTTCCGGCGCGGGAACGGCGGCGTCCGCCGCGAACGCGTCGAGTTCGACGAGCGCGCCGTCGGCGATCGCCTTCGTGAAGCCCTCGCGGACGTAAACGGAGAGCGCGCGTTCCCACGAGACCTTTTCGGGAAGCGCCGCCGCGAAGGCGACGCAGACCGCCTCGCCCGGGAGCGCCTCGCGGACGCGCTTCCAGACGCTCGACGGCGAATGCGCGCGCAGCGGCGCCCCCGTCGCGGGATCGAAAAGCTCCGCCGCGTGCGCGAACCAGACCTTCATGCGGTCGCAGAGCTCCGTCATCGTGCCGACGGTCGAGCGCGAAGTCTTCACGGTGTTGCCCTGCTTCACCGCGACGGACGGGCGGACGTTCTCCACGGCGTCCACGTCCGCCTCGGGCATGAGCTCGAGGAACTGACGCGTGTAGGGCGAAAACGTCTCGACGTAGCGCCGCTGCCCTTCGGCGTGGAGCGTCTCGAAGACGAGCGAGGATTTCCCCGCGCCGGAGAGCCCCGTGACGACGACGAGCTTTCCGATCGGGATCTCCAGATCGAAGCCCTTGAGATTGTTCTGCCGCACGCCGCGCAGACGAATCGCTTCCGCTTTACGCATGGGGCGGAATCTTCGTCGTTTTTCCGCGTTCCCGCAACCCGGAACGCGCCGCGCCGTCACGCGGCGTAGACCGTCGGGTCGGGAACGCCGGCCTCGCGGAACGCGGCGGCGCGCTCGACGCAGGTCGAGCATTTGCCGCAGTGCCTTTCGCCGCCGTTGTAGCACGACCACGTCAGCGCGAACGGCACGCCGAGCCGCGCGCCGAGCGCGACGATCTCCGCCTTGCTCATGCCGACGAAGGGGCGTTCCAGCCGCACGGGATGCCAGTCGGAGACGCGGACGACGGCGTCGAGCTTTTCCGCGAATTCCTCGCGGCAGTCGGGGTAAATCGCGTGGTCGCCGCCGTGCGCGGCGTAGGCGACGGTGTCGCACTTTTCCGCGATCGCCCACGAGGTCGCGAGCGAGATCAGCAGCAGATTGCGCGCGGGAACGACGGTCGTCTTCATGCCCGCTTCGTCGTAGGCGCCTTCATAGACGGGAACGCTCGCGTCCGTCAGACTGTTTTTCCCGAAAAACGCGGAGACGGCGCGCAGGTCCGCCAGGCGGTATTCGACGCCGTAATGCGCGGCGAGCGCGCGCGCCGCATCGATTTCGCGGGAATGGCGCTGCCCGTAGTTCACGCCGAGCGCGAGCACGCGGCGCTTTTCGGCGACGAGCTTCGCGAGGAGCGTCGCGGAATCCAGCCCGCCCGAAAGAAGGACGACGCTGCTTTGCGGATTTTCCAGACTCATGGAAAGGAAGATAAAGTTTAAAGGTTAAGGGTTAAAGGTTAAGGGTTAAAGGTTAAAGGTTAAAGGAAGCCGGACGCGCGGGGCTTCACGACTTCCTCGCCTTTTTCAAAGGCGCTTCGCGTAGCGGTTCGCGAGGATCGTGCAGACGAGCAGCTGAAGCTGGTGGTAGAACATGATCGGCAGCACGATCAGCCCGATGTCCAGGTCGCCCGAAAGCGCCGCCGCGCCGAAGATGACCTTCGCCATCGGCACGCCGGACGCGAGCGTCTTCTTCGAGCCGCAGAAGACCGTCGTGATCTCCGATTCCTTGTCGAAGCGGCAGAGCTTCGAGACGCCGAAGGAGACGCACAGCGCGACGAGCAGAATCAGCAGCGTTCCCGCGAAAGTCTGCGCGAGAATCGACACGCCGTAGTTGTTCCAGAGCCCGCGCGCGACCGAATCCGCGAACGACGAGAACACGATGAGCAGGATGACGAGCTTGTCGAAGACGTTGATGTGTTTTTTGAAGCGCTCGGCGGGCGCGCGCAGCAGCGGGCGCAGCGCCTGCCCGAGCAGAAACGGCAGAAAGAGCAGCACGAACAGGTCCAAAATCGTCTTGCCCAGCGGGAGCGAATCGCCGCTCGTCGTCGCGAAGACGCCGATCAGCAGCGGCGTCAGCACGATGCCGAGCAGGCTCGAGACGGACGCGTTGAAGATCGCCGCGGGAACGTTCCCGCGCGCGATCGCCGTCATCGCCACGGACGAGGAGATCGTCGAGGGCAGCGCGCCGAGAAAATAGAAGCCGAGCGCGAGCTGCGCCGGCAGCCAGCCGAGCGCGTCTTCGAAGACGAGGCAGAAAAGGAACGTGAGCAGCGGGAACACGCCGAACGTCATCACCTGCACCGCGGTGTGCACCTTCCACGCCAGCAGGCCGTTGCGCAGATTCGCCCACGAAAGCCCGAGCCCGTGAAAGAAGAACACGAGCGCGACGCCCCAGTTCGCGAGCTCGTCGGCGCGCAGCGTTCCGCCGGTTCTTCCGACTTCCGGGAACAGCGTCGCGAGCCCGACGCAGCCGATCATGCCGTAAAGAAACCAGTCCTTGTAAAACGCGCCGCCCGATTTCTTCGAGGCGGCGTGGGCGGAGCCGCCCGACCGATTTTCGCCATCGTCCATGGAGCGGAAAATGAAACGCCGAAAGGCGCGCGCGCGCAAGAAAATCGTTGAAGCGTTCCTGCGCGCCCTGTTTCATTGTGGAAAAATCTCCCGCCGTCCCCGCCTTTCGCCCATGCCTTCCGTGAACCCCGAGGAACAGCCCGTGCTTCCGCCGCCCGCCGTCGCCGACGCGACCGCGACCCGCGACGCGCATTTCATCCTGGGAAGGCTCGTCCGCCGCCCCGCGCGCCGGCTCGGCGAAAAGCCCGACGGGAACGCCTCCGAAGGGCGCCCGCGCGCGCGTTCCCGCGCGTTCGGCGTCGGCTTCGTCGTCTCCGCCGCGCTGCACGTCGCGCTGATTCTGCTTTCGATTTTCGTAATCACAAAACGGATACGCGACGTTCCCGAGGAGACGCCGGCCGCCTTCGTCACCGGCGCGGGAGGCGGGAACGCCGGCGACCCGCGGAACACGGCGGGCCGCATTCTGAAGAAGCCGAAGCTCGACGTGAAGCCGCCGCGCATCGCGTCGAAATCCGCGCACGCCGCGATCGCACTCCCGCCGATCGAGATGAAGCTGCCGGAGCTTTCCGCGTCGCGCTTCGGCGGCGATTTTTTGTCCGGGCTCGGCGACGGCGGCGCGGGCGGATTCGGCGGCGGTTCCGGCGGAGGCGTCGGCGCGGGAACGGGACTCGGCCTCGGCGCCGGGAAGGACTTCGTCGCGAAGTTCGCGCCGAAAAAAGTGCTGGGCGCGACGATGCGCGCGGAAAAGGTCGCCGTCTATCTCGACTGCTCCGGAAGCATGCTCCCGTTCCTGCCGCGCGTGCGCAGGGAGATTTACGAAAATTACCCCGACGCGGACATCTTCGAGTTCGACGGCGCGGGAACGCTCGTCGCCGACGGCGAGATCGTCGGCGGGCGCAACGGCAAAGGCAAAAGCCCGAAGCCGCGCGTCGGCATACGGCTCGACGGCACGGACAAGACGAAGCTTTCGAACGACGGCAAACGTATCCACAAAAAACATGCGGAAGGCTTCGAACAGGGCTCGCTCGGCGCGTGGCTCGACGTGATGCTCGAAGAAAAATACGACGCGCTCGCCGTCTTTTCGGATTTCTTCGACGGGCTGCGCCAATACGACGAGCACGGCAAGACGCTCTTCGCGGACTCCGCCTATCGCCCGACGAAGACCGACGCCCGCAAGGCGCGCGACCTGCGCTGGGAGAGCCGCTGGCACGCGACGCTGAAGCGCCGCCGCGGCACGCCGCGCATTTACCTCTTTTCCATCGGCGCGGATCCGCAGCGCTTTCTCATGGAATGCGTGACGCTTTCCGACGGCGAAATCTCCGACGTGCGAAACCTGCGCGCGGAAGTCACCGGAGAAAAGCCCGCGGGCAAAAACTCGCGTTCCCGCGCGCCGAAACGCTCCGCGAAAGACGCCCCCGCCGACGACGAGTGAACGCGCGTTCCCGCGAAAAAAAAAGCGTCCCCGCGCCTCACCGCACGGGAACGCCGATACACACTATGAAAAAAGTCGAGGAGTCGAAAAAGGTTTAAAAGGTCGAAGAGTAATTACTTTTAAACTCTTGAACTCCTCCGCTCCTGAACTTTATTTTCTCCGACGGCGGCGCGTTCCCGCCAGCGCGAGCGCGCCCAAGCCCGCCAGCAACCCGAACGCCGACGGCTCGGGAATCAGCGGAGTGGAACCGGAAGCGAAAGCCTGGATTTCCTCTGTGGACAACACGCGATTCCATATCGTCAAATCATCCAAAACGCCCTTAAACTTCGCACCGCCTTGCCATGCGGTTCCGATCTGCTTCAGTTCCTTGGAGCCGAGGTCATACCAAAATCCAGTGGAATCCCAATGGGAGACTCCGCTCGGGGTAAAAACATTGCCGTTGATATAAAGCTGCGTGGTTTTGGCATGAGTTCCTCCGGTCGGAACAGAAACGAAAGTCACGGTCGTCCAAGAATCTCCGGCGACGGAATACCCGGAATCGTAACTTCCGAACGCCAAGTTCCCGCCCGTCGACTGGATACGAGAATTGGAATCGCCCGTAAGCTGAAGGAGAATGCCGTCCCTCCAGTTTTTCACGCGAAAACTGATTGTCACGGCGGAATCGCTCCAAGACGGACCGCTATAAGGATTGTCCCCACTCCATCCGCTCGTAGAATCCAAAACACCTCCGGAAACATTGTTCGAAAGAGACTCGTTGGCACTAAAACTCCCGCTCGTCCCGACGGACGTATAGTAGTCGCTCCACACCGTTTGCGCGCCCGAAAAATCCCAATAAGCGAAAACGCCCTGCGAAAGAGAATTGTTGGAGTTCTCCGAAAAATTGATTGCCGCTCCGGCGCAGAGCGTTCCCGCGGCGAGGAGAGAGGTAATTGCGATGATGTTTTTCATAAGTGGGAAAAACAGTAATGCCCCCCCCCCAGTATGTCAACCGCCAAGATGTGAATTTTTCTTTGGGGAGAAAACTTTTCCCGCTTCGTCCATGCGGCGGGAACGCGCGTTCCGGAAAAAATCCGTGCGCGTCCGTGTCCATCCGTGGTCAAAATCGCTTTCGCGGATTTCCGGAACTTTCCTTAACTTCCTTTGACTTCGCGGTCAAAAAACGTTCCCGCGCCGCAAGACGACGAAGACGTGGACGTCTTCGCCCCCAAGCGTTCCCGCGAGCGAGTCCGCATGAAATGCGGAACAAAAATAACCCCATGCGGCTCCGCCGCTTGGGGCAGCGTCCGCAAAAGAAAATGCGCTTGAAAAGCGCAACTGCCCCGCGGGAACGCCGTGCCGCAAGACGACGAACGCGTCGGGCAGTTGCGCCTTTCAGGCGCGGGGCGCATGCGGAGCCTTCCCCCAAGCGCGCGCTTCGCGGCGCGCATGGGGTTACCGTTGTTTCGCCCCGATGGGGCTTTGGGGGCGAAGGCATTCCTGCCTTCGTTCCCGCGGCGTCCGATTTCCCGCGAACGCATTTCCGCCGCACGCGTTCCCGCGCGTCCGGACGTTTTTCACGTGAGGACGATGGTGTCTTCGGGGAAGCGCGCGCCCGTCAGGCGGCGGCGGCGCCAGAACGACGCGAGGAAGACGAGCACGCCGATTCGCCCGACGAACATCGCGAACGTCAGCAGCAGCTTCGCTTCCGTGCACAGCTTCGGCGTCACGTCGCAGGAAAGCCCGACGGTCGCGACTGCGGAAACCGCCTCGAAGATCAGGAATTCCGCGTCGAGCTCCGGATGGAGCATGCAGAGCGCGATGGCGACCGCGGCGAAAAGCAGCCCAGAGAGGAGCACGACGACGAGCGCCTGATTGGCGACGTCGCTGTCGAGCCGGCGGCGGAAGATCTCCAGGTCGCGGTTGCCGGAAAGGAACTGGCGCAGCGCGAGCACGGCGACGGCGAACGTCGTCACCTTGATCCCGCCGGCGGTGGAGAAAGGCGCGCCGCCGATGAACATCAGCACCATCATGACGAGCAGCGTTCCCGTCGGGAGCAACGCGGGATCGCCGATGTCGAATCCCGCCGTGCGCGTCGTCGCGGACAGGAAGAAGGCGCGCATGAAGCCGATGCCGCCGCCCGCGCGGTGCGCCGTCAGCAGCAGCAGGACGACGCCCGCCGCCAGCAGCGCGGCGCTCGTGCAGATCACGATCTTCGTGTGCGTCGAAAGCCTGACGGGCGGCTCGGCGTTCAGCTTGCGGGAAAAGCGGCGCCGCAGCGAATCGCAGGCGACCAGGAAGAAGTTTTTCCAGACGGGAAAGCCGATGCCGCCGATCACCGAAAGCGCGATGATGCCGCCCAGAAAGACCGTGCAGTCGGGCACGCCGGGCGTCGCCAGCCCGTTCGGCAGCGTCGAAAAGCCCGCGTTGCAGAACGCCATGACCGAATGGAACACCGAAAAGAAGATCGGATCCGCGACCGCCCCCTGCGCGAACGAAAAGTAGATCCACGCCGCGCCGACGGCCTCGACGGACAGCGTGAAGCCGACGAGCACGCCGAGCACCAGCCCGATCTGCGTCATGTTCTCTTCGCTGAAAAGGTCCTGAAACGCGAAGCGGTTGCGGATGGAAAGCCCGCCCGCGAAGAAGTAGGCGAAGAAATACGTGATCGCCATCACGCCCAGGCCGCCCAGCTGCGCGAGCGCGAGAATGATGCACTGCCCGAAGCCCGTCAGCGTTTCCGGCAGGCTCGCCACGGGAACGAGCCCCGTGACGCAGACCGCGCTCGTCGCGAAGAAAAGCGCGTCGGTGAAGGCGATGCCCGAGACCGTCGCGCGCGGCGTCATCAGCAGCAGCGTTCCCGCGGCGATCAGCGCGGCGAAGCTGAGCATGAAGACGCGCCCCGGCGTCAGGTTCTGCGTCGGCACGAAATTTCTGCGGAAACGCAGCGCGCGGATGCACGCCGTCAGCGCCGGCGGGAGCGCCGTCGCGCAGTGAAAAAACGCCCAGGTTCCCGCCGACCAGTTCCAGGGGCTGCCCGGAGCGAAAAAAAGAAACGCCGCGCCCGCGCAGGGGATCGCCAGCGTCAGCAGCGTCTCGGGAACGCAGCGGCGGACGTATTCGGAGACGGATTCCTCCAGCAGGAAGACCCGCCAGACTTCCGAAACGAAGAAGGCGAGCGCGGCGGCGGCGACGGCGAGCCCCGTGAGCGCGAGCCGCGTCGCGTCCGACTGCCAGCCCGCGACGAAAATCACGTCCGCGGCGCACGCGGCCGCGCAGACGAACGCCGCCGCGTTGAACCACATCGCCGCGCGCGCGCGTCGCCTGCGCACGATTTCCGGATACGCTTTCATAAAAAAATCAGGAGCTTCGGACTTTACGCGAAGCCGCGGAAAAAGACAACCGCGCAAACGCGCGGAGCCCGAATCCGAAAAACCCGAAAGCGCACTTCCGGGCAGGAAATGCGCTTTCGGGAGAAAGAAGCGGAAAAGCCTCAGCGGGCGCGACGGCGCGCGAACTTGTTCTGGAACTTTTCGACGCGGCCCGCCGTATCGACGAAGCGCTTTTCGCCCGTGTAGGCGGGGTGCGAGTCGGCCGTGACGTCGCGCGGGATCACGAAGTATTCTTCGCCGTCCACCGTGATCTTTTCCTTGGAGGAGAGCGTGGACTTCGTCAGAAACTGGCGTCCGGAAGAAACGTCGCGGAAGCAGACGTTGTTGACTGTGGGATGAATGTCTTTTTTCACGGTAAGATTTTCCTGAATGAAACGGTTTGACGAAACGCGACGAATCAGCCCTGGCGCGCCTTGTAGCGCGGGTGGGTCTTGTTGATGACGTAAATGCGGCCCTTGCGTCGAACGACCTGGCAGTTCGGATGGCGCAGCTTCAGATTTTTAAGCGAAGATGAAACTTTCATGATTTGTCTGGAAAATTGTTGAAAGGCAAAAAAACCTTTATTCGGCGAAACTGTCAACAGTCTTTTTTCGGCTTGCGGGCGGGCGGCGGGAACGCGCTTAATGGGCGGACCGTGGAAACGCCTTCGCCCATCTCCCTTTTCGCGCCCGCGAAAATCAATCTCATGCTCGCCGTCACGGGAACGCGCCCGGACGGCTTTCACGCGCTCGTCTCGCTCGTCGCGCCGATTTCGCTCGGCGACTCGCTCGAAGCGGCGGACGCGGCGGCGGATTCGCTCGCGTGCGACGCGCCCGGCGTGCCGACGGACTCGAGCAACCTCGTCCTGCGCGCGACCGAGCTCTTCCGCGCGCGCGTTCCCGCGTGCGCGCCCGTCGCGTGGCGGCTCGAAAAACGCGTGCCGCACGGCGCGGGGCTCGGCGGCGGGAGCTCCGACGCGGCGGCGGCGCTGCGCCTGCTGAACGCGCGATGCGGGAACGCGCTCGCGGAGGCGGAACTGCGCGAGCTCGCCGCGCGGCTCGGCTCGGACGTCCCGCTTTTCCTGAGCGGCGTTCCCGTCGTCATGCGCGGGCGCGGCGAACGCGTCGAGGCGCTCCCGCCCGCCGCCGCCGCGAATCTGCGCGGGCGCCGCTTTCTGCTCTTCAAGCCCGCGTTCGGTGTCTCGACGGCGGAGGCTTACGGCGCGATGAAGCGGAACGCGCCGCGCGACTACGTCTCCGAGGCGGAGGCGGAAGCGCGCCTGCACGCCTGGACCGACGCGCCGGAAAGCGCCCCGCTCCCGCTCTTCAACAACATGGAGCGCGCCGTCTTCCGCAAGCATCTCGCCCTGCCCGCCCTCTTCGAGATTCTGCGGGAACGCTGCGGGCTCGAAGCGCACATGAGCGGCAGCGGCAGCGCGTGCTTCGCGGAAATCTCCGACGCGACGGACGTTCCCGCCGCCGCGCGCGTCGTGCGCGAATGCTGGGGCGAAACCGCCTTCGTGCGGGAAATCTCCCTGCGGACGCGCGCGGACTGAGCGCGCGGAGACGCGCTCACGCGACGAGCTTGGCGCGGACCAGCCCGCGCACGGCGTCGGCGAGCGAGGCGTCTTCGATGCGCGCGACGATCTCCTCCATGAATCCGTGGACGAGCAAGGTGCGCGCCTCCTCGAGCGGCAGGCCGCGCTGAAGCAGATAGAACAGCTGCTCGGGATCGAGCGTTCCCGTCGTCGCGCCGTGAGAACAGCGGACGTCGTTCGCGTCGATTTCGAGCCCCGGGAGCGAATGCGCCTCGGCGTCTTCGGAAAGAATCAGATTGCGGCAGGACTGCACGGCGTCCGTGCCCTGCGCGGTTTTGTCCACGACGATGTTCCCGCCGAAAATCGTGCGCGCGCGGTCGAGCAGCGCGTTCTTGAAAAGCAGGTGAGAGCCCGCGCCCGGCGCGAGATGGCGCTGAATCGTGCGCTGATCGATTTCCTGGTCGGCGTTCGCGACCGCGAGCGAAAAGAGTTCCGCGTTCGCGCCGCGCCCTTCGAGCCGGAGCTCCGTCGTCGTGCGCGCGCGCGCCGCGCCGAGGCTGATCGCGACGCCGCGGACGTTCGCGTTCTCGCGCGCGTGCGTCCATTCCATGCGGTAAAACCGGGCGGCGGCGGCGAGCGCCTGAACGTCCCGGCGGGCGACGTCCGCGCCCGCCTTCGCGAAGATTTCCGTGCGCGAAACGACGAGCCCGCCGCCGTCCGCGTCCGCCGACAGGTAAAAATCGGCGACGCGCGCCGACGCGTTTTCCTCCGCGACGACGAGCGCGTACGGGAACGTCGCGCCCTTTTTCGCGACCGACCAGTTGTAGACCGCGAACGGCTTTTCGATTTTCACGCCCGCGGGAACGCGCAGCAGATACGCGCCGCCGAACGCGTAGGCGCGGTGCAGCGCGGCGATTTTTTCCGAGCACACGCCGCCGCCGGAAGCGAACACGCAGCCCCGGACTTCCTCGATCTCCTCCGGCGCGAGCCGCGAAAACGGCGCGAACGTCACGCCCGCGCGCGCGGCCTCGTCGGACAGCGAGCACGCGACGAGCCGGTCGTCCGCGAAGACGAGCGTTCCCGCGGTCTCGGCGATCTTGTCCGAGCGCGCGACGAGCGCGGCGGCGGTCTCCGCGGAGACTTCGCCGGGGAGCGAAAACCCGTCGAACGACACGTCGGAAAGCTTCGCGAAACGCCATTCCTCCATCGCGCGGTCCGGCATGGGAAGCGCGCTGAAATCCGCCCAAGAACACGCGCGCACGCCCGCGAAGACGTCGCTTTTCCCGCGCTCGGCGAGCGCCGCGCGGAACGTGTTTTCGTCCGAAATGCTGTTTGAGATATTCATGTTTCCAAGCTATCTGTTAAAGCGAATCAACGCCAACGGGAAATATTCGCAAGGTTCGCCGAGCTTCTCCTTGTTTATCAGATCGGCGACTCGTTCCGCGTCCTCCAAGGTTTCACAGAGCCCGAAACGATTCTGCGCCGTTCCCGAGCGTTTGCGGATCTCGTTTCCCGAATCAATGCACCATATGCTGCACCCGAACCCGCTCCAATTGCCGTTCGTAAAATCCGGCTTCCCCGCGCATCCGTAATTGTAAACGTCAAATCCGAGAAGTTCTCCCCCCTCAGGAAACGACGAAGCCCGGCGGACATCCGGATTCTGCAGCGCCTCGGGATTCGTGCTCCCGACGCCGACGAGAAAAACGTCATCCCGCTCGGCGAAGAGCTCTCTCTTCACGTATCGCGCAGACTCGAAATCCGGATAAAGCAGAAACATGTAATTGATGCTCGCCGCATGCTCGGAATTAAACCTGAAGAGCGCTTCCGCCGATTCCCGTCCGAGCTTCCACTTTTCGGAAAAATCTTCGACGTTCAAATTGGATATGCAGTCCCAATCGGGAATGACGCCCTCGCAAAGGCAGCCGCTTATCGAAAAATAATCGCTCGGACAAGCCGCGGGAAAAAGCGCCCGCTCTTTTGTGTGCCGCACGACGCAATAACCGAACGGAATAAGATTGTCCGTTTTTTGTTTCATCGCGCCTTCCCGTCGTCACGCGACGGAGCCTTCCATTTCCATTTCGATGAGGCGCTTGAGCTCGACGGAGTATTCCATCGGGAATTCCTTGACGAGGTCGTTCACGAAGCCGTTGACGGCGAGGCTCATCGCCTCCGCCTCCGTCAGCCCGCGCTGGCGCATGTAGAAAATCTGCTCGGCGGAGATTTTGGAGACGCTCGCCTCGTGCTGCGTCTGCGAGGCGTTCCCGCGCACCGTGATCGCCGGATACGTTCCCGTGGCGGAATTTTCGTTGATGAGCAGCGTGTGGCACTCGCTGTTGTTTTTGCAGCCCTTGAGATGCTTCGGAATCGAGACGAGCCCGCGGTAGTTCGCGCGGCCCTCGCCCGTGGAGACGGATTTGGAGATGATGTTCGACGTCGTGCCGTCCGCGAGGTGAATCATCTTCGCGCCCGTGTCCTGCACCTGCCCTGTGTGCGCGAGCGCGATGGAAAGCACTTCGCCGCGCGCGCGCGCGCCCTTGAGAATCACGCCCGGGTACTTCATCGTGAGGCGCGAGCCGATGTTGCAGTCCACCCAGCGGATTTCCGCGTCCTCCATCGCCAGACCGCGCTGCGTAACGAGGTTGTAGATGTTCGACGCCCAGTTCTGCACGGTGACGTACTGGATCTTCGCGCCCTTGAGCGCGACGAGCTCGACGACGCCCGAGTGCAGCGTCGCCGTGTCGAAGCGCGGCGCCGTGCAGCCTTCCATGTAGACGAGCTCCGCGCCCTCGTCGGCGATGATCAGCGTGCGCTCGAACTGCCCGAAATTCTCCGCGTTGATGCGGAAATACGCCTGCAGCGGCTGCGCGACCTTCACGCCCTTGGGCACGTAAACGAACGAGCCGCCGGAAAAGCACGCGCCGTTGAGCGCGGAAAACTTGCTGTCCGCCGTCGGGATCACCTTGCCGAACCACGGGCGGAAAATGTCCGCGTATTTCGTCAGCCCTTCGAGCGGACCGACGAAGACGACGCCCTGCTTCTCGAGGTCGCTCTTGAGCCGCGAATACGCGGATTCGGAGTCGAACTGCGCGTCCACGCCCGCGAGAAACTTGCGCTCCTGCTCGGGCACGCCGAGGCGCTCGAACGTGCTCTTCACGTCGTCGGGAACGTCGTCCCACGAGCTCGCGCCCGCCTTGCTCTTGGCGAGGTAATAGCGGATCTTGTCGAAATCCACGCCCGCGATCTCCTTCGGCGCCCAGTGCGTCGGCATCGGTTTTTCGCGGAAGATCCCGAGCGCTTTTTTGCGGAAGGCGCGGATCCAGTCGGGCTCGCCCTTGGCGTCGGAAATGTAGTCGATGACGCGCTCGCTCAGGCCCAGCCCGGCGTCCAGCGCGTAATCCTGCGCGACGGAAAAATCTCCCGCCGAACGGTCGATGTTGATGGCGTCGGGCGCCTTTTTTCCGGAAGTTTCGCTCATAAAAAATTTAACGGGAAAAGCTATTGCGTTCCCGCCGCCTCCGCAAGCGCGAACGCGCGTTCCCGCGGACGCGAACTTTCCCGCGAAACTCGCGGATTTCCGCGGATTTTTCGGAACCGCGAATTTCCGCGAACGAGCGCGAATTTTTAAAGGAGGGCGGGCGTCCCGCTTGCCCTCCAAAATCCGTTCCCGCAGAAATTTTCCCGCCAAGACGCAAAGGCGCAAAGAAAAACCATAAGATAAAGAAAAGTTAAAAGTAGAGAGGCGGCATTCCTGCCGCTTCCTCGAAATCCGCGGACGCAAATTCTCCCGCAGAACTCGCAGATTTCCGCGGATTTTCGGAACAGAAAGTTAAAGAAAGTTTTAAAGGGGAAAGCGGCATGGCTCCACGCTTCGCTTAGCTGCCGCTTCCTCGAAATCCGCCTGCGCAAACTTCCCTTTAAGCTTTAACCCTTAAGCTTCAAGCTTTCTTCTCGGGGCAGAATCAATCCCTTGAAATCCCCGAAATCCCTGTTCGTTTTCGCGTTCCCGCGCTTGAAAACGCGGCGGCGGCGCGCTTATTATCGCCGCAGCAATTTTAACCGCCGACCGAAAGAACGCCTTGAGATACTACATCGCAGACTGCCATTTTTTTCACCGCTCGCTCAACGACCGCATGGACTGCCGCGGCTTCGAGAGCGCCGAGGCGATGAACGAATACATGATCGCGAAATGGAACGCCAAAGTGCGCCCGAACGACGAGGTCGTCGTGCTCGGCGATTTTTCCTACGGCACCGCCGAGGAGACCGACGCCGTGCTGAAGCGGCTCAAGGGGCGGCTCTACCTCGTCGAAGGCAATCACGACGCGCCGTCCGCGAAGAACCCGCGCTTCGTCTGGGTGCTCCCGTACAAGGAGCTCCACGACAACGGCCGCAAGGTCGTCCTCTCGCACTACCCGATCATGTGCTACAACGGGCAGTACCGGATTTCCGCCTCGGGCAAGCCGCGCGCCTACATGCTCTACGGGCATGTGCACGATTCGTTCGACCAGCGGCTGCTGGAGAAATTTCAGGCGATCACGCGCGCGACGAAGCGCGAGATCTACGGGCACGAGGAACCGGTGCCGATCCCGTGCAACATGATCAACTGCTTCTGCAAATACTCGGACTACACGCCGCTCTCGCTCGACGAGTGGATCGAGAACGACCTCGCCCGCCGCGCCGCCGCGTCTCCGGAAGCGTGAACGGCGCGGGCGCGCGCCGCGGCTCTTACGGCTTGTCCGCGGAGGGGAAAGACTGTAAAATCGCCGCCATTACAAACCGAGAGAGCTTATTCCGTCAGATGAGTCTTCACGCAAGCACCGCGACCGCGCGTTCCCGCGCGGAGTTTCGCCGCGAAATCTTCCGCGGCGGCGTCTGCACGCGCCCGCGTCCCGGAAAGGAGGCGTCGTGCTGAAGTCCGCCCGCGTCGGCGAGTGGCGCGTGCTCTGCGAAGCGGAGCGCGCGGAAGCGCTCCTGCGCCTTTTCGAGCGGCTGGTCGCCGACGACTGGACGGGCGTCGAGCGCCTCGAATTCGCCTCGACGACGGGGCGCGTCTTCAAGATCCGCACGGCGGCGGGAACGTTCGTCTTCAAGCACGAGCGTCGGGAACACCATTCGGCGGACCACCGCTGGCAGTCGTTCTTCTTCGGCTCGAACACGCGCCGGCTGATCCGGGCGCTGGACCGCGCGGGCGCGCGGAATTTCCCGGCGGCGGAAGTCTTTCTCGCCGCGGACCGCTACCGCTTCGGCTCGGTCGTCGAATCCTACCTGATCGCGGAATTCGTCGAGGGCGAGACGCTCGGGCGCGTTCCCGGCTACCGCGAAAAATACGGCGCGGAGGTCGCGGCGCTGCTCGCCCGCCTGCACGCGGCGGGGCTGGTGCACGGCGACGTGCACGAGCGCAATTTCGTGCTCGGCGCGGCGGGAACGCCCTACGCCGGCAGGGTCGTCGGCATCGATCTCTCCGGCAAGCGCTCGACGCGCTACACGCGCGCGGAAGACCGCATCCGCCTGCGCCGGACGTTCGGCGTGGAAAATCCGATGCGCGACTTCGGCGCGCGCCTCTTCGAGCTGCGCGTGCGTCTGCGCAACTTCTTCCGGCGCCTGCGCGGCCGCGCGGAAATCAACGCCGAACTGCTGCTGCCGGCGGAAGGCGGAAAGAAAGGCTCCCCGCAATGAAGATCGCGATGGGCATTTTCCGCTGGTTCCCGTACGGCGGCCTGCAGAAGGACTTCCTGCGCATGGCGGAGCTGCTCGCCGAGCGCGGGCACGTCGTCTTCGCCTACTGCGGGAACGGCTCCGAGGACATTCCCGCCGACGCGCGCGGCATCCGCTGGACGCGCCTCGCGACGCCGGGGCTGACGAATCACGCGCGCGCCAGGGCGTTCGAAAGCCGCTTCGCCGCCGCCTGCCGGCGGGAACGCTTCGACTGCGTCGTGGGCTTCAACAAGATGGCGGGGCTGGATTTTTACTTCGCGGGCGACACCTGTCTCGCCGAGCGCACGCGCGCGCGACGCTGCGGCTCCCTGCTGCGGCTGCTCCCGCGCTACGCGACGTTCCTTTCGCTCGAGCGCGCCGTGTTCTCGCCGGGCTCGACGACGAAGATCTTCACGATCGCCGACCGCCAGCGGCAGAGCTACGAGCGCTGCTGGGGCACGCCGCGGGAACGCTTCGTCTCCGTGCCCTTCGGCATGGACGCGCGCTGCGGCAACGTCAGGAATCCGGCGGCGGCGCGGGAACGCAAGCGGCGGGAGCTCGGGCTCGCGCCGGGCGATTTCGCGGTCGCGCTCGTCGGCTCGGACTTCAAGCGCAAGGGCGCGGCGCGCGCGATCGCGGCGGTCGCGGCGCTGCCGGAAACGCTTTATGCGCGGACGAAGCTTTTTCTCGTCGGCGCCTCGGACGCGGATAAGTTCAACGCGTTCGCGGCGGAGCTGGGCGCGCGCGACGCCGTGCGCGTGCTGGGCGAACGCGACGACGTTCCCGAGCTGATGTGCGCCGCGGATCTGCTCGTCCACCCCGCGCTCGAAGAGGCGGGCGGGAGCGTCCTGCTCGAGGCCGCCGTCTCGGGCCTGCCCGTGGTGTGCACGGACGTTTGCGGCTTCGCGCCGAAGATCGCGCAATGGGCGGGCGGCACGGTGCTGCCTTCGCCGTTCCGGCAGACGGAGCTGAATTTCGCGCTCGAGCGCGCGGTCGCCGAATTCGCCGCCGCGGGCGAGGCGCGCCGCTTCCCGCCGCCCGCGCTGCAGCGGCTGACGCGCGAGGAGGCGCTCGTCGAATGCGTGGAACGCTTCTGCGCGGAAAGGCAAAAACGCTGAGCGTTCCCGCGATGGCTTCCGGCAAAAAAGCGAAGAGCAGAAAGGACGCGGCGTCGGCGTTCCGCACGTACCGCGCATTGTGGAGGCGCTTCCTCTCGCCGTACCGCGGCACGCTGCTCGTCGCCGTGATCTGCGGCGGCTTCGCGGCGGCGACGGCGGGCTTCGGCCTGCCGATGATGATGGACAAGGTCTTCCCGATCGTCTTCGGCGAAAAGCCGCTCCCGGAATTTCTCCGCGCCTTCGTGGAATCTCACGTTCCCGCCGAGGACGTTCCCACGCTGACGATGTGGACCGCCGCCGCCGCGATGCCGCTGCTGATGCTCTTCCGCGGCGCGTTCGCGTTCGCGAACACCTACCTCATCAGCAAGATCGGTATGCGCGTGCTCGAGGACCTGCGCCTCAAGATCTTCGCGCGCATCCAGGAACTGCCGCTCGCGTATCACGACCGCGTCTCGCGCGGCGACCTGCTGGCGACGACGATCTTCTACACGCAGAACCTGCAGCAGAACGCGCTTTCGGTCACGAACGACCTCGTCATCCAGCCGCTCACGCTGCTCGCCGCCCTCGGCTTTCTCGCCTACCAGGCGCTGACGAACGACGAAGTCGGCCTGCTCCTGCTGAATCTGCTCGTCGCCGCCGCCGCGATTCCGGCGACGAAGCAGGTCGGCAAAAAAATCATCGAGCGCATGCGGATGATGCTGTGCGGCCTGAACGACATCGCGACGACCGTCTCGCAGAACCTCGCCGCCCAGCGCGAGGTGCGCGCGTTCGGGCTGGAGGAACAGCAGACCGAGCAGCTGCGCGGGCAGATCCGCGCGCTTGTCTCCGCCCTGTTCAAGCTTTCCGCGTGGAAGCAGGCGCTCACGCCCGTCATCGAGATCCTCAGCGTGCTCGCGCTCGCGTTCTCGCTCTTCATGGGCGTGCGCGGCGGGATCTCGCTCACGCAGTTCACGGCGATCGCGCTCGCGCTCTACTATTGCTACGACCCGATCAAGCGCCTCGGCGAAGTCTACAACTCGCTCCAGCTCGCGAACGTCGCCCTCGGCGGCGTGGACGCCGTGATTCACGCCAAGGACGAGATGCCCGAGCCCGCCGAGCCCGAGCCGCTGCGCGACGTGCGCGGGAACGTCGAGTTCGCCGGCGTCTCCTTCGCCTACAAGCCGGGCGTGCCCGTGCTGCGCGACGTGAACGTGCGCGTTCCCGCCGGGCAGATCGTCGCCCTCGTCGGCCCTTCCGGCTCGGGCAAGACGACGTTCATCAACCTGCTCTGCCGCTTTTACGACGTCTCCGCGGGCGCGGTGAAGATCGACGGCCGCGACGTGCGCGGGATCTCCCGCGCCGACCGCACCGCCGCGATCGGCCTCGTCTCGCAGTCGCCCGTGCTCTTCCGCGGGAGCGTCCGCGACAACATCCGCATCGGCAGGCCCGACGCGGACGACGCCGCCGTCGAACGCGCGGGCGCGCTCGCCGCCGTCGAAGACTTCGTCCGCGAGCGCCCCGAAGGCTACGACCGCGCAGTCGGCGAAGGCGGCGAAGGGCTTTCCGGAGGCCAGCGCCAGCGCGTCTCCGTCGCGCGCGCGTTTCTCAAGAACGCCCCGATCCTCGTGCTCGACGAGGCGACGGCTTCGCTCGACATGCTCAGCGAGGAAAAGATCCAGCGCTCGCTCGACGAGCTGATGAAGGGGCACACGACGTTCATCATCGCGCACCGCTTCTCGACGATCCGCCGCGCGCAGCGCATTCTCGTCTTCGAGAGCGGCCGCGTCGTCGCGGACGGCCCGCATGCCGAACTTTACGAAAAATCCGCGCTCTACCGCGAGCTCTACGACCGCCAGGTCGCCGAAGCCGCGCGCGCGGGGAAAGGCGAAAAATGAGCCGCCGCGAAAAAGCCGTTCCCGAAAAGAATCCGCGTTCCCGCGCCGAACTGCGCGACGCGTTCCCGGCGCGCGCCGCGCGCTTCTTCTCGCGCGTGCGCCACTACGCGGGCTACGTCTGGCCGCTGAAATGGTACTTTCTGCTCGCGTTCGCGACGGGGCTCGTCGCGGCGTCGGCGAGCGGGCTCGGCATTCCCGTGATGATCTACAAGGTGTTCCCGGCGGTGTTCGACCCGACGACGATGCCGAAGCCGATTCTGGATTTTCTCGCGGCGCGCGTTCCCGCGGACTCGCTGAGCACGGTCGTCCTCCTCGTCGCGTGCGCGGCGATGCCGCTCGTGTTCGTCGTGCGCGGCGTCGCGATGTGGGTCAACGCGATGGCGGTCAACTATTTCGGCCTGCGCCTGCTCGAATCGATCCGCATCGACGTGTTCGCGCGCCTGCAGACGCTCCCCTTCGCGTTTCTCGAACGGCAGATGCGCGGCGACCTCCTCAGCCGCATCGTCTCCGACGCGCAGAACGTGCAGGAGATGATCACGAAGATTTCGAGCGACGTCATCAAGCAGCCGCTCACGGCGGCGACGTCGATCTCCGCCCTGGTGTTCGTGCTCTGGGACCGCGCGGAGGCGACGATGTTCGTCGTCAGCGTGCTCTGCGCGGGCGTCGCCGTCGCGCCGATCTGGCTCTGCGGCAGGCGCATCGCGGCGAAGTCGCGCGCCGCGCAGAAGAACGTCGGCAAAATGAGCGCCGTCGTCCAGGAAAGCCTCAACTCGCAGCGCGAGATCCGCTCCTACGGCATGGAGCGCGAACAGGTCGAGCGCCTGCGCGGCGTGTCCGAGCGCTTCCGCCGCGAACAGCTCAAGGTCGTGAAATACCAGCAGGCGACGTCGCCCGCGCTCGAAGTCATCACCGCGCTCGCGCTCGCGTTCGTGCTCGTGCGCGGACGCTCGGTCGGCATGGCGCTGACGGACTTCATGGCGGTCGCGGGCGCGCTCTTCTTCGCCTTCGATTCGATCCGGCGCACCGGGCTCGCGTGGAACCGCCTCAACCAGGCGCAGGCTTCGCTCGAACGCCTCGAAGCGATTCTGACCGAGCCCGACACGATGCCCGACCCCGAAAACCCGAAACCGCTCCCGCCTGACGCGGGAACGGTCGAATTCCGCGACGTCTCGTTCGACTACGGGAACGGCCGCGAGGCGCTCTCGCACGTGAGCGTGCGCGTTCCCGCCGGGCAGACGGTCGCCCTCGTCGGGCCCTCCGGCGCGGGCAAGACGACGTTCGCGAGCCTCGTCGCGCGCTTCTACGACGCGACGCGCGGCGCCGTGCTCGTCGGCGGAACCGACGTCCGCGAACTGCGCAAAAAGGACCTCCGCCGCAACATCGCGCTCGTGCCCCAGCACGCCGTGCTCTTCCGCGGGACGATCCGCGAAAACGTCCGCATCGGACGCCCCGGCGCGACGAACGCCGAGGTCGAGCGCGCCGCGCGCGAAGCCGCCGCCGACGCGGGAACGCTCGGCGTCGCCGGCGGGCTCGACGCGAAGCTCGGCGATTTCGGCGACGGCGTCTCCGGCGGCCAGCGCCAGCGCATCGCCGTCGCGCGCGCCTTCCTCAAGGACGCCCCGATCCTGATTCTCGACGAGGCGACTTCCGCGCTCGACTCCGAGAGCGAAAAGAAGATCCAGGACAATCTCGAAAAGCTCGCGCGCGGGCGCACGACCTTCATCGTCGCGCACCGTTTTTCGTCGATCCGCATCGCGGAACGCATCCTCGTCTTTTCGGGCGGGCGCGTTGTCGGCGACGGCGCGCACGACGCGCTCTACGCCTCCTGCCCGCTCTACCGCGAGCTCTACGACAAACAGGGCGTCTGACCGCGAAGAAAAACCGCAAAGTCAAAGGAAGTTAAAGGAAGTTTTCAGGGGAGAAGCGACATTCCTGTCGCTTCCTCGAAACCCTTCCCGCGGAAACTTTCCCGCCAAGACGCCAAGGCGCAAAGAAAAACCGCAAAGTCAAAGGAAGTTTTCAGGGGAGAAGCGACATTCCTGTCGCTTCTCGAAATCCTTCCCGCAGAAACTTTCCCGCCAAGACGCCAAGGCGCGAAGAAAAACCGCAAAGTCAAAGGAAGTTAAAGGAAGTTTTCAGGGGAGAAGCGACATTCTTGTCGCTTCCTCGGAATCCGCCCGCACAAACTTCCCCTTTAACCTTTAAGCTTTCCCCCGCGTTCCCGCCAGGGCGCGGTGGAGGGACATGAGGACGGCGACGCAGGCGGATTCCGTCATCGCGCGCCAGTCGAAGCCGTAGGCCTCCATGACGGCGCGGTCGTTGTCGCGGTGCGCGCGGCGGAGCTCGGCGGGCATCGTCGTTTCGTCGTAAAGATCGGCGAGCGAACATTCCGGGAAGCGTTCCCGCGCGCTCAACCTCACGAAAATCTTAATAAATAGAATTTGCTTCTTGCAGCATTCGCCCAATGTTTTTTGTTTTGAGTGTGTTTCGAAGCTTCTTTCACATATGAAAGCATTTCTCGAAAAATATTGTTTTTCGGAGGCTCAAGAAAATACAAATATGAATTCAATTCTACAATATATCGTTCAGCGCTTTTTTTATTAGGAGCGCCTATGGCAGAATCAATCAATCTCTCTATTTGTTCAAGGTCGGATTCAGAAAGTCCCTCTTCTGGCATATTATTCTCCTTTCGACTTATTAGTTCTTGATAAATTTTCATTAAGAGCGAAACACACTGT
>SFEJ01000016.1 GCA_004558035.1 Opitutia bacterium
TAGCAGAGGACGGCGCCGAGCCAGGCGAGGAACGTCATCTGCGCCCAGGCGACGATCGCCCATTTCCACGAGGATTCGCGGGCGATGACGACGATTTCCGCAAGGCACTGTCCGCACAGGGCGAAGAACACCATGATGCCGACGATGACCGGAATCGTGAACACGGGCGAGCCGTCCGCGTGCGTCGTCTTCTCCATCGCGTCGTAGAGGCCTTCGTTCTCCTCGTCCACGTCGCCGCCGAGGCTGTAGGTGATGCCCAGCGTCGAGACGATGAGTTCGCGCGCCGGGAACGAGCCGAGCACGCCGACGGTGATGCGCCAATCGAATCCCGCGGGAGCGAAGACGGGCTGGCAGAACTTGCCGAAGCGCCCGAGGTAGGAATTTTCGAGGTAGGCCTCGGAAATTCTGTTTTCGGCGGCGGCGACGATTTCCTCCTGCGCTTCGTCGGGCGTTTCCGCGGCTTCGGCGTCGGCGAGTTTTTTCTCGAAAACCTCCGCGGGAACGCCGAGTTCGGCGGACTGTTCGGCGACGTATGCCGCGCGCGCGGCGTCGGCGGTTTCTTCGCTGCGCGGGAAATACGAGAGCGCCCAGACGACGACGGACATCGCGAAGATGATCGTTCCCGCGCGCCGCGTGTATTCGAGCCCGCTCTGCCACACGCGCAGGCCGACGTCGCGCAGGCGCGGCAGCTGGTAGCGCGGCATTTCGAGCACGAAGGGCGCGGCCTTCGACTTCAGCACGAAGCGCGTGTAGATCCACGCCACGGGAACGGCGACGAGGATGCCGACGAAATACATCGCGACGAACACGGTCGAGGCGGTCGTCGGGTCGGTGATGCGGCCGAGCAGGGCGCACATCAGCACGTAAACGGGCATGCGCGCGCCGCAGCTCATGAAGGGCACGGCGAGAATCGTCGCGAGGCGCGCCTTCGGGTCCTCGATCGTGCGCGCGCTCATGATGCCGGGAATGCCGCACGCGTAGCCGGAAAGCATCGGCACGAAGCTCTTGCCGTTGAGCCCGCACCAGCCGAACAGCTTGTCCATCAGGAACGCCGCGCGCGCCATGTAGCCCGTCGATTCGAGCAGGCCGAGGAAGAAGAACAGAATCAGAATCTGCGGCAGGAAGACGAGCACGCCGCCGACGCCGCCGATGACGCCGTCCACCACGAGCGACTGCGCGATCGGCATGGATTCCATGTGCGAACCGACCCATTCGCCGAGCGCGCCGAACCAGCCGTCGATCCAGTCCATCGGGAACGCCGCGAGCGTGTAGATGCACCAGAAGACGCCGTACATCGCGGCGAGGAAGATCGCCACGCCGAAGACGCGGTGCAGCAGCAGCTTGTCCGCGATCGACGTGAACGTCGTGCGGTCCTTTTCGCGGCGCGTCGCTCCCGCGAGCGTCTCGCGGATGAATTCGTAGCGCTGGAGCGCCTCGGTCGAGTGCGGATTTTCGCCCGCGGCGCGGATGCATTCGCGCGCCTCCTTGAGCGCGGCGCCGATTTTCTCGATGTCCTCGCCCGCGAAACGGTCGGCGATCGGCGAGGCGACGTCGAAGATGACGCGCTGCAGCTCGGCGTCGGAAATCTTCCGGCTGTTCTCCTCGGAAAGCGCGCCGCGCAGCACGGCGAGCGCCTTGCGCGTTCCCGCGTTCCAGGAGACGGTCTTCATGCGGTCGCCGTTCTTGAGCACGTCGGCGATCGCCTGGCGGACGGCGTCGATGCCTTCGCCGCGCCGCGCGGAAACGGCGATCACGGGAATGCCGAGGCGTTCCCGCAGCAGGTCGGTGTTGACGACGAGCCCGTCCTTGCGCGCGACGTCGATCTGGTTGAGCACGAGCACCATCGGGATGCCCAGCTCGGCGACCTGCGTCGCGAGAAAGAGATTGCGGCGCAGATTGTTCACGTCGGCGACGCAGACGATGGCGTCCGGCTTCGGCGTTCCCGCGGATTCGAGACGGCCGGAAAGCACGTCGATCACGACGCGCTCGTCGAGCGAGGCCGCCGCGAGCGAATAGATGCCCGGCAGGTCGGTGAGCTCGATTTTTTCGCCGTGAAAAAGCTTCAGCGGGCCGGAATACTTCGTGACCGTCACGCCGGGATAGTTGCCGACGTGCTGGCGCAGGCCCGTGAGCGAGTTGAAGAGCGTGGTTTTTCCCGTGTTCGCGTTGCCGACGAGGGCGACGTTCGGCAGCCCGGAAGATTCGCGGCAGGCGGCGGGAACGTCGGCGGAAGCGTCGTCGCGGCAGCAGCGGCGGCGACAGCATTCGCCGTGAGATTCGTTGTTGTTGTCCATTATCGTGAAATTTCGTGAAAATTTTTGCGGGCCGCGGTCGCGGTGCGCGGGTTGTCTGTCAAGGAGAGACAGGTTATAAGTGACTGGTGACAGGAGCAGTGCGGGTTTCGCCAAGGCGAAACTTTTTTGAAAAATCCTCGCGGAATTCTCTTGTCACTTGCTTTCGCTTTCGAGTTCCACCATGACGCGCGCGGCGTCCGCGCGGCGGATCATCACTTTCTGCGAGGAAAACGCGATCGCGATGGGATCGCCCAGAGGCGCCACGTGCACGACGCGCACCTGCGCGCCCGGCGTGAGCCCGAAGGCCAGCAGACGCTGGTTGACCGAGTCGTCCACGTCCATCGTCTGGACGCGCGCGCGCTGGCCGATTTTGATTTCAGATAACGGAATCATTTTCTGAAGAAAATTTGTGAGCATGATATTTTAGCTTTCGCGTCGAGGGCTTTTCAAATGATTTTCATTTTCAAGAATCTTCCCCCGGGAGTCCGCGGGAACGCGAAAACGGAAACGAAAGATATGGCAAAACATCGTTTCGCGTTCCCGCGGAAAGGGGAAGAGATGAATGTTGAGCGTTGAGAGTTGAATCGCTCGCGGCGCTCGCTGTTGATTCTCGCTCCGCTCGAGAGAGTTTTCCTCGGCTCCGCCGAATCAACAGGCGCGAAGCCGCCGATTCAACTCTCAACTCCTCAACTTTTTTCAGAACGCATACCCGATCTGCGCGGAGACGATCACCTCGTCCGCGGTCGAGAACAGGCGCGGCGCGACGCAGGCCGTGAACCACCAGCTGTCCGCTTCGTAGCACACGTTCGGACCCGCGTAGAACTGGTCGTCCGCGTAGCCGTCCGCGTCGTAGGCGATGGACCAGACGCCTTCGAGACCGACGCGCCAGCCTTCGGCGAGCTGATACGAGGCGCCCGCCGCGAGCGTGTATTCCGTGGAGTCGAAGGTCGAGTCCGAGCTGCCGGTCTCCGCCTTGTCGCCTTTCACCGACGTGAGCGCGACGCCCGGCGTGAACGCCAGAATCAGGTCGCCGTCGAGCAGGTTTTTCTGGAAGTTCAGACCGAGCTCGAACGTCAGGTCGCGCGCGCTGTCCTGATTCGTCGCCGCCCACGCCCAGGAGAAACCTCCGACGAAGGCGAGCCCGAACGGATTTTCCGCGTTCTCGGGGTCGAGGATCTGATTCTTCAGCCCCACGGAAATTCCCGTGAAGTTGAGGTCGTTGACGTGGCTCTCGTCGAGCTTGCGCGCTCGGCCGCGGCCCACGTAGTCGTGCCCGAAGTCGAGCGAGAACGCGATTTCGAGAGTTTCGGTCGCTCCGTACGCCAGCTCGAGCGAGGGCGCGGAGGATACTGCTTTCCCGTGATCCGTGGCGATGGTGCTCTCCCAGTTCAGGTGAGCCTCCAGATCGCCCTTCGAGGCGGGACAGGCGTCGTCGGTGATGACAAACACACCGGCAAGCGTGTTAGCTGCGGCGCTCAACGCCGCTGCCGACACCAGGGCCGGCTTTGATAACTTGCTTATTTTCATGGTTGGTTTGAAGAAAAACGATGATTTAAGAAAATGAGATTCATTCTTATATGTCAACAAAAATTTTAAGATTCGTTCTCAAAAATTTTTCCCGGTTCCGGCGGAGTTGCCTTTCCGCGCGCGAAGGCGTTTACTGAAGGGCATGATTTTCGGAAACGCGAAAGGGCGCTTCGTCGCCTTCTGCGCCGCCTGCGCGCTGGCCTGCGCGGCGGTCGCGTGCTGGGGCGTCTTCGTCGAGCCGAACCGCCTGACGGAGACGCGGCTGCGCGTTCCCGTCGCGTCCTGGGCGGGGACGGACAAGCGCGCGCTGCTCGCCGTCGCGGGCGATTTTCACTTCGCGCCGGGCGACGAAGCCCGCGCGGAACGGATCGCGGCGGCGCTCGCGGCGGCGGATCCCGATGCCGTGCTGCTGCTCGGCGACTTCGCGAAGGGGCATTCCCGCGCGGCCTCCATGGAACCGCGCGAAATCGCGGCGCGGTTTCGAGAGCTCGCCGCGCGCGTTCCCGTCTTCGCCGTGCTCGGCAATCACGACGCCTACGTCGGATCGCGCGCGGTCGCCGAGGCGCTGCGCGAGGCGGGCGTCCGCGTTTTCGACGGCAAGGGCGCGTGCGTCGCGACGCTGCGGAACGGCGTGCGCGTCGCGTTCGGCGGCACGCTCGATCCTCACGGCTATTTTTCGGAGTTCGACGCGGACTGGGTGCCGCGCAGACCCGCCGAAGCGGGCGCGGAAACGCCTTTCGTGCTGCTTTCGCATTCGCCGGACGTGGCTCCGTTCCTGAACGAGACGGTCGATCTCGCCGTCTGCGGGCACACGCACGGCGGGCAGATCTGTTTTCCGGGCGGCGTTCCCGTCACGACGTCGTGCCGCGGCGTTGGGCGCGCCTTTCCCGCGGGGCTTTTCCGCGTTCCCGCGACGGGAAGCGCTCTTTTCGTCACGCGCGGCCTGGGCACGAGCATCGTTCCCGCGCGTCTTTTCTGCCCGCCGGAAATCGCCTTCCTCGAACTTGTTCCGTAAACGAATTTTCCCTTGAACGAAGCGGGAAGACTCTGAAAAATCTTTTGCCTTCGGTGCACTTTTTTATTGAGGCATCGCGAAGACGCCGCCTTTCCCGAAAAATTCTTGAAAAAAAAGAGGCGGCGGATTTATAAAGCGCACCGTCTCGCCGCGCGGGAACGGCGGCGGGAACGGATTGGGAAAACCCGCAGGCTCTACGACTGACCGTCGCGCGTGTTTGCTTCGCCGTGTAGGCGCGGCGTGTCCGAAACGTTTTCCGTTCCCGAAACCGCATTCTTTTCATCATGAAATTCCTGAACCGCATTTCTTTTGTCGTTTTCGCGGCGTTGACGCCCTTCGGCGTCTCCGCCGCAGAATCTGCTCCCGCTCCGGCGCCCGCGCCGACGCCGGTGCCCGCGCCCGAACCCGCGCCCGCCGCCGTGCCGCCGCTGTCCGTCACGGACTTTTCGTTCGACGCGCCTTCGCGCTGCGCCGACCTGCGCTTTTCCGACGCCGTCGATTCCGAGGCGCTCCGCCGCGCGCTCAAGATCGTTCCCGCGGTCGATTTCAAGCTCGTGCCGCGCGGCGACGCCCTCGTCGGCGTCTTCGCCGACTACGCGCCCGGGACAAGCTACGAGATCTCCGTCTCGGGCGAGCTCGCGGGAAAACTCGCCGCGCCGAGCGGAAAAAGCCGGACGTTCTCTTTTTCCATGCCGGATCTGCCCGAGATTTTCGGCTTTGTTTCAAGCGGTCGCTTCGTCGCGCCGTCCGCGCCGGATTTCGCGCTGCCGCTGCAGCTGCGCAACGTCGCCCGCGTCAGCATCGAGACGCGCGAAGTCTATCCCGACCGCATCGCGGACTTCGTCGAGCGTCCCGCGTCGTGGGAGTGCTCGCGCCCGATCTTCAACGAAAGCGTCCGTCCGAAAATCGCCCGCAACCGCGCGGAAGTCTTTTCTCTGGAGCTCGAAAAAATCGGCGTCGCGCGCAGGCCGGGGCTGTATCTCGTCGAGGCGGGCGATCCCGATTCCTACTGGCGGCGGGAACGGCGCATCGTCGTCGTCACCGATCTCGTGATTCAGGCGGCGCGAAACGGCGACGAGGTCGCCGTCGTCGTGAAGAACATCTCCGGAAACACTCCCGTCGCGGGCGCGAAGGTCTCCGTCTTTTCGCGCAAAAAGCGCTGGGTCGCGGACACGAAGACGGACGCCGACGGCTTCGTGAAGCTGACGCTGCCGGAGCTCGCCGACCGCGAGGATTCGCCCTGGCTGATTCTCGCCGAGCTCGACGGCGACCGCACGTTCCTCTCGCTGCGCTCGCTGTGGGCGCGGCGCGGCGGGCGCGGCTTCGAGCGCCCGGGGGCGAAGGCGTACGTCTTCCCCGAGCGCGGCGTCTGCCGCCCCGGCGAGACGATGCGCATTTACGCGAGCCTGCGCGACGGCTCCGACAGGCGCGCGAGCGCCGGCGTTCCCGCGGAATTCGAAGTGCGGGCTCCGGACGGAACCCGTCTCGGCGGCGCTCTCGCCGTCGGCGACGAGTTCGGATTTTACCGCACGGAAATAGAAATCCCCGCGTTCGCGGCCACGGGCGGCTACCGCGTGTCGATGGGCATTCCCGGGCAGACGGAGCAGACGTTCGGGAGCGCGCGCTTCGGCGTCGCCGACTACGTGCCCGACACCTTCTCGCTCTCGCTCGCCTCGACGCGCGAGGACGGGCGCACGCGCGTGAGCGGGAACGCCGCGTATTACTTCGGCGCGCCACTCGCCGACGGCGACGTTTCCCTCGAACGCGAAACGTTCTTCACGGATTTCTCGCCGAGCGCGTCGGAGTTCGCCGAGTTCGAATTCGGCGCGCCGATGCCCGACGAGCCCAAGCGCGACGACGCGCCCGTGAAGACGCGCACGGACGCCGCGGGCGCGTTTTCCGCCGTGTTCGACGATCCGAAATTTCCCGCCGCCGCGACGCAGCCCCTCGTTTCCCGAGTGACGGTTTCCGCGTCGAGCGCCGCGGGCTCGCGCGTCGTCTCCGCGAAAACGTCGGTAAAAATTCATTACGCGAATTTTTATTTCGGCACGCGTGAGGCGGCCGTCGAGCCCGCGCGCCGCGTCTTCGAGGTGTGCGCGCTTTCGCCGGACGAAAAGCGCGTCGCGCCGACGGGCGCGAAATTCCGCGCCGCGCTGACGCGCCGCGAGTGGGGCTACGTCGTGCGCGAAAACGCGGAGGGCGTCGCCTCCTGCGAATGGCAGCGTCTCGACACGCCCGCGGGCGAAATCGCGTTCGACGATTCGGCGCGCGAAATCGCCGTGCCCGTGCCGAGCGCGGGCAGCTATCTTCTGGAAATCTTCGACGAGGCGGGAACGCGCCTGCACGCGCGCGAATTTTATCATTGGTTCGGCGAAACGGGTTCGCGTTCGGGAGACTTTTCGGACCTCGCGTTCACGTTCGACGCGGAGCGCTACGCGCCGGGGACGACGGCGAAGATTTCCTTCGAGTCGCCGTTCGCCGGCTCCGCCGTGCTCCTCTTCGGCTCCGAAAAAATCGAAGGCACGCGCACGTTTCCGGTCGTTCCCGGGAAAAACGTCTTCGAGCTCGCGGTGCCTGAAGGCACGTCGCTCGGCAGCCGCTTCTTCTCGGTGACGGTCTGCGGAAAAGTGCCCGTCCCCGGCTTCGAAAAGGGCGAGGAAATGCGTCGGCTTTTCGGCGTCGGATTGCTTCCGGTGGACCAGCGCGCACGGCGCATGCATGTTTCGCTGCGCGTTCCCGCCGTCGCGCGTCCGGGCGAAAAGGCGTCTGTGCGCGTCGAACTCGCGGACGCGGACGGGAAGCCGATCGCCGGCCGCGTGCAGCTTTGGGCGGTGGACCGCGGCGTGCTCTCGCTGAGCGCGTTCCGCACGCCCGATGCGTTTTCGTATTTCTTCGGCACATACGATTGTCCGTATGAATTCGGCGACGGCTACGGCTCGTTCTATCCGGTGCTCGCCAGGCGTGAGTCGCTGATCGGCGGCGGCGCGGCGTTGCGGAAATTCCTCGGCGAGGACGAAGAGGCGAAGCTCAGCGCCGTCGCGGTCGCGGAACCGATCGACGTTCCCGCCGAAGGCTTCGCCGAAACGACGCTCGACCTGCCGGATTTCGACGGCGGCATGCGCCTGATGGCGTTCGCGCTGGACGCGGAACGCACGGGCTCCGCCGAGGCGAATTTCGTCGTGCGCCGTCCCGTTTCCGTGAAGCTGACGACGCCGCGCGCGCTCGCTCCCGGAGACGAGTTCGACGCCGTCGCGGAAATCTTCAATTCCGACCTTCCCGACGGCGAGCTTTCGTGGCGCCTGCTCGTGAACGGCGCCGAAAAGGCGGCGGGGAGCTTCGGCGCGGTGAAGCGCGGCGAAAAGCGCGTCGCGCGCGAACGCCTGAAGGCGGACGCCGCGTGCGGCGCGGGCTCGATCGCGTTCGAGGTGCTCGACGCGGACGGGCGCGTCGTCTCCTCCGAGAAGCTCGGGCTGCGCGTGCGCGCGCCGATTCCGGCGGTCGATCGCGTCGCCGTGACCAAGCTTGAGCCCGGCGCGGAAGCCGCGTTCGCGAACGCGTCCGCCTTCGGCGAGGTCTCCGTCGGCACGCCCGCGCTCGCGGTCGCCGGCGCGCTGGAATGGCTCGGCACGTATCCGTACGGCTGCCTCGAACAGACGGCGGCGGCGGCGTTTCCGCTGCTCGCGACGCAGGCGCTCGTCCGCGCCGGCGTGGTCTCCTACGGTTTCGCGGAGACGTCTTCGGCGAAGGTGCGCTCCGCGCTCGCGCGCATCGCGACGATGCGCTGCCGCGGCGGCGCCTACGCGATGTGGCCCGGCTCGTCGGAACCCTGGGACGCGGGAACGCTCTTCGCGTGCCACTTCGAGCTGGAGGCGGACGCGGCGGGATTCGCGCTCTCCGCGCAGCGCCGCGCGGAGCTGAGCTCGCTGCTTTTCGAGCGCGCGACGGACGTGCATTCTCCGTTGGCGGAGCGCGCCTACGCGCTTTATCTCGCCGCGTTCGCCGGAAACGGCAAGGCGGCGGAAGCCGCGAAGGCTCTCGCGCGCGAGGCGGAGACGGCGGGCGACGCGTTCTCGCGCCTGCTCGCGGGAGCGGCGTCGGTAAAATCCGGATGCGCCTCCGAAGGCGCGAAGGAGATCGCCGCCGCCGCCGAGGACGTCGCCGCGATCACGCGCGCGCCGGGCTCGGGCGCGACGTGCATCGACTCGCCCGTGCGCCGCGCCGGCGTCGCGCTGCGGCTGCTCTGCGAAATCGCGCCGGGCGACGCCGCGTGTCCGAAACTGGCGCGCTTCCTCGTCGAAAACATGCGCGCGAGCGGCTATTGGGGCACGACGCAGGCGAACGCGTGGGCGGCGTTCGGGCTCGCCGCGTTTCTCGCCGCGGACGGCGGCGCGGGCACGGAGAGCGCGCGCGTCTTCGTCGCGGGCGAGGAAAAGCCTTTCGCCGCTTCGATGAAGATCGCCGGCGGCAGTCCCGTCGTCGTGAGGAACACGGGAACGCGCCCGCTCTACGTCTTCGAGCGCACGCGCGAAACGCCGGAGCGCGCCGAGAACGTCGCCGCCGGGTTCACCGTCTCCCGCGAATATCTCGACGCGCGGGGCGAGCCCGTGACGTCGTGCGCGGCGGGAGATCTGCTCACGGTGCGCGTCCGCGTGCGCGCGGACGTCGCGTGCGAGAGCGCCGTGATTTGCGACCTGCTTCCGGGCGGGCTCGAAATCGAGGACGAGACGCTCGCGACGCGCGCCGCCGTGAACGCGCGCGGCGCCGAAGAAAAGGCCTCGGGCTTCCATGAGCGCGCGCGTGAACGCCGCTACGACCGCTTCCTCGCGTTCGGCGCGTTTTCGCCGACGCGCGGCGAAGACCGGGAGACGACGCTGCTCTACCGCGTGCGCGCGACGACGCGCGGCGTCTTCGCCGTGCCTCCGGTGCAGGTCGAATCGATGTACGACGCCGACTGCCGCGGCACGGGCGCGCCCGCCGTTCCCGTGTTCGAAGTGAAGTGAGCGCGCGTCCGCGCCGCCTTCCGCCATGGCGCCGTTCCCGAAAAGAGTCCGCAGAGCCGTCGCGATTTTTCTCGCGGCGGTCTGCGCGTGCGTGTTCGTCTTCGCGGCGCTTTGGGCGTGGGCGTTCCCGCGGATTTTCCGCTTCGACGACGCGCTGCTCGACGCGCGCTTTCCGGCGACGCTTTTCCGCGACCGCTCGGGAAATCCCGTCCACGTCGAACCCGGCGCGGACTGGACGCTGCGCTTTCCCGTGCCGCTTTCGGAACTGCCGCCGCACCTGATCGCGGTGACGCTCGCGGCGGAGGACCGCAATTTCTTCGGGCACGACGGCGTGGATCTGCGCGCGGCGGCGCGCGCGGCGTTTCAGCTCGCCGCGAACGGGCGCATCGTTTCCGGCGCCTCGACGGTGACGATGCAGCTGGTCGCGCTCGCCGAGGGGCGGCGGGAACGCTCCTTCGCGCGGAAGTTCGTGCAGATGTGCGAGGCGCGCGAACTCGAGCGGCGGAGGAGCAAGGAGGAGATTCTCGAGGAATATCTGAACCGTCTGCCCTACGGCGGAAAAATTTACGGCGTGGAGGCGGCGGCGCTCCACTATTTCGGGCATTCCGCGCGGGAGCTGACGCTCGCCGAATCCGTGATGCTCGCGGGCATTCCGCAGCGCCCGAACCGGCTGCGCCCCGACCGCTTTCCCGAGGCGGCGCGCGAACGCCGCGACCGCGTGCTCGCGATGCTCGTGCGGCAGGGCGCGCTTTCCGAGACGGAGGCCGCCGCCGTCGCGGCCGAGCCTCTGCGCTTCCGCGATTTTTCGCGTCCGGCGTTCCCGCGCGCCGCCGATCCGCAGTTCTTTCTCTGGCTGCGGGAACGCGAGCCCGGTCTGCGCGGCGACGCGCGCACGACGGCGGACGCGGCGGTAGGCGCCGTCGTCGAAACCGCCGTCCGCGCGGCGCTCGCCGAAAGCTTTTCCGTGCGCGACGGCGCGGCGGTCGTCGTCGAAAACGCGACGCGTTCCGTGCGCGCGTTTCTGGGCACGGCGGATTTTTCCGCGTCGCGCGACGGGCAGGTCAACGCGGCGCTGGCGCGGCGTTCGCTGGGCTCGCTGCTCAAGCCGTTCATCTTCGGCGAGGCGATCGACGCGGGGCTGCTCGTCGCGGACACCGTGCTCGACGATTCGCCGCTGACGCTCGCGGATTATCGTCCGGAAAATTTTTCGGGAACGTATCTCGGCAGAGTCTCCGCGCGGACGGCGCTGTCGAAATCGCTGAACACGCCCGCCGTGCGCGTGCTGCGCGCGCTCGGGCCCGAGCGCGTCTTCCGTTCGCTCGACGCGTTCGGCGTGCGTTTCGCGCCGGGGACGACGCCCGCGCGCGCGGGACTCGCGCTCGCGCTCGGCGGCGCGGAGACGAATCTCGTGCAGCTCGCCGAGGCGTACGCCGCGCTCGCCTGCGGAGGCGTTCCCGCGCCGCTGCGGCTGCTCGAAACGGACGCCGCCGCCGAGCCCGCGCGCGGGCACGTCTGGAGCGCCGGCGCGGCGGAAATGACGCTGCGCATGCTGCGGGAAACGCCGCTTCCGAGCGCGGAGCACCTGCGCGCCGCGTGGAAGACGGGAACGTCCAACGGTCTGCGCGACGCGTGGTGCGTCGCCGTGACGCCGGAATGGACGGTCGCCGTCTGGTTCGGCAACAAGAGCGGCGCGCCCGCGCCCGAGCTGGTCGGCGCAGAAATCGCCGCGCCCGTCGCGGGGCAGATTCTCGCGGCGCTTTACCGCGGGCGCGTTCCCGCGCCGTGGAACGACGGCGCGTTCTTCCGCGCCGAAAGGCTCTGCGCCGCGAGCGGACTGCGCGCGGGCGATTTCTGCGCGGAGACGCGGACGGGGACGGCGCTCGTCGGCGTGCCCCTGCGCGTCTGCGGACTCTGCCGCCCGACGGCGCGCCGCGCGGATCTTTCGCGGGAGACGAAAATCCTGGAGCCGCGCGGCGGCGTCTATCGGCGCGGCGCGGACGGCAGGGCGCGCTTCGTCGTGCGCACCGTTCCCGCCGAGGCGCACTGGTATCTGGACGGCGCCTACCTCGGCGTCCGCCGTTCCGGCTCCGCGCTCGAGCTCGCTCCGGGCGCGCACGAGCTTTTCGTCTGGCCGGGCCCCGACTTCGCCTCCGCGAAGCTCTCCCTGGACGTGAAGTGAGCGCGTTCCCGCTCAGTTCTTCGGCAGATCGACGTATCTGCCCTTGGAGATGTCCGAGACCGTCTTCGAGAGCACGACGAGCGCGAGCAGGTTGGGCAGCACCATCAGCCCGTTGAAGAAGTCCGCGAGCTGCCAGACGCATTCGACTTTCAGCAGCGTTCCCGCGACGACGCATGCGAGCACGACGGCGGAATAGAGCTTCACCCAGCGCCCGCGCGTGAGATACGCGAAATTCACCGCGCCGAAAAAGTGCCAGCCCAGAATCGTCGAAAACGCGAAGAAGAACAGGCAGACCGCGACGAAGACGCCGCCGAAGCCCGTGAAAAGCGAGTCGAACGCCGCCTGCGTGAGGTCGATGCCCGTGAGCCGCGCCGCGCCTTCTCCGAATTTCAGCGCGCCCGAGGTGAGGATGACGAACACCGTCAGGTTCAGAATCACGAACGTGTCGATGAACACGCTCAGCATCGCGATGAGCCCCTGGCGGTTCGGGTTCTTCACGGCGGCGCGCGCGTGCGCGTGCGGCGTGGAGCCCATCCCGGCCTCGTTGGAGAACAGCCCGCGCGCGACGCCGTAGCGGATCGCCTCGCGCACGGTCACGCCGAGCGCGCCGCCCATCGCCGCCTGCGGATCGAACGCGCCGACGAAGATCTGCCGCACGGCTTCCGGAAGCGCCGCCGCGTTCGCCGCGATGAGAATCACCGAGCCGACGATGTACACGAGAGCCATCAGCGGGACGATGCGCACGACCGCCTTCGCCAGACGACGCGTGCCGCCGAAGAAAATTAGCCCCGCCGCGACCGCGACGAAGCCGCCGACCGCGAGCGCGGGAACGGGCAGGGCGTATTTTTCGAAAATGCCCGAAAACGCGCTGCCGATCGAATTCGCCTGCACCATGATGCCCGTGAAGCCCAGCGCGCAGCAGCAGCACACCGCGAACACGCACGCGAGAATTTTCCCGAACGCGCCGCCGAACGCCTCGCGGATGTAATAGGCGGGGCCGCCGGTGATCTCGCCGTGCTCCTCGCGGCGGAATTTCTGCGCGAGCGTCGCCTCCGCGTAAACCGTCGCCATGCCGAAGAACGCGCTGACCCACATCCAGAAAATCGCGCCCGGTCCGCCGGAGACGATCGCCGTCGCCGCGCCCGCGAGATTGCCCGTGCCGACCTGCGCGGCGATCGCGGTCGCGAGCGCCTGCACGGGCGTCATTTCGCCGTCCTTCTTGCCGTCCTCGTGGCGGCGGAAAAGCACGCGCCAAGCGTCCTTGAACTTGCGCAGCTGAATGAAGCGCAGCCGGACCGTGAAGAAGACGCCCGCGCCGCAGAGCGCGAAGAGGAGCACCGTGCTCCAGAGCACGTCGTTGACTTCGGTGATGAAATTCGTGATTTCGGTGATCATGAAGGTGTCGTTTTTGAGCGTTGAAAACCCACTATGCCCGCTTTCTCTTCCCGTGAAAACGAAAAATCTAGCGGCGGCGGGCGAGCGCGAGAAAATTTTCCCGCGAAACGAAACTTTCCGCGCGCGGGGGCGTTTGTTAAGCTACACGGAAAAAGTCATGACTTTCCAGAAAGCTGCATTCGCGGCGCTCGCCGCCGTCGTCGTTTTTTCGGTTCCGCGCGGGAACGCCGCGGAGCCCGAAGCGTCGTCCGCGCTCCCCTCGCGCGAGATCCGTCTCAAAGAAGTCACGGGCGAGGATGTCCGCCGCGTCGTGCGCGTCGGTCCCGCGCTGGCGCTGGGCGAGGCGGTGCCGCTGGCGCTCCGCAACAATCTCGGCGTCGCCGTCGCGCGGCGCGAAAAGGCGTCGGTCGCGGAAACGCCGAACGTCGCGCTCGCGGACTTCGATCCGAATTTTTCGTTCTCCTCGACTTACGGGAACACGGGCGAGGCGTATTGGGAACGGCAGCGTTCGGGCGCGTCGGAGCAGAACTGGACGAACCGCGCCGAGCTCTCCAAAAAATTCTCTTCGGGCGCGGAGGCGACGCTCTACGGCGCCTTCAACCGCGCCTACAACACGACGACGGATTTTTCGCCGGCGTCCGGAAGCGCCGTCGGGCTGGAGATTTCGCAGCCGCTGCTGAGCGGGTTCGGCGAGGAGATCAACCTTGCGCCGCTCGTCAAGGCGCGCAAGAACGTGACGCAGAGCGCGCTTTCGCTGCGCAAGACGACGCTCGACCTGATTCTCGACGCGGAGGTCGCCTACTGGAATCTTTCGGCGAGCTACGCGCTCGTCGGCGCGCGGCTGAGCAGCCTGCGCCACGCCGAGTTCGTGCTCGAACAGGCGAAGAAACGGCGCGCGTTGAAGGACGCGACGAAGGAGGACGTGCTCCAGGCGGAGGCGGACGTCGCGTCGCGGCGCGTGAATCTCGTCGTCGCGCGCCAGTCCGTGCAGGACTGCGACGACGCGCTGCGCAAGATTCTGGGCGAGACCGGAGACGACGATTCGGGCACCTACGCGGTCGCGGAGCTTTCCGAGGACGTTCCCGCGGAGACGCGGACTTTCGCCGAGTGGATCGCCGCCGTCCGCGAGTTCGACATCGACGCGCAGATTCAGGAAATCGAGCGCGAGAAGGCGGAGCTGGACTTGCGCGTCGCGGCGGACGCCGACCGCCCGTCGCTGGCGCTCGTGCTCGGTGCGGAAGCCTCCGGCCGGGAAAGCTCGCCGGCGAAATCCGTCACGGGCGTCGCCGACCGCACGGGCTACGATCTTTCGGCGGGCATCCGCTTTTCGGTGCCGCTGGGCTTCCGCCGCGAAAAGGCGGAACTGCGCCGCGCGGAGCTCGCCCGCGAGCAGGCGGAAATCGCCGTCGCGCAGGCGCTGCAGAACGCGATGTTCGACGCGCGTTCGGCGTGGCGCGCTTCGGAGGCGGCGCGGGAACGCCTCTCCTCGGCGAAGGTCGCGCTCTCGATGCAGAAGGAGGCCTACGCCGGGCAGATCGCCCGTTACGGCGTGGGCAAGGCGACGATGACGGACGTGCTTTCCGCGCAGGACGCGCTGGACTCCGCGCGGCTCGACCTGATCCAGGCGGCGCTGGACGTCGTCACTTCGCGCGCGAAGGTGCAGCGGCTCGACGGAGAAATCCTCGCCGTCAACGGATTTTCCTGGCGGGAAATCGACGATGCGGAAAACGCGTCCGCCGTTCCCGCTGCAGCCCGATGAACCTTTAAAAAATTTTTTCAGATGAAGTCCTTTCAGTTCAGTTCAAGCATCTTCGCGGCTCTCGTCCTCGCGGCGGGAACGCTCGCGTTTTCCGCGTGCGGCGATTCCGTCGGCGGGAACGCCGTCCTGCCGACGGTGGAAACGGCGCTCGTCGAGAAAAAGACAATCGAGGAGCGGATCACGGTCTCCGGTTTCGTGAAGCCCGAAACCGTCACCGAAATCAAATCCGAGATCAACGGGCGCATCATCCGCATCCTCGTCGAGAACGGGCAGTTCGTCGAACAGGACGAGTTGCTGCTGGAGATCGATCCGCAGACGTACCAGACGACCGTCGAATCCAACGACCGCACGACGCGCCAGCGCCGGCTCGACGTCGAAAAGGCGGAACGCGACATGCGCCGCATCAAGCAGCTTTACGAAAACGATTTCGCGACGGAACAGGAATATCTCGACGCCGTCACCGATCTGGAAAGCAAGAAGCTGCAGCTGGAAATCGCGCAGGCGGCGCTCGACAACGCGAAGATCGAGCTCGCGAAGACCGCGATCCGCGCGCCGCACGCCGGCATGATTTCCGACCTCGACGTCTTCGTCGGCAACGTCATCTCGGGCGCGGGTTCGTTTTCCAACGGCACCACGCTGATGAAGGTGAACGACATGAGCAAGCTGCGCGTCGAGGCGGACCTGAACGAGATCGAGGCGAACAAGATCGCCGTGGGCGCGCAGACGAATCTCACGTTCGATTCGCTCCCGAAGACCGCGTTCTCGGGAACGGTCAACTACCTGTCCTCCTTCGGCGTGCAGGACTCGGCGACTTCGACGCTCTACAAATTTCCCGTGCGCGTGAACTTCACGACGGGCGGCGTGCTGGTGCGCCCGGGCACGAGCGCGAATCTCTCGATTCTCGTAGCGGACGCGGCGGGCGTCGCCTGCGTTCCCGCCAGCGCGGTCTTCATCGAAAACGGCGTGCGCTACGTCTTCGTGAAGCGCGGCGAGCGCCGATTCGAGCGGCGTCCGGTGACGATCGGCATCGGCAATCTCAACTTCATCCAGATCACGGAGGGCGTGTCCGCCGGCGAAACCATCGCGACGACCCGGCCCTCGCACGGCGAAATCGTCTCGGCGGACGGCAAGCCCGTTCCCGCGGACGGCTCGCCGAAAAAGCGCGACGGCAAAGGCGGCGCTCCCGCCGGCGGTCCGCCCCCGATGTGAGCGTTTCGGCGCGCCGGAGAGGCGTTTTTTCGGGGAATCCGCGGGCGGGTTCCCCTTCTTCGTTCCGGCGGCGCCGCGGGCGATTTTGCGCTTGAAAAAACGCGCGGGAGCGCGCAGTCTTGGAAGCACTTTCGGCGCGCCCGCGTCGAAGGCGTTTTCCCCTTTTTTCAACTAAACCAACCAAAAATCATCCTAAAATCTATGAGCGAAAAGTGCTGCTGCTGTTCCTGCGCCTGTCGCATGCCTTCATTGGTGAAGAAATACCTGATGGCGGTGACGGGTCTCGTTCTCGTCCTGTTTCTGCTGGTCCACGTCGTGGGCAACCTGCAGATGTTCCAGGCGCCGGAAAAAATCAATACCTACGCGCATCTCCTGCACGCGTTGCCCCCGGTGGCGCTTTGGGGATTCCGCGTCGTCATCCTCGCCTGCATCGTGGTTCACTTCGGCCTGGCGATCAAGCTGAAGCTGGAAAACCTCGCGGCGCGCGGGAACGAACCCTACGCGGTGAAATCGACGCGCTACGCGGCGTGGTCCGCCCGCGCGATGATCGCCACGGGGATTCTGATTCTCGCGTTCATCGTGTGGCACCTGTGCCAGTTCACGATCTTCAAGGAAGCCGGCTGCCTTGCGGCTTATGAGAACGCGACGATGATTCAGGTCGTCGGCGGCAAGGGCTTCTTCGGCTACATGGGGCTTCACGGCGCCGAGGGCGGAGACGTGCTGCTCTACCCGGTGTTCGACGTTTACCAGATGGTGTACAACGCGTTCGCGAATCCGCTGATTTCGCTCGGCTACATCGTCGCGATGCTGCTGCTGCTCTCGCACCTTTCGCACGGCGCGCATTCCATGTTCCAGTCCGTCGGTCTGCGCAACGAAAAGCTGCGTCCGATCTTCCGCGGCGTCGCCGCGATTTACGCGATCTTCGTCTGCGTCGGTCTCATCGCCGTTCCCGCGGGCGTGCTTTCGGGCGTGATCAAGCCGAACCCGAACACGACGGCTCCCGTCGCGACGGTTTCCTGCCCGTTTTCCTGCGACAAGGGCGCCTGCGAAAAGGCTTCCTGCGGCGATTCCGCCTGCGGCAAGACCGAATGCGCCGCTCCCGAAGCGAAATGAACCGACAGAAAGGAGAATTTAAACCATGAGCAACATTCCCGAAGTTTCTTTCTCGAAAACCTGGAAAGCCTGCACGGACGACAAGAAGTTCGTCTCCGAAATCTCTAAGATTCCGGAAGGACCGATCGCGGGCAAGTGGAGCAAGCGCAAGTTCGAGCTCAAGCTCGTCAATCCCGCGAACCGCCGCAAGTATCACGTGATCGTGGTCGGCTCCGGCCTCGCCGGCGGGGCGTGCGCCGCGTCGCTCGGCGAAATGGGCTTCAACGTGAGCTGCTTCTGCTACCAGGACAGCCCGCGCCGCGCGCACTCCATCGCCGCGCAGGGCGGCATCAACGCCGCCAAGTGCTACCAGAACGACGGCGACTCCGTCTATCGTCTTTTCTACGACACGGTCAAGGGCGGCGACTTCCGCGCCCGCGAGGCGAACGTCTATCGTCTCGCCGAAGTGTCCAACGCGATCATCGACCAGTGCGTCGCGCAGGGCGTTCCTTTCGCACGCGAATACGGAGGAACGCTCGCGAACCGCTCGTTCGGCGGCGCGCAGGTGTCCCGCACGTTCTACGCGCGCGGCCAGACGGGGCAGCAGCTGCTCCTCGGCGCGTATTCCGCGCTCTCGAAGCAGATCGGTCTCGGCACCGTGAAGATGTACAACCGCCACGAAATGATGGATCTCGTCATCGTGGACGGCGCCGCGAAGGGCATCGTCACCCGCAACATGGTGACGGGCGAAATCAAGTCCTGGAACGCCGACTGCGTCGTGCTCTGCACGGGCGGCTACGGGAACGTGTTCTACCTTTCGACGAACGCGCAGGGCTGCAACGTCACGGCCGCGTTCCGCGCCTACAAGCACGGCGCCGGCTTCGCGAATCCCTGCTACACGCAGATTCACCCGACCTGCATTCCCGTCCACGGCGAACAGCAGTCCAAGCTCACGCTCATGTCCGAATCGCTCCGCAACGACGGCCGCATCTGGGTGCCGAAGACGCGCGAAATGGCCAAGCTCGTCCGTGAAGGCAAGCTGAACCCGAACGACATCAAGGACGAAGACCGCGACTACTATCTGGAGCGCAAGTATCCGAGCTTCGGCAACCTCGCGCCGCGCGACATTTCCTCCCGCGCCGCGAAGGAAGCCTGCGACGACGGCCGCGGCGTGGCGCCGACAGGCTACGGCGTGTTCCTCGACTTCTCCGACGCGATCAACCGCCTCGGCGAACAGACGATCCGCGAGCGCTACGGCAATCTTTTCGACATGTACGAAAACATCACGGGCGTCAATCCGTACAAGAACCCGATGCAGATCTTCCCGGCGTCGCACTACACGATGGGCGGTCTGTGGGTCGACTACAACCTGATGTCCACGATTCCGGGCCTGTTCGTCGGCGGCGAAGCCAACTTCTCCGACCACGGCGCGAACCGCCTCGGCGCTTCCGCGCTCATGCAGGGGCTTTCCGACGGCTACTTCGTGCTCCCGGCAACGATTCCGGACTACCTCGCGAAGTGCGGTCTCAAGGGCGCGCCGAAGAAGGAAGACCATCCCGAATACGCCGCCGCCGAAGCCGCCGTGCGGGAACGCATCGACAAGCTCATGGCGGTCAAGGGCGACAAGTCCCCGCGCTTCTTCCACCAGAAGCTCGGCCACATCATCTGGGAAAAGTGCGGTATGGCGCGCACGAAGGAAGGCCTCACGGAAGCCATCGCCGAAATCAAGGCGCTCCGCGAGGAATTCTGGAAGCACGTCCGCGTCGTCGGCGAAAAGAACACGCTGAACGTCGAGCTCGAACGCGCCGCCCGCGTGGCGGACTTCCTCGAGTTCGCCGAGCTGCTCTGCCTCGACGCCCGCGAACGCGACGAATCCTGCGGCGGTCACTTCCGCCTCGAACACGCCACGGATGAAGGCGAAGCGCAGCGCGTGGACGAAAAATTCGCGCACGTCGGCGTCTGGGAATTCACCGGCGACGGCAAGGATCCCGTCCGCGTGCAGGAACCGCTCGTCTACGAAAACGTCCACTTCGCGACGCGCTCGTACAAGTAAGAGACAGAAGGTTATCGCTTAAAGCTTAAAGAAAAGGAACAAGACAATGTCCGAAGACAAAACCATTTCTCTCACCATCCGCGTTTGGCGTCAGAAGGACGCGAAGTCGCAGGGACATTTCGAGACCCACAAGGTCTCGAACGTCTCCACGGGTTCGTCCTTCCTCGAAATGCTCGACATCCTCAACGAGGACCTCGTCGCGCAGGGCAAGGAACCGATCGCGTTCGACCACGACTGCCGCGAAGGCATCTGCGGCATGTGCTCGATGACGATCAACGGCATGCCGCACGGCCCGCTCCCGGGCGTGACGACCTGCCAGCTGCACATGCGCCACTTCCGCGACGGCGAAACCGTCACCATCGAGCCGTGGCGCGCGAAGCCGTTCCCGGTCATCCGCGACCTCA
The DNA here is from genome assembly GCA_004558035.1 of Opitutia bacterium. Taxonomy (GTDB): domain Bacteria; phylum Verrucomicrobiota; class Verrucomicrobiia; order Opitutales; family UBA953; genus Spyradosoma. Next base: position 19,928 of record SFEJ01000016.1, read on the forward strand.
TCGTGGACCGCACGGCGTTCGACAAGATCATCCAGGCGGGCGGCTTCGTCTCCGTCCGCACCGGCTCCGCGATCGACGCGAACATCATGCCGATCCCGAAGGAAGTCGCCGACACCGCGATGGACGCGGCGGAATGCATCGGCTGCGGCGCCTGCGTCGCGGCGTGCAAGAACGCCTCCGCCATGCTCTTCGTCTCCTCGAAGGTCACGCAGCTTAATTCGCTCCCGCAGGGCAAGCCCGAAAAGGACCGCCGCGTGCTCGCGATGGTCAAGGCGATGGACGACGCCGGATTCGGCAACTGCTCCAACCTCGGCGAATGCCAGGCGGTCTGCCCGAAGGGACAGACGCTCGACTTCATCGCCAAGATGAACCGCGACTACGCGGTCGCCACGGTGAAGAAGCTCTTCAAGTCCACCGGCAAGAAGCACAAATAAGCGTTCCCCCGAGAACGCCGGAAGAGCGTTCCCGCGATTCGTTTCGCGGGAACGCTTTTTTTTTTGCGCGAAAACCTTTGCGTTTTCGGCGGGGAGGCGCGAACATCGCCGCATGAGAATCACAGGCGGCACGGCGCGCGGCATTCCGCTCGAACTCCCGAAACGCGGAGAAATCCGTCCGGCGACGGACTACATCCGCGAGGCGGTTTTTTCCTCGCTCGGCGACCTGCCGCAGGACGCGCGGGTGCTGGACGTCTTCGCGGGAACGGGCGCCTACGCGCTCGAAGCGCTTTCGCGCGGCGCGCGCTTCGCGGCGCTCGTGGACAGAAATGCGGCGGCGACGGCGGCGCAGAAAAAGAATTTCGCCGCGCTGAAGAAATCGCTTGAAGCCGCGGGGAAGGGCGTTCCCGCCGTGGAGTTCTTCTCGCTCGATCTGCAGAAGGACGCGCCGTTCCCGCCGACGTTCCCGCGCGCGGATCTGATTTTCTGCGACCCGCCTTGGGCGCTTTGGGGAGACGTGCGGATGGCGCGTTTCGTGGAGACGCTCGCCGCGCTCGCGGACGCGGAAACGCCCTGGGCGCGCGTCGTGCTGGAAACGCCGAGCGGCGTCGAGCCGCCGATTCCCTCCGGCTGGGAACTCACCAGGCGCATCGGCAAAAAAGGCAAAGACCAGCCCGCCGCCTCCGTCCTCCGCCGCCGCGCCGGCTGACGCGCGGCGTTTCCGGGCTCGGCGACGCCCATGCCCGCCGAGCCCGTGACGACGAGATTCTCCGCCCCGTCGCCGAGCTTCGCGAGCGCGTTCCCGGCGATCAGCACGGGCGTCTATCGCTACCCGCTCGAAGCGGCGACGGCGATCGCCGTCCGCGAAGTCCGCGCGTTTCTCGCGGCGAACGCCGTTCCCGCGCGCGTCGTCTTCGTCTGCTTCGGCGCGCGCGTCCGCGCCGCCTACGAAGCCGCGCTCGGCGGTTTCGCCGCGGATGAGCACAGATGAAACGAGCGTCCTCGGGAACGCGTTTTCGGCGGCAATTGCGCCCTTTCAGGGCGCGTCGGATTGTTTACGGTTTCGTAGGGTTGCGCTCGCTTGCCCTACGCTGAGCAATCGTCGCCCCGTCGGGGCTCGGAAATTGCGCTCGTCCGCGGGAAAAACGCACGCTGCGGGAACGAAGGCAGGAATGCCTTCGTTCCCGAGAAAAACTTCCTTTGACTTCCTTTTGACTTCGAGGTTTTCTTCGCGGCCTTTGCGGTTCCCGACAAAAAAGCGTTCCCGCGAAACGGATCGCGGGAACGCTCTTCTTTAAGCTTCAAGCCTTAAACTTTAAGCTCTTTTCGCCTTATTTCTTCGGAATCGCGGGGAGGGACGCCGCCGCAATCGCCTGGCCGTGGCGCTTGGACTTTTCGTCCGGAACGACGAGGTTGATCTTCAGCTCGGGGAACTCCGCCTTGAGGACTTCGTTCGCCTTGTCGATGATGATCGTGCCGCCTTCGCCGGAGGTCACGCGGCCCATGATGAGCAGGTTCTCGTAGTCGTAGAACTCCGCGAAGTGCGCCAGCGTGTAGCCGAAGCAGATGCCGATCGCCTCGTACACCTTGCGCGCGCGCGGGTCGTTCGCCTTCATGAGCTTCTGGAGCTCTTCGAGCTTTTCCGGGAGCTTCATTTCGTCCGGCAGCTGAATGCCCGCGAGCGGAATGAGTCGGCCCGTGCCCTGCTGCGAGAAGTACTGCACGCCGCAGCCGAGGTCGCCCGACCATTCATCCGCCGGGCCGTTTTCGCGGTAGTCGACGGGAACGAACGCGAGCTCGCTGAGCCAGTTCGTCATGTGTCCGTTCATGTCGACGTAGCCGGCGGCGACGGACGTTCCCATCGCGACGCCGAGCACGCCGTTCTTGTTCAGGCTCATGGCGCCGGCGAGCGCGGTGACGTCGCCGTCGTTCGCCACTTCAAACGGCACGCCCCATTCCTTCGCGATGTCGAGGAACATGTTCTTGACGCGCTTCTGATAGACTTCCGGGTCCTTCACGCCGCGGAACAGCGACGCGACGCCGAGGCGGTTGTTGATGATGACGCCCGCCGAGGAGCCGCCGATCGCGTCCACGTGCGGCAGGTGCGCCGCCGCGAGCTTGAGCGAATGCATGATGCCCTGGTAGTGGTAGTCCGGATCGCTTTCGAAGTACGGCGACCACTTGACTTCTTCCGAGAAGACGACTTCGCCGTTGACGACGGCGGCGCACTTGCGGTCGGAACCGCCGAGGTCGAAGCCGATGCGGCAGCCGTCGAGATTGCGGCCCAGCGGGAGCGCGGACGCGGCTTCCTTCGGGAGTCCGGCTTCATCGACGACGACGACTTCGATGCCCTTTTCGAAATTCGTCTTGAAGAACTCGTAGTCGAACGCGCGTTCGCCGTTCGGCGAGTACACTTCGGCGAGCATCTTCGCGATGCACGGCGCGTATTTGCCGCAGACGTAAATCTTCGTGCCGCCGCGCGCCCAGAGCATGAACTTCACGATGCGCTCGACGTACGTCTTGTTCAGCGGAGCGAACTCCGGCGTGTACGGCAGGCAGACTGTGCGGAAGACGGAGGCCGTGCCGTCCGGGCGTTCCAGCCCGAGGGCGAGCGGAGCCGCGTCCGCGGTCGCCGCGGCGAGTTTGCGGTATTCCTTGTTCCACAGCACGGCGGGAACGAAGGCGGGATCGATTTCGGGAACGAATTTGGGAGAAACTTTGATCATGGAGTAAAAGGTTTTGTCGGATTAAAATTCAATGAACGGCGAACAACGAATGATGAATAACGCATTGCCGAAATTTTTGCGCAACGCAAAAACAGGAACGAATCATTCACCATTCGTTATTCTCTGTCCGTTGTCTTAGAGTTTCGCGGCGGCGGCCTTGTCGAGGACGAAGACGCAGTTGTCGTGATTCTGCAGCCAGCTCGCCGGGCAGTTTTCGCTCGGCGCTTCGCAGACGGAGCGGTGAATGATGTCCGCCTTGTTGTCGCCCCACGCGAGGAGGACGATCTTCTTGGATTCGAGAATCGTGCCGACGCCCATCGTGACGGCGGAAGTCGGGACTTCCTCGATCTTGTCGTGGAAGAACAGGCGCGCGTTGTCCTTGATCGTCAGCTCGTCGAGCTTGACCTGGTGCGTGCGCGTGTCCGCGGCGCAGGGCGGTTCGTTGAAGCCGATGTGGCCCGTGCGGCCGATGCCGAGAATCTGAATGTCGATGCCGCCGGCGGCCTTGATGTCCGCGTCGTACTTGGCGCACATTTCGGCGACCTTGTCGGCGGGAACGGTTCCGTCCGGCACGTGCGTCTTGGCCTTGTCGATGTCGACGTGGTCGAAGAGTTCCGTGTTCATGAAGTAACGGTAGCTCTGGTCGTGCGTTCCCGGCAGTCCGTAGTATTCGTCGAGGTTGAAGCTGGTGACGTTCTTGAAGCTCAGCCCTTCCTCCTTGTGCAGGCGGATGAGTTCCTTGTAGAGAACGACCGGCGTCGAGCCCGTGGCGAGCCCGAGAACGGCTTCTTTCCCTTCGGCCGCGCGGGCGCGAATGAGAGCCGCGATTTCGGCGGCGACTTCCTTGACGGCTTCTTCCTTCGCAGGATAAACCTTAACAACGATTTTTTTGTTCATGATTTTTGGATATGTTGAGATTTGAAACGATAAAGATTGGTTCTTGCGGATAACGGGGTGAAACTTGAAAAAACTTAGCACACGCTCCCGCCGCGGTCAACGCGGAAACGCCGCCGCGGGAGCGCGCGGGCGCCTCAGCCCTTCAGCGCGAAGCGGCGCACGCACTCCTTCGCGAGCGCGTCGTAGGCGAGCGCGCCGGAGCCGTTCGGGTCGTAGTCGAAGATGCTTTTGCCGTAGCTCGGCGCCTCGCCGAGACGGACGGAGCGCGGAATCTTGCTCTTGAAGACGAGCTGCGGGAACGTCTTGGCGACGTCCTCGACGATCGCGCGGGAAAGGTTCGTGCGCACGTCGAACATCGTCATCAGAATTCCGCCGATGGAAAGTTCGGGATTGTTCCCGGAATCGCGGATGCGCTCCACGGTTTCGAGAATTTGGCTCAGCCCCTCCATCGCGAGGTATTCGCACTGCAGCGTGATCAGCAGAAAATCCGCGGCGACGAGGCTGTTCATCGAGAGCATGCCCAGCGACGGCGGGCAGTCGAGGATGATCGCCGCGTACTTCCCGCCGTCCTTCACGGGCTTGAGCACGTCGCGCAGCGCGCCGAGGTAGTCGTCCTTGCGGAGCTGGAGCAGCTCGGACTCGATCGCGGCGATGTCCGCCTCCGACGGAATCAGGTCGAGATTCTTCGTTCCCGTGGGAATGATCTTGTCCTGCGCGGACGCCTCGCCGAAGAACGTGCCGTAGAGGCTGCCGCCGACTTTCTTTTCGACGCCGAGCGCGCTCGTCGCGTTCGCCTGCGAATCCAGATCGACGAGCAGCACGGGAACGCCGCGGCGCGCGAGCCCGCAGGAGAGATTCACGGCGGTCGTCGTCTTGCCGACGCCGCCCTTTTGATTGGCGATGGAAAAAATTTTGGTGGTCATGATGCGAATGGCGCGTGGCGCGTATGAGTCTCCCATTCTGAAGCAAACCCGCGGGAACGCGCAATTTGAAAGTGCGCCGAAATTGCCTCGAAGAAGGAAATCCTTTAGAGTGGTCGGCATGAAACGGGCTTTCTTTCAGGCGGGCGCGGTCTTCGCGCTGTGCGCGGCGTGCGTTCCCGCGGCGCGGGCGATGCTCGCGTCGAACGGCGGCGTCGTCTCCCACAACACCGATCCGGGCACGGCGGGAACAGACATCTCGGAACTCTGGAACCGCACGGCGTATCTCAGCGCGGGAACGGGAACGTATCTCGGGCAGGCCGCCGACGGTACGCGCTGGGTGCTCACGGCTGCTCACGTCTCCTCGCTTTCGGGAACGATCACGGACACGAGCGGCGCGACGCATGCGCTCGATCAGGACGCGTCGGTTTCCGCGATCCGGCTGATAAATCCAAACGGCGGCGCGGCGGACCTCAAGCTCTTCGCCGTGACGCCGGGCAACGACGCGACGGCGGCGTATCTCGACGCTCTCGGCTCCGTCGACGTCTTCACGGGAACGCTTTACACGAACACGCCGCTTTGGGTCGTCGGCACGGGGCAGTCCACGGAGCTCGGCGGCAGCTTCAAGAGCGGCTATAAGCGGCAGAAGCAGTGGGCGGAATTCTGCGCGGACGACACGGAGACGGTTTCCGGGGATCCCTGCATCGTCGAAACGTTTTCCAGGTCGGGCGCGAGCGTCCAATGCACGAATCAGGATTCGGGCAGCGGCGCGTTCGTGAAGAACGGCGACGTCTGGGAGCCGGTCGGCGTCGCCGTCGGAGTCGGCGGGAACGGGAACACGACGAAAATCGGTTTCGTCGAGGACGCGACCGCCGAGAACCCGGCGGTTTTCGCGACGTACTTCATCGACCTTGCGCCCTACGCGGAACAGATCCGCGCGATCATGGCGATTCCCGAGCCCGGCGCGTTTTCGCTCTTCGCGGGAACGCTCGCGCTCGCCTTCTGCGCCTCCCGCCGCCGGCGCCGCTGAAGCCCGGCGCGCCGAAACGGGAATTCCCGCGCGAAGAGCCCGCCTCCCGCGCTCAGCGGGCGAAGGTCTTCAGCGGGTCGGCGAACGCCGAAGCCGTCGAGTACTGCTTCGGCAGCTTTTCGTAGAACATTTCCGCGCGGTCGATGATGTTCGAAAGGTTCTTGTAAACCTTGCGCATCATTTCCAGCAGTTCGAGATAGCGGACGCTGACCTGCGGCAGGCAGGTGCCCTCGCCGACGCGCGCCATGTGGTCCGCCTCGACGGAATTCAGCATCTCCTTCATCTCGCGCTTCTTCGCCTTGGCGAGCGCGAGCGTTTCCGGAGACTTCTTTTCGAGAATCTTGATCGCGAAGTCGGCGACGGACGCGAGCGTCGCGTGCAGCAGATCGAACTCCTTTTCCGCCTTTTCGCTGAAGCGGTAATTGTTCTGGCGCAGCAGCTCCATCACGTCGCGGATGCCGGCGGCGAGGTCGCCGATGCGCTCGGCGTCGTTCGTGCAGTGCAGCAGCAGCGGGATCTGCTCCGCCTCGGCGGAGGTCAGCTGCGTCTGCATCAGCTTGGAAAGGTATTCGGTGATGTCCTTCTGGCGCTCGTCCACGTCCGCCTCGCGCTTTTCGAGCTGCTTGAAGACCGCCTGGTTCTTTTCGTCGTTCTTGTTGTAGAGGCAGAGCGTGCAGTCCACCATCTTCCAGGATTTCTTCAGCATTTTGCGGAGCGCTCCCGCCGTCTGCGCCAGCGCGACGGAAGGCGAATAGAGCAGGTGCGGCTCGAGGCGCTGATACTTGACGCGTTCCCGCGAGACCGGAATCGCCTTTTCGCAGATCTTCGCGAAAAGCGGAATGAAGCCCACGAGCACGAGCGTCGCCGCCACGTTGAACAGCGTGTGCGCGTTCGCGATCTGGCGCGGCAGATCCGCCTCGCCGGAAGACATCTTCTTCACCGCCCAGAAAAACACGGGATCGCCGTCGATCGTGAACCAGAACGTCGCCGCGACGATGAGCACGCCGAACACGTTGAACAGCGTGTGCGCGAGCGCCGCCTGCTTCGCGACGCGGTTCGCCGTGAGCGCCGCGAGCTGCGCCGTCACCGTCGTTCCGATGTTCGAGCCCAAAATCAGCGCCACCGCCGTGTAGAGATCGACGAGCCCGCTCGCGCCCAGCGCGATCACGATGCCCGAACACGCCGAGCTGCTCTGCATGATGAACGTCGCGACGATGCCCACGCCGATCGCGCCGAGCAGCGCCAGCGGCGGGATCACGCCGTCCACGGGAGCGCACCGGAACGTCTGGAAAAGCGCCTTGAAGCCTTCGTATTCCTGCAGCGCCTTCAGCTCGGTGCTCATCAGCGTCATGCCCAAGAAAAGGAAGCCCAGCCCGATGACCGTCTCGCTCCAGTTGCGGATCGGCCGCATCGGAATGAAGCTCAGCACGAGACCGAGAATAATCGACGGCATGATGATCCACTGAATGTCGAACGCCACGAGCTGCGCCGTGATCGTCGTGCCGATGTTCGCGCCGAAGATGATGCCGATCGCCTGCACGAGCGTGAGCAGCCCCGCGTTCACGAAGCCGATGACCATGACCGTGCTCGCGCTCGAAGACTGAATGACCGCCGTCACCGTCGCCCCCGAAACGATGCCGACGAAGCGGTTCGCCGAAAAAAGCCGCAACACGGTGCGCATGCGTTCGCCGGCGACCTGATGGAGCCCGTCGCTCATCAGTTTCATGCCGAAAATGAAGATCGCCAAGCCGCCGAAGACGTTCAGAAGGAGCATTGCCATGGAATGTATGCCTCGTATTTCTAAGTGTTGGTAAGAATCAAAAAGACTTCGGGAAGTTTCCCGTTATTCCGCCGAAAAGTCAAGGCGGCGACGAAATTCCGCCCGCGGGAACGCGAAAACGAACAGGGAGCTCGAGGATTTTGAGGGAGCCGATTCCGCCCCGCGCGGCTCCCGCCGAAGCGGAATTGAGGTTCCCGTCCGCGGATTTCGGCGGGCAGCGGGACGTTTACCCTCCGATAAAAATTCGCGAAATTCGTGCAATTCGTGGATTCAAAAAATCTGCGGAAGTCTGCGAGATTCGCGTGAGGAATTTCTGCGGGAAGGATTTCGGCGGACAACGGGACGCCCGCCCTCCTTTGCGTTCCCGCGTGGGAAAATCCCGCCGCGAAGCGCTTTTCGCGCGGGGCGGATTTTGCGCGCTTGCGGGGAAAACGCTTTCAGTGCATGATTCGCGTTCAATCTATGCAGACGTTTTTTCTTCCGGAATTTTTCGCGAACACGCACGGAATGCTCTGGTACTGGGAGCAGTGCGACGGCGCCGCGCGCGTCGTCATCCTCGTCATCTTCACGCTGTCGATCTGGTCCTCCGCGTCGATCGTCGGCAAATGGCTCGACGTGCGGCGTTTCCGCAAGGACAACGCGCGCTTCGAGGCGCGGATTCTCGGCGCGAAGCTCACGCGGCTGAATCTCGAGCGGCGCCCGGGCGCGTCGCACTACGAGCGCGTCGCCTTCGAGGCGTGCCGCGCCTACGCGAAGAACGGCGCCGCCGTCCGCACCGAAGAGGACATCGAGATCTGCATCCGCCACGTCGAAAACGGCATTCAGCGCGGGCTCGCGCGCGTGATGGAGGACTACGAAAAATCGCTGCTGCTGCTGAGCTCCTTCGCTTCGGGCGGGCCGTTCCTCGGGCTGCTCGGCACGGTCTGGGGCATCATCATCACGTTCGGTTCGCTGACGGAGAAGGCGACCATCGCCCAGCTCGCGCCGGGCGTCGCGGGCGCGCTGTGCGCGACGCTCGCGGGGCTGGTGCTGGCGATTCCCGCCGTGTTCTGCTACAACTACCTGCTGTCGAGCACGAAAAAGCTCACGGTGGAGATCGAGGCGTTCGCGTCGCTGCTGACGGACCGCTTCGAGCTGGAGCTCCGCGAGGCGCTGCGCGACGGGCGCCGCGGCTCCGCTCCCGCCGCCGAACCCGTTCCCGCGCCCGCCGAGACGCCGCGCGCGCGTGCCGCGGGAACGTTCCGCAACCCCTACGCCGACGAAGCCGCGGACTGATCCCGTTCCCGCCATGTCACGCCGTTCCAGCAATTTCCGCAGGCAAAACGCCATCCGGGCGATGAGCGAGATCAACGTCACGCCGCTGCTCGACCTGTGCTTCTGTCTGCTGATCATCTTCATCATCGCGACGCCCGTGCTCGAGCAGACGACGCGCGTCGATCTGCCCGTCGCCTCCGAGAGCGTCGGCGCGCCGATTCAGACCGAGACGAAATACGCCATCGTCGCGCTCGACCGCAGCGGCCGCTACTTCTTCGACGGCGAACCGATGCTGCCCGAGCGCCTCGCCGAAGAGTTCGCGCGCATCAGCGCCATGCCGGCGGAGGCGCAGCCCGTCGTCCGCGTCCGCGCCGACGGCTCGCTGATGGTGCAGCAGCTCATCTCGCTCTTCGATCTCGCGAAGAGCCGCGGCCTCGCCAAAGTCGCCTTCGACACGGAAATCACTCACGAAGCCCCCAAGCCTTGAACAGCCGCCTTTCCATGCCCGGACTCGCCGTCGCGCTCGCGGTTCACGCGCTCGCGCTCGGCGCGCTGCTGCTGATCGGCGGGGAAAACGACGCGGCGACGCCGTCCGACGCGGATCCGATTCTGCTGATGCTCGGCGGGGACGATCCGGACAAGGACGCCGGGCTCGTCGGGCGCGAACGCGGTCCCGCGCGCGGCACGGAAGACGGCGATCCTTTCGATTCGGAAGAATTTTCCAAACGCCTCGAAGCGCTCCGCGAGGAGAACGAACGCCTCGTCGCCGAAGAGGAGGCGCAGGCCGCCGCCGCCGCGGAAGCCGCCGCGCGCGCGGAACGCGAACGCGCCGAAGCCGCGGAGAAAGCGGCGCGGGAACAGGCGGCGCGCGAAAAGGCCGCCGCGGAAAAAGCCGCGCGGGAACGCGCCGCCGCCGAAGCCGCCAAAAAGAAGGCGGAGGCCGCGAAGAACGCCGCCGCGGCGAAGAATTCCGGCGACGCCAAAAAGGTGGACATCCGTCAGCTCGTCAAAAACAACCGCAAAAACGGCGGCTCCGGGAAGAATCCCGGCGGCAGATCCTCCGGCGGGAACGCTCCCGGCAAGCGCGTCGGCGAAGTCAAGGTCGGCGGCGGCGGGAACGGCAAGGCTTTCGGGACCGTGGACGGCACGGGCGGGAACGGCGGAGACGGCGGCGCGCGCGTCGCCGACGCCCGCGCGCTCTACGTGAAGGCGGTGCTGAAGCGCTTCGAAATTTTCTTCGACGACGTCGTCGCGCAGGAGCCGCTTTCGATTCCGAGCTCGATCACGGTGGACGTGCGCTTCACCGTGGACGCGCGCGGGAACGTGCGTTTTCTCGACGTCGTCGGCAGCTCGGAGGCGCAGGTGCGCGCGCGCGTCGAAAAGATCTTCCGCCTCGCGTTCCCGAAACCCTTTCAGCCGCCGCCCGGCGGCGATCCGTTCACCGGACGCCTCAACGGCGTTTCCTTCGTCGTCGACTGAACCGAACACTTTTGCCCCGCCATGTCCGAAAACGCCTGGAACATCATCAAAATCTTCTCCGACCGCACGCGCCTGCGCATTCTGCATCTGCTCAAGCGCGAACAGCTTTCCGTCGGCGAGCTGCAGGACATCCTCGACATGGGGCAGTCGCGCATTTCGACGCAGCTCGCGCAGCTGCTCAAGCTCCGCGTCGTGACGGCGCGCCGCGACGGCAAAAAGACGTTTTACGCGCTCGCGGGAACGCTGCCCGAAAACGCGCGCGCGCTGCTGGACGCGACGCTCGCCGCGATCGCCGACGATCCCGAAATCCGCGCGGACGAGGCGGCGCGCGCCCGCGTCATCGAAAAGCGCACGGCGGCGACGCAGGCGTATTTCGACGCGATCGCGAAACGCAACGGCAATCCCGGCGTGCCCGGGCGCTCCGACGGCGGCATCGTCCAGATGCTGCTTTCGCTCGTGCCGCCGCTCGTCATCGCGGACCTCGGTTCGGGGCGCGGCATCATTTCGCAGCAGCTCGCCTTCGCCGCGAAAAAAATCTACTGCGTGGACAATTCCCGGACGACGCTTTCCGAAGGGCGCGAGTTCATGAAGAAGCACGGCGTGCGCAACGTCGAATTTCTGCTCGGCGACATTCAGAAGGTGCCGCTCAAAAACGCCGTCGCCGACGTCGCGCTGCTCAGCCAGTCGCTGCACCACGCGGCGCGCCCGGACGTCGCGGTCGCCGAGGCGTTCCGCATTCTCAAGCCCGGCGGCAAGATTATCATTCTCGACCTGAACAAGCATCCGTACGAGATCGCGCGGGAACGCTATCACGACACCTGGCTGGGCTTTTCCAGAAACGAGATCGAAGGCTGGCTCGCCGCCGCGGGCTTCGCGAAGATCTCCTCGCTCGTCTTCCCCGCGGACGACGGAAAGATGAAGTTCGAGACGCTGTTCGCGCGCGGCGACAAACCCGAAAAATGATCCGCCCCGTTCCCGCATGAAAAACTCCGCGACTCTCTCCGAAGCGCAGGCGGCGCTCACGCTCAACGCGATTCCCGGCGTCGGCCCCGCGCTTTGCCGCCGGCTCGCGGACGTGTTCGACGGCGCGCTCGCGCCCGCGCTCGCCGCGTCCGCGGAAACGCTCGAAAAGATCCCCGGCGTCGGCAGGACGCTCGCCGCGAAGATCGCCGCGCACGAGCGCGAATTTTCGCTCGCGAAGGAGGAAAAGAAGATGCGCGAGCACGGCTTCGAGTTCGTGCCGTTCTTCGACGCGCGCTTTCCCGTGATGCTGCGGGAAATCCCCGACGCGCCGATCGGCGTGTACGTGTTCGGGAACGTCGCCGCGCTGGGCACGCGCCGCGCGATCGCGATCGTCGGCACGCGCCGGGCGTCGCTCTACGGCTCGTCCATGGCGCGGAAAATCGCGCGGGAGCTCGCGCTTTCGCGCTGGACGGTCGTCAGCGGGCTCGCGCGCGGCATCGACACGGCGGCGCACGTCGGCGCGCTCGACGGGAACGGCGCGACCGTCGCCGTGCTCGGCTGCGGGCTCGACATCGTTTACCCGCCGGAGAATCTGGAGCTTTACCGGAAAATCGCCGAGACCGGCGGCGCCGTGATCAGCGAATTCCGCCTCGGGCGCGTCGCCGACCGCCGCACGTTCCCGCAGCGCAACCGCATCATCGCCGGGCTTTCCGCGGGAATGCTCGTCGTCGAATCCGACGAAAAGGGCGGCTCGATGCTCTCCGCCGGATTCGCGGCGGACTACGGGCGCACCGTCTTCGCGCTGCCCGGGCGCGTCGATCAGGACAATTCCCGCGGCTGCCACAAGCTGATCCGCGAAGGCGCGACGCTCGTCACCGGCGCCGGCGACATCGTCGAGGAAATGGAGAGCGTCGCCTCGCAGCCGAGCCTCGCGCTCGATTTCGGAGACGCGCCCGCGCGCGTTCCCGCGCCGACTTCGGGCCGCGCGGAAACGTCCGCCGCGTCCGAAGCGCTCGTCGCGCTCCCGCCGGAAGCCGTCGCGATTCACGCGCTCCTCGCCGCGGGCGACGCGCTTTCGCCGGACGAGATCGCCGAGCGCGCCGACCTTCCTGCCGCCGCCGTGCTTTCGAATCTTCTCCTGCTGGAGCTGGAGCGCCTCGTCGCCCGCAAGGCAGACGGCACCTACGAAAAGACGCTTTAGAGGTTAAAGGTTAGAGGTTAAGGGTTAAAGGTTAGGGGTTAAAAAGGTTAAAGCTCTGGGCCGCGAGAGGAAAATCAGCGGGAAAAAGATTTTGCGGGGAGGCGCGGGAACGCTCATAGTGGCGTTTCCGTTTTATGTCCCGATTCGCCGCCACAGTCATCGCCGCTCTGTTCGCGCTCGCCGCTCCGTTCGCGGGAGCGCAGGCGATCAATCTCGACTCGACGCTGCGCGCCGCCGGCGCGACGGCGAACGCCTCGAGCGTGCCGGATCTGCGCCGCTGGAAGATCCGCGGCTTCACCATCGAGGCGCAGGACCGCAAGCCCTACGTCACGGTGAACGGAACGCGCGTGTACACGGGCTCGGCGATTTCCTGCGCGAACGGCAAGATCTTCATCCAGAAGCGCGACTGGGAAAAGCACGTCGCGCCGATCGTCGCGCCCGCGAAGACGGGCGTTCCCGCGGCGCGGAAAATCGTCATCGACGCCGGGCACGGCGGCTCCGATCCCGGGAAGATCCAGGGGAAGATGCGCGAAAAGGCGTACACGCTCGACGTCGCGAAGCGCCTCCAGCGCATCCTCAAGGCGCGCGGCTTCACGGTGGAGATGACGCGTTCCCGCGACGAGGCGGTGGATCTCGCGGCGCGCGCGGAAAAGGCGAACGCCGCGGGCGCGCATCTCTTCGTCAGCGTGCATTTCAACGCGGCTTCGGCGGCCTCGGCGCGCGGCGTCGAGACGTGGATGCTCACGCCCGTGGGCGAGGCGTCCTTCGCGCAGAAGAACGCGAAGACCGCCGCCGACGCCGGCAACCGTTTCGACGCGTGGAACCTGCTGCTCGCCTACAGGGTGCAGAGCGCGCTTTCCGGAAAGATCGACGCGGAGGACCGCGGCGTCAAGTGCGCCAACTTCGCCGTGCTGCGCACGCTGAAGTGCCCGGGAATTCTCGTCGAATGCGGCTTTTTCACGAACGCCTCCGAGGCGGCGCTGATCGCGACGACCAACCGCCGCGAGCAGATCGCCCAGGGCATAGCCGAAGGCGTCGTCGCCTACGCGGGCGCGCTCGACGCGCTGCGCGCCTCCGACGCGGGAACGCGCAAGCCGCGCGCCGCCAAACGCCGTATTCCGTCGCCCCGCCGATGAGTTCCCGCGAGACATCCTACGCGCACATGCTCGTCACGGCGGCGGGAACGGCGGGCTCGCGCGTGCTCGGGCTCTTCCGCGACCAGCTCACGGCGGGCTTCTTCGGCACGGGCGCGGTCGCCTCGGCGTTCATTCTCGCGTTTCAGATTCCGAATCTTTTCCGGCGGCTCCTCGGCGAAGGCGCGCTGACGAGCGCGCTCATGCCCGCGATGACGCAGGAGCGCGCCCGCGGCGGCGACGCGCGCGCGTTCCGCTTTCTCAATCAGGTGATCACGCGCACGGCGCCGTGGATGTTCGCGCTGACGTTCGCGTTCGCGGCGGCGGCGGTCGGCGTCGCGCTGCTGCCGGAGGAGACGCTCGCGCGGCTCGCGGAATTTTTCGGCGCGGGAACGGACGCGGACCGGCACCGCCTCGCGGCGTGGCTCACGGCGCTGTGCATGCCCTACATGCCGATGATCTGCATCGCCGCGCTCTTCACGGCGGCGCTGAACATGCTCGGCAGGTTCACGGTGACGGCGCTGAGCGCGATCTGGCTGAATCTCTCGATGATCTTCGCGCTCGGCGTGCTCGGCTGGCATTTCGGCGAAACGCCGCAGGAGCGCGTCGTCTGGCTCTGCGCGGGCGCGCTCTTCGGCGGCGCGCTGCAGCTGTGCGTTCCCGCGGCGGCGCTGTACCGCTCCGGCTGGCGGCCGCGCGTCGATTTCGCGACGACGGAATCGTGGGACGACCTCAAGGCGCTCTTCCTGCCCGCCCTCGTCGGCGCGGGCGTGCACCAGCTCAACATTTTCGCGACGCGCGCGCTCGCGTTCTTTCTCGAAGACCGCGCGCTGGCGGTCTATTACTTCGCGAACCGCGTCGTGGAAATTCCCGTCGGCATCTTCACGGTGACGATCACGACCGTCGTGTTCCCGTTGCTTGCGCGGCACGCGGCGGAGAAGCGGACGCGCGAGCTCGGCGCGACGTTTTCCTACGGGATGCGGCTGATTCTCGCGATCAACGTTCCCGCGACGTTCGGCATCATCGTGCTCGCGCAGCCGCTCGTGCGCGGCTTCTTCCAGCACGGCAACTTCTCCGCGGGCGACACGGCGCTGACCGTTCCCGTGCTGTGCGTCTTCGCGCTCGCCGTCCCGTTCTACGCGGTGAGCGGCATCGTCGGGCGCGCGTTCGCGGCGCTGAAGGACACGCGGACGCAGATGCGCGTGGGCGTCGCGACGTTCGCGCTGAATCTCGTGCTCGCGCCCGTGCTGGGCTGGCACTTCAAGGCGTGCGGGCTCGCGGCGGCGAATCTCGCGGCGGCGGCGTTTCAGTGCGCGGCGCTGCTCTTCGTGCTGCGGCGGCGGGAACGCGTGTTCTTCGCCGATCCCGTTGCGGCGCCGCTCGCGAAGGTCGTGCTGGCGTCGCTCGTGATGGCGGTCGCGACGGCGGCGGCGTGGGAGGGCGCGACGCGGCTCTGCGCGGGCTTCGCGTGGGGGCTGCTCGGCGCGTTCTTCATCGTCGTTCCCGCGGCGGTCGCGCTTTACTTTCTTTGCCTCAAGCTGCTGCGCTTCCCGGAATGCGACGAGCTGCTGGACATTTTTCTCAGGAAATTCTTAAAACGCAAAAAATCATGAAGCCTTCCCGCATGCTGATTTTCGGCGGCGCCGTCGCGCTCGTCGTCTGGCTTTCGGCGTTTCTGCTGCTCCGCGAGGGCGGCGATCCGGGCTCGCCCGCCGCCGCGCTCCCGCCCGAAAGCGCCGTCCCGCCCGCCGCGCCGCCGTCCGCGCCCGAAGACGCGCCGGAACAGGGCGTTCCCGCGGAGCCGCCGCGGAGCGAGCCCGCCGAACCGACCGCGGGAACGCCCGTGCCCGTCCGCGTCGCGCGCATTCCGCGTCCGCCGCGCAAGGCACTCAAGTCCTTCCGCGACGCCGGCGAAATCTGCGTGGACGCCGAGACCGGGCGCATGCTCGCGGGAACGAACGTCCGCCGCCGCTGCCCGCCCGCGAGCGTCACGAAGCTCATGACGCTCTTTCTCACGCTCGAGGCGCTCGACGCCGGGAAAATTTCGCTGACCGATGTCGTTCCCGCGAGCCGCCGCGCCTACTCGATGGGCGGCACGCAGCTCAATCTCGACACGGGCGAACCCTGCCGGATCGAAGAGCTCATCTACGGGCTGATGCTCCAGTCCGCGAACGACGCCGCCGTCGTGCTCGCCGAAACCGTGAGCGGGAGCGTCGAGGATTTCGTCGCGGCGATGAACGCCAAGGCGCGCGAGCTCGGGCTGGATGACACGCGCTTCGCCACGCCGCACGGCCTGCCGCCGAGCCGGCGGGAACGCGCCGCCGGAGCCTCGCCCGACCTCACGACCGCCGAAGATCTCGCGAAGCTTTCCGTCGCGCTCCTCAAGCGCTTTCCGAACACGCTGCGCTACGCCTCGACGATCACGCATCCGTATCCCGCGAACGAAAAGCGCAAGGCTGTGATGTGGCTGAAGAACCACAACCGCCTGCTCGAAACCTTCGAAGGCTGCGACGGGCTCAAGACCGGCTGGACGAACGACGGCGCCTCCATCGTCACGACCGCCTCGCGCGGGAACCGTCGCGTGATCGCCGTCGTGCTCGGCGGGCTCGTGAAGAACGCCAAGGGCGAAATCGACGCGAAGACCTCGCAGCGGGAACGCAATCAGCGCGCTGCCGAGCTGATGTACCGCGGCCTGCTCGCGCTCGACGCGATGCAGTACGCGCCGACGCCGTTCCGAGAAGGCAAGTGATGAGGTGATGAAGTTATGAAGTTATGAAGGTTCATTGCGTTCGGCTGTGCCGAAAGGATTTTCAAAAACTCTTTTTCGCGAAGCGAAAGGCAATCAACCTTCATAACCTCATAACCTTCATAACCTCATAACCTTCATAACCTCATAACCTTTTCCCTATGTTTTCCTTTCTCCGAAAAATCCTCCTCGCCGCCTTCGCGCTCGTCGCGTTCGCGGCTCCGCTCGCCGCGCAGTCCCGCGACTTCGGGCTGAAGCAGCTCGACGCCGCCGAGGCCGCCGCTGTGCTCGACGCCTTCCGCGCCTACCGCTTGCCGGCGGACTACTGCCTGCGCATCGACATCGTCCACAAGCCGCGCAAAAGCGAGGACGAGACGCGCTACGCGGGAACGCTCTGGGGCACGAGCGACGCCGAAGGCGCTCTGCTGCGGCTGGACGTCGGCGCCGCGGGAACGCCCGAGAGCGAGCGGAAGCGCTTCCTCATCCGAAGCGGAAAGACGCCGGGCCTGTGGACGCTCGGCGCCGCGGGAACGCCGGAAAAAATCGACGCC
Organism: Opitutia bacterium; assembly: GCA_004558035.1. GTDB lineage: Bacteria > Verrucomicrobiota > Verrucomicrobiia > Opitutales > UBA953 > Spyradosoma. Next base: position 37,042 of record SFEJ01000016.1, read on the forward strand.
GCGGGAACGCGCCCCTTCTTCAGCGATCTCGTCTTCACGCCCTTCGACCTGCAGACGCCGTTTCTCTTCTGGGAAAAATACGAATACGACGGCACGCGCCGCCACCGCGCGCGCCCGGTGCACTTCTTCAAAATGTTCCCGCCGGAGGATTTCCGCGAAAAGATCGACGCGAAAATCGGCTCCGTGCGCATCGGCTTCGACCGCGTGTACAACGCGCTCGTCGTCGCCGAATCGCGTTCCCGCGACGGCGAAAAGCTCAAGACCTTCACGCTCGGCAGCATCCGCAGGACGCAGGGGCTCTACATGTTCAAGGAACTCGAGCTGCGCGACGAAAAGACGCGCGACCGCGACACGCTCGTCGTGCGCGCGGCGGCGCTGCGCCTGCGCTTCGCGCCCGAGCTGTTCACGCCGGAATTCCTTGCGAAGCCGATGCCGAAAATTCCCGAATCCCTCTTCGAAAGCGCCGACTGAGGCGCGCCTTCAGCGGCGGAAGAGCCACGCCGCGAAGAACGTCGCCGATTCCGCGACGACAATCGCCGCGCCCGCGGGAACGCCTTCGAACCAGTACGACGCGTAGAGCCCCGCGAAGCCCGAAAGCACCGAAAAGACCGCCGCGAGCGTCGCCGTCTTCCCGACGGATTTCGACAGCAGATTCGCCGCCGCCGCGGGAATGACGAGCAGCGCCGTCGTCAGCAGCGCGCCCACGACGCGCACCGACGAGACCGCCGCGAGCGCGACCAGCACGAGAAAAAGCGTCTGCATCAGGCGCGGGCGCGCTCCCGCCAGCCGCGCGTATTCCGGGTCGAAGCTCGCGAGCTTCAGCGGCGCGCGGAAGACGGCGAAGAACGCCGCGACGGCGAGCGTCGTTCCCGCCGCGAAGAGCAGATCCGTCCTCGTCACGCCGAGCACGCTCCCGAAGAGCAGACTCGAAAAATCGCGGAACGACTGCGTGCGCGTCATCAGCAGAATGCCCAGCGCGAACATGAACGCGAGCACGACGCCGATCGCCGCGTCTTCGGACATGCGCCGCCGCGTCGAAAGCAGCCCGACGCCGATCGCCGTCGCCAGCGCCGCCGCCAGCGCGCCCCAATAGAGCGAAACGCCCAGCAGCGCCGCCGCCGTCACGCCCGGAAGAATCGTGTGCGAAAGCGCCGAGGCGATGAACACGCTGCGCCGCAGCACCACGTAGGTGCCCAGCATCGCGCTGCCGACGCCGATGAGCGCGACGCTCGCGAACGCGTTGCGCATGAAGTCGAATTCGAAAGGCTCCAGAAGCCAATTGAGCAGCGTCTCCACGTCAGTCGAGCTCCACGAAACGTTCATGCCCGCGGCAGGCGCGCACCGTGTGCAGCTGCCCGTCGCGGATCTCCAGAATGCGGTCGAAATGCCCGAGCGCGTCGGCGAGATCGTGCGTCGCCATCACGAGCGTCAGCCGCCGCCCCTCCGCGCCGAAAAGCGTCTCGTCCATGACGTCGCGGGAACGCGCGTCCAGCCCGACGTAGGGCTCGTCGAGCAGCAGCAGGCGCGCCTCTTGGCAGAGCGCGCGCGCGAGCAGGGCGCGCTGCTGCTCGCCGCCGGAAAGCTCGCCCGCGTTGCGCGAGGCGCGGTCGGCGAGGCGCAGCTTTTCGAGCGCGGCGTCGGCGTGTTCCAGGTCCTCGCGCGAGACGCGCGCGGGAAAGCGCTTGCGCACGCAGCGCCCGAACGCGACCAGCTCGCGCACCGAAATCGGGAACGTCCAGTCGATGCGGCTGCGCTGCGCGAGAAAGCACACGTCGGGCTCGCCCGCGCGCGCGCGCCGCCCGAAGACCGACGCCGTTCCCGCGAGCGGCTCCAGCAGCCCCGCGAAAGTCCGCAGCAGCGTGGACTTGCCCGCGCCGTTCGCGCCGACGAGCGCCGCGCGGCATTTCTCCGGAATCGCGAGCGAGACGTCCGTCAGCACCGCGGCGCGCGTTCCCGCCGGCGCGACGGCGAGCCCCCGCGCCTCGAGCGCGGGAAAGACGGGAACGAATCCGGAAAAATGCGTCATGCGGACAATTAAAAACGGAAAACGAAAAACGGAAAGCGGAAAAACGCGTCCCCGCCCCACCCCTCGGTTATGCAGACCGTGGCAAGCCCGAATTTTTGACCACGGAAAACACGGAAAAACACGGAATTTTAGTGGAGAGGCGACATTCCTGTCGCTTCCTCGAAATCCTCACGCACAAATTTTTCCCGCAAAGACGCCAAGACGCAAAGATTTTTGGAGAAATGACGCGGTTTTCACGGGAACGCCGGTCGAAATTCGTGAAAATTCGCGTCAATTCGCGGTTAAAAACTTTCCTTAACTTCCTTTGACTTCGCGGTCGAAAATCTTCGCGTTCTTTGCGTTAAAATCAGACTTATATTTTATAGTTTTACAGTTTCCTTTATTCATGCGGATTGCAGAGCGTTCCCCCTCGGTCTGCATACCCGTACATTATCGCCCCAAAATGTCCCCGAAAACCATGTTTCGTCTCGAATACGTCACGGCGCTCCTCCGCAGGATTTCACGCAAATCCCGCGAAACCGCGCCGTCCGCGTTCCCGCCGAACTCTCCCTTTCAAAATAACAACTAAAACTGCACAACACATGAAATCCTCAAAATTATTCCTCACCTCCCTCCTCGCCGCCGCAGCGATGAGCGCGACTGCGTACGCGGAAACCGATCTTTCGGGGTTCTCCGGAACGATTTACACTTGGGCCGGAAGAAATGGCGTCAACAATAAGAGCGACCTTGCTTACGGATATTACTACACGACCGATGAAAGCGGGGCGTTTACGGCGATTACCTATGGAAATAGCACAAGTGGAGATGCCAACAACTGGAAGACTACCGTTCAACCAATCATCGGAAGAGACAACGCATCCGCCACTGCTGGACCGACTTACCAGAACACGCTTCGCTTCGTCGCGCTTGATGACAGCTCTTTCACGGGGGACTACACCGCCGGCACGATTAAAACGCCCGTTTACACTTTCAATCCTTTGACGTTGGGAGGCATCATCGTCGAGAGCGGCGCGACCGGATTTTCGATTTCTGCGAATGGTACGAGCACTCGTTCTTTCATGCTCGGCAACGGCGACGGCACTGCGGCGAAATCCGTTTTCCATGAAAGCTTTACGCTCACTCTGAACACTGGTGACTCCAATACAACGAACACGATTCGCGGCACACAGACTTGGACGATTGATGAGAACAAAACTTTCACGATTACCTCCGGAAGCAGGGCATTGAACTTTACGGGGGCGACCACCATCAACGGCGGCGGCACGGCGAAGCTTTCGGGAAGCAATGTTTCGTTCGGTGCGGGCGCGTCAATCGACATCGCGGCGAACACGACGCTCGACCTTTCCGGCGCGACCTTCACCGGCAACGGCGCCACGTTTGAGCTGAACGGCGGCAACATCGTGCTCGGGGACGTTTCGCGTCTCGGCGACACGGCGCTTCTTTCCGCTTCCACGATTACCGCGACCAGCGGCTCCGTCGAGCTTTCCGGTGTCATCAAAAACGGTACCTATACGATTTTCACGGGAACGGACAGTGCGACTCTCGGGACGCTTTCTCTTACGGCCGCGAATTCCGGTTACTACGACCAGGCATGGAGCATTGACGGAAGTACCATCTCGGTGACGATTTCCAATTCCGTGCGCGACCTCATCTGGAGCGGCGCGACCAACACGCCTTGGGACACGGCGAGCGCGAACTGGAAAACCTCCGCCGAGGCGACGGAATCGACGACGTTCAAGAACTACGACAGCGTGACGTTCGACGCGAGCACGACGGGAACGGAGACGAACATCGCGACTGGCGTGACGGTGACGGATCTCACGATTTCGGGCGGCACGCATAGGTTTACGGTTTCGTCCGAAGCCTATGTCAAAATCGCGGGAACGGCGTCAGTCGAAAACGGCGCGACGCTCGTGCTCGACACGAAAACAGGCGGTAAGGGTCTCTTGCGTGGTGCCATTACCGTTAAGAGCGGAGGGGAACTGCAATTCACCAAGGGCGATCTCACCGGCTACAACGGCGGCGAGGATTCCTTGCGCTCCATCACGATTGACGCCGGGGGAAGACTTTATCTCAATCATTCGACGAACGAAACTTTCGCGGGTACGCTGACGCTCAACGGCACGCTTTCCGGCAAGGACGCGAACACGCGCTGGGACATGTATGGCGGAAGCTCTCAGATTGTCGTCGGCGAGGGCGCGAACGCGTCGATTGACGAAAACGTCAAGCTCGTCATCCGTCGCGACAACGCGCCGATCACCGTCGGCGCGGACGCGACGTTGACGATCAACGGGCAGGTCCTGAAATCTTCCGTATTTTCAAATCTGAGCGGCGGGAACGACGTTCTCGTCAAAAACGGTGCTGGAAAGCTCACTCTCAACGGAAACGTGAATGTTACAGGGGTGACGCAGAACGCGGGAACGCTGACGATCGGCGGCGCCGCGGCGATTACGACGCTGACGCAGTCTGCGGGCACGCTGACGATCGGCGGCGCCGCGACGATTACGACGCTGACGCAGTCTGCGGGCACGCTGAATGTCACTGCGGGAACGACAACGGTCGGGACTTACGGAGGTCTTCGGGGACAAAGCGTCGCGGGGGCGCTCACGATTGCGGCGGGAGCGTCTATGTCGGTGACGGGGGGAATGACGTTGCGTTGGGAAAATGAAAATACGACCACGCTGAACGTGAACGGCGATTTGTCCGTCGGCGGCAATCTTTGGATTTCCCGCGACGGCAACGGCATCGTGAACATCAACGACGGCGGCACGGTCGTCGCACAGACTTTGACTTTCGGTCAGGGGTGGAATACTACTAACCCGACTAAAAAAAGTTCCACGGTAAATCTTGGATCGGGCGGTGTTTTGGTCGTGGGAGCCGTCGTCGCCAATACGACTGCGGGCGCTTCTGGAGCCACAACTTCGCTGAACACCAGTGCGCTGAATCTCAACGGCGGTACGCTGGGCACGAGCGCGGATTCGCTGACGATCAACGTGACGAGCGGCTCCGGCAGCACCGCCAAAACGCTTTCCGTCGTGCTCGGCGACGGCACGACGAGCACCATCAACACGGGCAAATACGACACGGCGACGAAGACGTTCACGGAAGCGAAAGCTTCGATTTCGATTGTGAACGCGATTTCCGGCTCCGGCGCGTTGAAGAAGGTCGGCGCGGGAACGCTGACGCTTTCGGGCGCCAATTCCTTTACCGGAGGGCTTGAAATCAAGGAAGGCATCGTCGTTTCAACGCGGACGTATTCGCTTGGCGCAGGGACTAACGTAGTGAAGCTCTCCGGCGGCCAGCTGAGCGTCAACGCGGACGTGACGCTCGCGCAGACGAACATCGAAATCGCGCTGAGCTCGGCTTATGCGACGACGGCGGCGATCATCGGTGCGGCCGCTACGGCGAGCCTTGCGGTGAATACGACTGTGACGATTACGGATCTTGATTTGACGGGCATCGCACTTGTCTCGGAAGCCGCGCTCGCGAATTCTTCCTACGAATTCAAGATTCTCGACACGATTTCCGCCGGAGAAAACTTGACGTTCAAGCTCTCCGAAGCGTTGAGAAACGACTGGCGGATTTCGGGTTACAAGAACGGCGTGCTGACGATTGCGGCGATTCCGGAGCCGTCGGTGTTCGGGCTGTTGGCGGGACTCGGGGCGCTTGCGCTCGCGGGAGCGCGCCGTCGCCGGAAGAAAGCTTAAAGTTTAAGGCTTAAAGTTTAAAGAGGCGGGAACGCCGCTTCTCTAAACTCTAAGCTTTAAGCTCTCATCTTTTTTATTGTGTGTTAGTTAGTGTGTGGGCGCCCTCGCGGAGAGATCCGCGTGGGCGCCGTTTTTTGTGAGTTTTTGGGCGCGGGCGAAAAGGAACAGGAATTTCGGGGATTTTAAGGGATTTGATTCGGTCCCGGGAAGCGCCCCGCCGAAAAAAGGGAAACTAAGCCCCGACGGGGCGAAATTGCCCAGCGTAGGGTTTTAACCCTACGTGAACGGACAAAAACAAAGCGCGCTGTAAGTGCGCGATTGCGGGCGCACGGACGCGAAAAATTTCCCGCAGACCTCGCGGATTCCCGCAGATTTTTTTGAATCCACGAATTGCTCGAATTTCACGAATCAAGAGGGTAAGCGTCTCGCTTGCCCTCGGCGGGAACGCAAAAACCGAACAGGGATTTCGGGGATTTTAAGGGATTTGATTCAGTCCCGCGGGCTCCTCGCCGCGCGGCCGCGAAAAATCTCCCGCCTCACGACCGAAGTCGGGAATGCCTTCGTCCCCATGTTCCCGCATGAAATGCGGAACAAAAATAACCCCATGCGGCGCCGCCGCTTGGGGCAGCGTCCGCAAAAGAACACGCGCTTGAAAAGCGCAACTGCCCCGCGGGAACGGCGTGTCGGGAAAACGTCGAACGCGTCGGGCGGTTGCGCCTTTCAGGCGCGGCGCAGGTGCGGGATTTGCCCCAAGCGCGCGCTTCGCGTCGCGCATGGGGTTACGATTGTTGCGCCCCGTCGGGGCGAGGAAGTTTCCGTCCGCTGGTTTCGCAGGGCAAGCGGGACGCTTATCCTCCGTTCCCCTGTTTCTTCGTTCCTCTGTGTTAAAGAGCTTAAAGCTTAAAGAGGAGTTTTTGCGGGGAAAGATCCCGAGGGCAAGCGGGACGCTCGCCTTCCTTTTCGTTCCCGTTTGGGGCGCGCGGGTTTTCGCCGGCGCGATTGCGCGCCTTCAGGCGAAGGCGGCGGCGAGGCGTTCGAGGGCGCGGCGGAGCGTCGCGCGCGGGCACGCGACGTTCACGCGCTGGAAGCCGTTCCCGCCCGCGCCGAAGATGAAGCCGTCGTCGAGCCACAGTTTCGCCTCGCCGACGACCTTCGCGCGCAGCGCCTCGTCCGAGAGCCCGAACGCCCGGAAATCCAGCCAGACGAGGTAGGTGCCTTCGGGATCGACGAAGCGGATCTTCGGCGCGCGTTCCCGCAGAAAATCGCGCGTGAAATCGACGTTCCCGCGCAGATACGCGAGCAGCGCGTCGAGCCACGGCGCGCCGTGCTCGTAGGCGGCGCGGCAGGCGACGAGCCCCGGAAGATTCGGGCCGAACCAGCCCTGGCGTTCGAGCTCGCGCAGGAAGGCGGCGCGGCGCGCGTCGTCGGCGAGATAGACGTTCGAAATCTGCAGCCCGGCGACGTTGAAGGTCTTGGACGGAGCGGTGCAGACGGCGCAGTTCTTCTCGAATTCCGGCTTCACGGACGCGAACACCGTGTGGCGCGCGGGCGCGTACACGAAGTCCGCGTGGATTTCGTCGGAAACGACGAAGACGCCGTGCGCGAGGCAGATTTCGCCGAGTCGCTCGAGCTCCGCGCGCGTCCACACGCGCCCGACGGGATTGTGCGGGCTGCAGAGCAGAAAAAGCTTCGCGTCGTTTTCGACGATCTTCCGCTCGAAGTCCTCGAAATCGACGGCGTAGCGCCCGTCCGTCTCGCGGAGCTCGCTGACGACGAGCCTGCGGCCGTTCGCGCGCACCGCGCTTTCGAACGGATAATAGACGGGCTGGCAGACGACGACCGCGTCGCCCTCGCGCGTGAACGCGCGGATGAGCGTCGAGAACGCGTGCACGACGCCGCTGGTCTGCACGAAGCGGCGCGGATCGCATTTCCAGGCGTGGCGTTTTTCGAACCACGCGCCGAGCGCGTCGAAGTAATCCTGCAGCGGGCCGGCGTAGCCGAACACGCCGTGGGCGACGCGGGCGGCGAGCGCGTCGGTCACCTCCCGCGGCGCGCGGAAATCCATGTCGGCGATCCAAAGCGGGAGCAGGTCGTCGGGCATGCCGCGTTCCCGCGCGAAGTCGTATTTGAGGCTGTTCGTGCCTCGGCGTTCGATGATTTCGTCAAAGTCGTAAAACATGGCGGAAAAATTTCGGGCGATGCTACATCAAAAGCCCCGTCCGGTCGAGAGCAAGGAATAGTGAACAGTGGATAGTGAATAATGAACAGTGAATAATGAATAATTGATAATGAATAATTGATAATGAACTTTCGATATCCGTTATTCACTATTCATTATTCGTTATTCATTACCGAACGCCTGTTCGAGGTCGGCGATCGGGTCCTTCACGTTTTCGATGCCGACGGAAATGGGCAGGAAGCGTTCGCTGATCCCGCGCGCCTCGCCTTCCTCCCGCGGGAACGTCCGCAAAAAAGCTCGCGCGCGGCGGGCGGGCTCCGTATGATGGACGGAACATTTTTTCGATTTTCCACCCCTCGCAACGACAGAATTTTTTATGAAGAAAAACGATCTGAACATCCTTTTCGCGACGGCGCTGCTGCCGTTCGTCGCGTTCGCGTCGGCGGCGGCTCAGGAAGCCGCGGACGTTCCCGCCGAACAGGCTCCCGCCGAGGCCGCCGTTCCCGCCGAGGCCGCCGCTCCCGCGGAGAACGTTCCCGCGCCCGCGCCGGAAAACGCCGTTCCCGCGGAAGAAATCTCTCCCGAAAAGGCGGAGGCCGAAAAGCGCAGGCTCGAGGCGGAGGCGGTCGCGCTGCTTCGCCTGGAAAAGTCCCGCATCGACGCGGAAGTCGCGCTCGCGCAGGTGCGTCTGCGCCGCGACATGGCGCCCGGCAACGAGGCGCGCCTGCGCCGCGAAGCCGCCGCCGAGCTGCGCCGCGCCAAGCTCGCCGCCGAGTTCGCCGAAATCGACGAGGCCAAGCGCACGCTCGACGCCGTCGCCGCGCGCGACGCCGCCCGTGACAATCTCGCCATGCTCGCCCGCAATTCTCAGGTGAAGGAGCAGGAGCTCGACGCGCGCATCGACCGCCTTTCCCGCGAAATCGAGCTCGGCAGGCTGAACCTGGAGGTGACGCGTTCCGGGCTCGAGGAAAAGGCGCGCGGCGTTCCCGCGCTCGAGCCCGTCCGCCTGAAGGATCCCTTCGTGGACGGCACGCTCTACGTTTCCGACCGGCGCATCGACTTCAACGGCCCCGTCACGGGCGATTCCGCGCGCTACATCGTCGAGCGCATTTATTTCTACAACAACCGCGACTCGGAATATCCGATCTTCCTCGTCATCGGCGATTCTCCGGGCGGTTCCGCGTTCGCGGGCTATCAGATCCTGAAGGCGATGGAAAGCAGCAAGGCGCCGGTGTACGTCGTCGTCAAAGGCATGGCGGCGAGCATGGCGGCGATCATCACGACGCTCGCGGAGCGCTCGTTCTGCTACGAAAATTCGATCATTCTGCACCACCAGGCTTCGGCGAGCGTCGTGGGCAACATGACGTCGATGGGCGAACAGCTCAAGCAGACGCGGGACTGGGTCTCGCGCCTCTTCGAGCCCGTCTGCAAAAAAATCGGCAAGACGCAGGAGGAATTCGTCGCCGACATGTACAAGCATTTTTCCACGGGCGACTGGGCCGCGTGGGGCAGGGACGCGGCGGAAATGCGCTGGGTGGACCACGTCGCGGAGCGCATCGTCGATTCCGCCGTTCCCGCCGTCGCGGACGCGGGCGCGGAGACCGGTTCCGCGGGAACGCGCTTCGAGCTGCCGCGTCTCGAGCCCGGCGACGCCTGGCTGATCTACGATCCGCAGAACCGCTACGGTCTCGCCCGCTGAACCCCGAACAGAGAAAGCCGAAAAAGCCATGATTTTCTTCAAGAATCCCTTCCGTAAAACCGTGTTCTTCGCCGCCGCCGCGCTGACGGCGGGAACGTCCGCCTTCGCCGAGGAAGCCGCTCCCGCGGAAACGCCCGCCGTTCCCGCGGAACAGGCCGCCGCGGCGCCCGCTCCCGCGCCCGAAAACGCGAACGAGGCGGCGATGAAGACGCTCCGCGAGAGCGTCGAAAAACTCGCCGCCGAACGCGCGAAGCTCGAGGCGGAACTGAACCTCGCCGACGCGAAGCTGGAGCAGGAGCTGCTCCCGCAGAAGCTCGAAAAGGCGCGTCTCGACGCGGAACGCGCGCAGCGCGCGGCGGCGTTCGCCGAAAAGCTCGCCGCGATCGAGGAGGAACGCGCGAAGCTCGAACGCGAACTCGCGCTCGCGACCGCGCGCGCCGAGGCGAAACTGCGCGCGAAACAGCGCCGCCTCGCCGAGCTCGAGACGGACTCGCGCGAACTGCAGGCGCGCGTCGCGGCGCTCAACAACGAGCTCGCCGCTCCCGCCGCGATTTATTCCAAGAAGCTCGAGATCGAAAAGGTCGCTCCCGCCGCCGCGCCGAAATACCTGAAGGAACCGCTCGTGGACGGCACGCTCTACGTCTCCGACCGCCGCGTCGACTTCAACGGCCCCGTCACGCCGGAATCCGCCGCGCGCATCTGCCGGGAAATCGCGTTCCTCAACACCCGCGACACGGAATACCCGATTTTCCTCGTCATCGACAACTCGCCGGGCGGTTCCGTCATGGCGGGCTACCAGATTCAGAAGGCGATGCAGAGCAGCCGCGCGCCGGTGTACGTCGTCGTCAAAGGCATGGCGGCGAGCATGGCGGCCGTCATCGCGACGACGGCGGAACGCTCCTACTGCTTCGAGAATACGAAGATTCTGCACCACCAGATTTCCTCCGTGTTCGCCCGCGCGAACCTGACTTCGCTGCGCGAGTCCATGCGCACGACGGAGGAGGTCTATCGTATGTTCATCGGTCCGGTCGCGAAAAAGCTCGGGATTTCCGTCGAGGAAATGACGAAGCAGATGTACGAGCACAATTCGGACGGCGACTGGGAAGTCTTCGGAACCGAGGCGGTCGAGCGCCGTTGGATCGATTTTCTCGTGACGCGCGTGGAGGAGACTGCCGTCGTCGCGCTGGATTCGCCTAAGAAGGGCGCTCCCGCCGGAATGCGCGCCGAAGCCGGCGCCGCGGGAACGGCGCTCGAATCGCTCCCGCCGCTCGAAAATCCCTTCGACCGTTGGTGGATTTCCGGCGTCGAGTGAGCGCCGCGTTTCCGTGTCCCGCCTGAAATCGCCGCCGAACTTCATCGCGCCCGAAGCCATGCGCGACGGGCTCGACGAGTTCGTCGCGTTCCTCGATCTCGAACGCGGGCTCGCGCGCAATTCTCTGCTCGCGTACCGCAAGGATCTGCTGCAGTTCTGCGATTTTCTGCGCCGCGAAGGGCTCGCGGGAACGTGGGACGGCGTCCGCGGCGAGCACGTTTCCGCCTGGCTGAAGGCGCTGGACGAAGCCGGCGTCTCCGCCAAGAGCGCGGCGCGCAAGCTTACGGCGTTGCGCGTGTTTTCGCGGCGGCTCGTCGCGACGGGAGCGCGCGCGGACGATTTCTGCGAAGTCGTCGCGCGTCCGAAGCTCGCGCGCCGGCTGCCGGAAACGCTTTCGGTCGCGGAGGTTTCCGCGATTCTGGACATGCCCGCGGAAGATTCGCCGCAGGGGCTGCGCAACCGCGCCATGCTCGAGCTCGCCTACGGCAGCGGGCTGCGCGCGTCCGAGCTGTGCGCGCTCGACCTGCAGTCGCTGAATCTCGAGGACGGGCTCGTGCGCGTGCGCGGCAAGGGATCGAAGGACCGCGTCGTTCCCGTCGGCGCTTCCGCCGTGCGCGCGCTGCGGGAATATCTTTCGGACGCCGGGCGACCGCGTCTCGCCAAGCCGAAGACGGGCAGCGCGCTCTTCATCAGCCAATGGGGCAGGGCGATTTCCCGCAAGACGCTTTGGGCTTTTCTGCAGCGCGAAGTCGAGCGCGCCGGCATCCGCAGAAAAATCCACCCGCACCAGCTGCGCCACGCCTTCGCGACGCACCTGCTCGCGAACGGCGCCGACCTGCGCGCGATTCAGGAAATGCTGGGCCACGCGGACGTGAGCACGACGCAGATCTACACCGCCGTCGAGCGGACGCAGCTGCGCGACGAGCACCGCCGCACACATCCCCGCCGCCGCCTCGACGCCTGAAATCCGCGCCGAGGCTTAGCGCTCTTCGTCCGGCTTTATTCCGCAGTTTCGGGAAGGATTTCCCAAGCGCCGTAACGTCGCCCGCCGCGCCGAACGATGAGCCTCTCGTCTTTGAGCTTTCTCAGATTCTTTTCCTCCCATGTCTCTTTCCTTACTCTTCTTTTCCTTACTTCCGCTTCTTTCCTTACTCCATTCCTCACTTCGTTTCGCACGCACATCCTCTCCGGTATCTTCGAGAAGGAGCATTTCCGTTTCGTCGTCTTCCGGCGGAAGTTGGCACGCCCTTCATCAGCCGATGGGGCAGGGCGATTTCCCGCAAGGGGCGGCATTTCTCCTTCGGGAATCGATTTGAAATTCCGCCGGGCGCGGGAACGACATGCGGCGGAATACGCCGCTTTGCGCGAGCCGGCGGAGAAGCACGTCGATGTGAGGTAGTCGCCGTGGACGTTGTTCAGGGACAAAAGCGTATTGCTTTATTTATGCCCCTCGAAGGAGATTACAGTGACGTAGCGCTGGTGGCGGCTTGTGGGTTTGTCGGGAACTGTGCGCCGGAGTCGGCCGCTTTCGAGAAGCGGGCGGAGAACTCTCCGTAATGCCATCGTGTTGTAGCGAAGCCCTATGTGCTTAAAGATTTCTCGGGCGCTTTTGGCGGTCGTACAATACTGCAAAATAATTCTCTGTTCTTCGTCTATGTCTCTGTCTATGTCTCTGTCTATGTCTCTGTCTATGTCTCTGTCTATGTCTCTGTCTATGTTCCGGGTCTCGTTCTTGCTCTCGCCTTGTTTGTCCGTTTGTGCGTTTTCTTCTTCCGGCGGAAGCGGAATTCTCGCGCGGAAGAGTTCCTCTTCGAAAAATTCGATTCCGCCTCGCTTGGCGTATTCGAAAATGTATTTCGAGATTTTTCTCATGCCGGTGCCCAGTTCTTCCGCCAGTCCGATCTGCGTGAAAATATTGGCGATCGACGGATTTTTTCGGAAAGGCTCGTAGTTGTCGAGCGTCAGGCTTCCCCAAAGACGCGGCTTGTTGGCGTTGCGCGTTTCGGCGAACTCGCGTTCGATCGTGAACGTGGCGTGATGCGCGTTCGCGTATTCCCGGTGAATCAGAAAGTTGACGAGCAGCTCGCGGAAAATCGTGTCGCGGAGCGAGCGGCGTTCCGCCCCTTCGAGATAAAACGGATCCGGAAGATGCTTCGCGACGAACGCCATCAGCCGATCGAAGGTGTCGATCAGATTGGTCTGAATCGTCACGCGGTCGTCGTAGCGTTCGAGATCTTTGCGGCGCAGAATCGCGTCGATCTTGAAATAGGGCACGACGTTCAGAATCGTGAGGTCCTTCCCGAAAAGCATGACGGCGGCGAGCGTGTAGCCTTCCGTCCCCTCCGAAAAATCCTTCCGCCAAAGTCCCGCCGCGCGGAAAAATTCCGCGTCGGAAAGTTCGCGCCACGGATGATCCGGGCGCAGGTTGACCATGCGTTGCCGCACCCGGGCGATCAGTTTCGAGTCAAAATCGTCTTCCGTAAGGTAAGGATAAATCTTGTTTTCGGAGAACGCGTCGCTTTTGCGCATGTAGAGCTGGCGAATCTGCTCCGTCGAGCGTAGCTGAAAATCGCCGTCGCGGGAACGGTCGAAGAATTTTTCGTTGCATTTGTGGACTTGCGAGGACGAGGGCACCTCAATCGCGACGATGAACTCGTCCACGAACGGCACGACGTCCGCATCCAGAATGAACGGCGGCGAAAGCTTCTGCGCGTTGTTCGAGAGCGCCACGACTTCGTCGGCGAGCCGGCGCGCCTCCGCGCGGGAGAGCCCCGAGAACGCGCCGCCGTCTTTGACGCCGAGCAGCACGACGCCTCCGTTTTTGTTGAGAAACGCCGAAATCGTTTCGAAGAGGTTTTTAGGCACGCCGCCGACGGCGGATTTGAATTCGACGCGTTCGTTTTCTCCGTGCGCGATGAGTTCGCGAATGCGCTCGGCGGAAATCATCGTGCGCCTCCTTTTCGAAAAAAGCTGACTGCGGGAAAACGGCTCATGCGCGATATTCTTTCAAAAGCGCGGAGTTCCCGCAAGAATTAGCGCGCGGTTGGCGGTTGGCGGGGGCGCGGTTACGAACGAAGTCGCGAGGCGTAGAGAAGAAGGTATTCCGCCCAGCGGTCCTCCTTGCGGAAACAGGCGAGGGCGCGGGAACGGCACGCGGCGGAATACGCCGCCTTGCCGCGGGAACGGATCTCCGCAATCGCGGAAAGCACCCCGTCGAGGTCGCCTTGGTCGACGACGAAACCGGTTTCCGGCGTGATAAGCTCGGGAGAAGCTGTGGAGCGGAAGACGATTCCCGGCGTGCCGCAAGCTAAACCTTCCACTGTAGTCAGACCGAAGGTTTCCTGGTAAGAGAGGTTGAGAACCACGTCCGCCGCGGAATACAGCGCCGCCAATTCTTCAATGCTTTCCGTGCGCGGAATCGCGATGACGTTCGGCGGCAACGTTTTTGCAATCGTCTCCGTGACTCCGACCATGACGATCGCCGGATTTCCGTTCGTGCGTTGCGCCAGTTCCGCGTAATGACGAAGGCCCTTGCTTTCTCCCCAGGAGCTCGCGCAGCCGAGCGCGACGAAGCGCTCGCCCAGACCGTATTTTTCGCGGACGGCGTTCCCGTCCGCCTTCGGAGAAAACGTCTCCGTGTCCGTCCCGTTGTGGATGCGGACGATTTTTTTGTCTCCGAGAAACGATTTCCGGACTTCGCCCGCAAGCCAGTCCGAGACGGGAACGAGCGTCAGGTTTTTGACGGAAGAAAACAGTTCGCGCTTCCGCTCCCAGTTTTTGCGGGAACGGTCAAGGACGAAGCTCGCGGGATAGCCGCGTTTTTGCGGACAGGAAAAACACCCCGTAAGCCAGCGGTCGCAGCCGATCAGCGTGTAGTGTGCACAGTGTCCCGTGAACGGCCAGCAGTCGTGAAGCGTCCAGACGACGGGAACGCCGCTCCGCGCGAGCCAACGGAAAAGCACGTCGATGTTGAGATAATAGCCGTGGACGTTGTGCAGGTGCACGACGTCGGGCGCGAGCACTTCCGCCTTGCGGATGAACGCCTCCGTCGCCCTGCGCGAGCCGAATCCGTGGTCGTCGAAGACGCGGGAACGCAGCCCGTGCAGACGCACGTCCAGGTCGTTCCCGACGCGGATGAGCTCGGAGGCGCTCGGGCGAGGATTGCGTCCGTAGGCGATTACGCTCTGCCACCCCGCCCCAATCGCGGTGCGCCCGATTTCTTCGGCGATTCTTCCCGTCGAACCGGAGTTCACCACGGAATTGATTTGAAGGAGAGTCTTAGACATGTCGGCGGTCGGAGTTTAGCGGGTAGCTTTTGGCAATTAGTGCTTAGCGGTTGCGGAAACGGCGATATCGCGCCTGACCGAGAGGAAGGCGGAAGAGGGGTGGTAAAATTCATTCTTTCCAATAGGCCTTGAAGGCGTGGTGCGTCACACGCTTTTCCGGAGGCGGGAGCTGCATGTAGTCGCCGTAAGTCGCCCGGAGGTAGGCGTCGTAATCGGACATTACGAAAAATTCCTTGCCTTCGAACGGCAGGCGGAGAAATTCGTTCATCGCCTTTTTAGGAAAAGGTTTCGTCACGCCGCTGAATATTTCGCAGACGAATTCCGCCTTGTCGTAATCGAAAATACGGGACGTCCACGCCGTCAGTCTCAGCAAGGTTTTTATCGGGAGCCACGCGAGCGCGATTCGCCCGCCGCGAAGTACAAAGTTTTTCCAACGGGAGCGCGTCGGTACTGTCGCGACCTGTTTCAGCGCCAAGGCGCCGCGAAGCAGTCTGCACCATGCCAGATAGATTTTTCTGGGAAGCGCTCTGTTCGGCAGACCCGAGAGCGGGAAAAGATCGATGTTCACGCCGATTTCGGCGGGATGGTTTACGGTTTCGTGAATTTCCGTGCGTACGTCTTCGATTTTCGCGAAGGGCACGAAAAACTTTTTCCGCGTATCAAAAGTGGCGAGTCTGAGGCCTTCGACGGGGTTTTCACGGAAAGTCCGAATGAACCGATCATATTGCTCGGGCGCCAGGAAGAGGTCTATATCGTCGTCCCACGGAATGAAGCCTTTATGGCGAATTGCGCCGATGCACGTTCCGCCGCTCAAGGAATAGCTGATGCCGTGTTCGCGGCA
The DNA here is from genome assembly GCA_004558035.1 of Opitutia bacterium. GTDB lineage: Bacteria > Verrucomicrobiota > Verrucomicrobiia > Opitutales > UBA953 > Spyradosoma. The sequence goes on from SFEJ01000016.1 coordinate 53,092, forward strand.
GAACGCATCGACTTTTTCCTGTATCCGCAAAATGACGTTCTGCAGTTCCGCTGTGTCTTTTATTTTCCTCATTTCAAAAACACTGTTCCTTTCTTGCCTGTTCGATGAGTTCCGCCAGACGCACGGAAATCTCCGCAGGAACGCGGAAAGACTTCTGCCCGCCGATCGCCCGCACGAATTCAAAAATCTCGTAGCGGAGCCCTTCCCCTTCGAACGGCGCGAAGTATTTCCGCGTTCTGTTCAGGTCTTCGAAGCGGATTTCAAAATAATCCGTCTTCCACCACGGCGCGGGAACATAGATGTAGCCTTTCGTTCCCGAAATCACCAACGCGCCTTCGGTCTTCGCGCCGATACCCACCTTGAAGCCCGCGCTGCATTCCTCGAAACGCAACGTTCCGCGGGCGAACCCTTCCGTCCCTTGGGAATTTTTTCGCGAGAAAACCTTCATTTCGCGCAGATTCTGTCCCGCCGCGAGCAGCAGAATCGGCAGAAGCACGTACGTGCCCATTTCCGAAATCGCGCCGCCGCCGAGCGACGGATCCGTCTCCCGGCAGACCTCGGGAACGAGCTTCGAAAAGGCCGCGTCTATATCGACCACGGGCCCGATCAGCCCGCTTTTCGCGATGGAGATGAGCTGAATGAACGCCGGACAAAAGGCCGTCTTGATCGCTTCCATCAGGATAAGACTCCGCGTTCCCGCCAGCACGTAAAGTTCGCGGCACTCCGCTCCCGAAAGCGTCATCGGCTTTTCGCAGAGCACGTGCTTTCCCGCCTCAAGCGCGCGCTTCGCGTAGTCGTAATGCGTCGTGTGAGGCGAAGCCACATAGACGGCCTCACAGCGGGAAAGCAGTTCCGCGTACTCCGTCGTGAAAAACTCCAATTCGTTCGCTTCAGCGAAAGCCCGCGCGGATTCCCGCCGCGTCGTCAGCACTCCGCAGACGTCCACGCCGCTCACGAATTTCGATTCCGCGACGAAGCGTCGAGCGATTCGCCCCGCGCCGACGACGCCGATGCGCACGATGCGCGTGTCCGCCGCCCTGAGTTCCGTCGAGGAAATGCCTTTGGTGCGTTCCAGATAGACGACTTCGCAGAATTCCTTGAGATAATCGAATTTCCCGACCCAGTCCGAACCGATCGCGAAAACGTCCACGCCGAGCCGCCGAATGTCTTCAATCTTCTGCCCCTCGTATTCTTCCACGATGATCTCGTCCGCGAGCCCGAGACTGCGCACGTTGTCGATGCGCTCGACGACCGACTGACGCACGTTCAGCTTGCCGCGGGAACGGTCGTAGTTCTCGCCCGTCACGCCGACGATCAGATAATCGCCCAGCGCCTTCGCCCGCCGAAGCAGATTCTCGTGCCCCTTGTGCAGCAGATCGAACGTTCCGTATGTGATGACTTTTTTCATACAGGCTTGTTTCAATGAATTGTAAGCGGAGTTTGGATTGCAGAATTTAAAAATTTCAAAGAGTCTTCTCTTAAGGATTTTAAGGTGTTGTTTATTTTCATGTAATTAACTCGTGAAAAATCCAATTCAGGCTCTGAATTAATACCTCTAAGCGGATGTTTAATAATGCGACTTTGAAGTCCGACAAGACTCAAAAAATCTACAATTCTCGAGTTTCTGGTTTCTGATGTTGAAGAGACTTCGATCACGGAGTTGAAATCTTTCTCGAAATTTACAGAAAAGCAAGTTCCGTGAAAAGAATTTGTCACAATATAAGTAGCATCTGCAAAGTATCTTATGAATTCAGATGGACCGGCAGAGACATCGTAGTTAGATTGAAGTAGTCCTTTATACTCCCTATCACCGAGATAAATAATTTCAATGTTTCCTCGTTGCTTGGAAATTATCTTTGCAATTTTATAGATGGTCGAAACTTCATTTTTCCCAGGCATGATATAGCATAGGACAT